>JAGCSA010000027.1 GCA_017964405.1 Bacilli bacterium
GCAAACAACTCCAAAAACAGTTCGAGTAAAAACAGGAACCAAGAAAGTAGCGAATAATCCAGATTGGAGACCTTCCTACCAAGGAGGAAGCAATACAGATACTGGCTTCCATTATGAAGATGTTTATGAAACACAAGCAAATCCTGATTATACAGCTTTAGAAGAAGCTTTAGCACAATTTGAAGAAGATTTAGAGGCAGAAGTAGAGAATGCCAATAGTTTATTTGCAACGTTAGCATCTATTTCCTTCTCCGGATCAACCGGTGGAGGAACAGGAGGAGGAGCAGCTGGAACTCCAGCAACAGAAGGAACTCCAACTCCTACTTCAAGTGGAGATGATGGTGGCTCCGAGGGAGAAGATGCTCCTACAGAACCAATCACAGTTGAAAATGGAGATATGGTAAAGGTAGGAGACGATGCCGTTGTATTCGTAGGAACTTTAGAAGATGGAACATGCTTATACAAAGATCCTGGAACAAGTGGAAGACTATATTACCAAGATGCTGATGGAAACTTACATGAAACAAATGCTACTTATGATTGGTTCCAAAATAATGGAGCAAACGTTAATGGAGAAGTTGTTTATCCAGGAGATGTTACAAGAGAAGCAACATTCGATGGGGATGCACCATTTGAATTTGTATCAGCAGGAGATGCCAATCCATTAGATCAAAGTCCTTCAGCAGAAGAGGATGCTCCACCAACACCAAAGGCAGCTCCAGAAGAATCATCTGAGACACCAGATGCAGGAGATACACCTCCAGAGCCAACAGCAGCTCCAGAACCTGCACCGGTAGAAACAGCAGCTCCTGTCACAGTAGTAGCAGGAGATACCGTTCAAATCGGAGATTATTCTGCCGTATATGTTTGTACAGCAGAAGATGGAACCAACTTATTCCAAGATCCAAATACAAGCTGGATTTACTATCAAACACCAGATGGAGAAATGCATAAATCAAACTGTGATTATGAATGGTTCTTAAATAACGGTGCCAATGTTAATGGAAATGTATTGTATTATGGAGATACCAAACGTTCTATTCAATATGAAAATGGTAATGATGTACCATTTGACGTAATTGAAGCAACAGGTGATGAACCATACGATCCATATACAGTTCCATCATCTGAATAAAAATAGAATCAAAAGAAGTATCATTGCATACTTCTTTTTTTTGTTATAAAATAAGTCTGAAAGGAGGATCCCTATGAAAGATTTCAAAGAAAAACTAGCTCTTGTTCCTACGAAACCAGGTAGTTATCAAATGAAGAATAAAGAAGGAGTTATTATCTATGTAGGAAAAGCCAAAAACTTACAGAGAAGACTTCGTAGTTATTTCACAAGAACCGTTACTGGAAAGACAAGAATGTTAGTAGAAGACATTGATGATTTCGAATATATCGTAACCTCCTCAGAATTAGAAAGTTTATTATTAGAAATAACACTCATTAAAAAATATGATCCCAAATATAATATCTTATTAAGAGATGATAAATCCTATCCATATATTGAATTAACAAATGATAAATACCCCGTATTAAAGATCGTAAGAAATGTTCATCGAAAAAAGAATAAAAATCATTTATATGGACCTTATCCCAATGTACAAGCAGCTAGAAAAACAGTCAATCAAATTAATCGGATTTATCCCTTACGAAAATGTGAAAAATTAAAGAAAGAATTGTGTCTCTATTATCATATTCATGAATGTTTAGGATATTGTTGTAAAGAAATACCACAAGAAGAAATAGAGGAAATGAAAAAAGAAATTATTTCTTTCTTAAAAGGAGATGCCACAATTATCTCTAAAAAGATTGAAGACGAGATGCAAATCGCAAGTGAAAATCTCAATTATGAAAAAGCATTAGAATTAAAAAATATGTTAGAAGATATTCATACAACCTTGAAAAAACAACAAATTGATTTAAATAATAATCAATCCTTTGATTTAGTAAATTATTATGAAGAAAACAACTATTTAGGAATCGAAATATTCTTTGTAAGACAAGGACTCTTATTTGGAAGACATAATGAAATCATTTCTTCTCTAGGAGATATCGAAAATGAAGTAACAGAATACTTAGTAAAATTCTATGAAAAAGGAGTTTTACCAAGTGAATTATTAATTCCAGAAGAGTTAGATGAAAATCTATTAAAAGAATATTTCCAATTAAAAGTAACAAAACCTCAAAAAGGAAAATTAAAGAAGTTAATGGATCTTGCAAAAGAAAATGCAAAAGAACAAATGGATTTAGAAAAAGAGACATTAAAACGAGATGATGAAGAAAGAGAAAAAGCACTGAAAGAATTAAAAGACTTATTAGGATTAAAAGAATTACATCGAATGGAATCCTTTGATAACTCTCATTTATTTGGAACCTTCTATGTAGGAGGAATGGTTGTATTTGATGATTTTCTTCCGAATAAAGACTTATACAGAAAGTATAAAATTTCAACAGAAGTAAAAGATGATTTATCTGCCATGAAAGAAGTATTATATAGAAGATATTTTAAAACGATTATGGAAGAGTCTTATACTCCAGATTTAATTGTCATGGATGGGGGACAATTACAAATAAGTGCTGCGAAAGAAATATTAGATTCTCTAAACTTAAAAATACCAATTATTGGATTAGTAAAAGATAAGAATCATAGAACCAGTTATATAATGAATGAGCAATATGAAATCTTAAAAGTAGAGAAAGATTCTAAATTATTCTTATTTTTAACAAGAATTCAAGAAGAAGTACATCGATATGCCATTACGTATCATAGAAATATCAAAGCAAAAGGAGCATTATCCAGTCTATTAGATAGTGTTCCGGGAATAGGAGAAGTCAGAAAAAAAGAATTATTAAAGAAATTTGGATCCTTGAAAAAAATGAAAGAAGCAAGCATAGAAGAATTAGAGACAGTGATTGGACATGACTTAGCAGAAAAACTATTTTCCTATTTAAAAGAAATGGTGTAAAATAGAAGTAGAATTGAGGATGATAGAATGAATCAAAAAGGATTTACCATGGTAGAAATACTAGCAACGATTACCATTTTATCCATATTAATGGTAATGGCAATTGCAGGATATACAAGTTATGCAGATTATGCAAGAAATAGAGCCTATAAAGTATTAGCAAGTTCCGCTGCAACAGCAGCAGAAGAATATGTAATGGATCATCCAGGAGCAGCTGTAGAAACCAAGTTAAAGACAGAATCTTCTACAGTACAAACTTATATTATTAAAGAGACAACCGCTCCCGGTATTACTTTTGAAACCTTAGTCAATGAAGGATACCTAGGAAATGCAAATGATCCTTCCAATAAAGGATCTAGTTGTAAGGGTAGAGTAACAATTGGTTTAGTCAAAGGAGAAGGAAAAGGAGCTTTGGATCAATTCATCTATGTCGTAGATGAATGTTGTTCTGGTTTTAAAAATCGTTATTCCTTTACGTTTCAAAGAATTAAAAAAACAGAAGGGGGAGTAACCACCTATGATACGGTATCTAAAACCATCGAAAGTCTCAATGGAGTAGTCTGTACCGGTTATTAAAAAGCATTGTGAAAACAATGTTTTTTCATGCCAGAAAATGATATAATGAAAAAGAGGTGATACCATGAGTAAGATACAAGTAATGGACGAAGTACTGGCCAATAAGATTGCTGCAGGAGAAGTCGTAGAAAAATGTATGAATGTGGTAAAAGAACTAGTAGAAAACTCGATAGATGCAGAAGCAGATGAAATATCCGTTCGTCTAGTAGACTCAGGTGTCAAAGAAATAGAAGTAAGAGACAATGGAGTAGGAATGGATGAAGAAGACGCTGTCATGGCATTTGAACGCCATGCTACGTCCAAATTAAAGAAATTAGATGATTTATTCAATATTGAATCATTGGGCTTCAGAGGAGAAGCAATTCCCTCTATCGCAAGTGTCTCTAATATGGAATTAAAAACCAGTAATGGAACCATAGGAACCAAAATAACCATCTCTGGTGGAAAAGACAAAAAAGTAGAGAGATGTGATCTACAAAAAGGAACAACTATTCTTGTAAAAGACTTATTTTATAACACACCCGTACGTTTAAAATATTTAAAAAATTTATATACAGAATTATCGTATATTGTAGATTATATGAATAAAATGGCTTTATCTTATCCCCATATCAAATTCACATTAGTAAATAATGAGAAAGTCTTATTACAAACCGATGGAAAAGGGGATCAATTAAAAGTAGTTTATGAAATCTATGGAGCAGATATCACAAAAAAAATGATTCCTATCGAAAATGAGAATGATGACTATTTGATTCATGGATATATCTCATATCCAGAAGTAACCAAAGGAACCAGAAACTCTTTAACAACATTAGTAAATGGTAGAGTCATTAAAAATAATGAATTAAATAAATGCATCATCGATTGTTATCACACGTATATTCATAAAGATAGATATCCCATTATTATTTTAAATATCGAAGTAGATCCTATCTTAGTAGATATTAATATTCATCCAACCAAAATGGATATTAAATTCTCAAAATTAGATTCCCTAAAAGATTTATTAGTGAAAACGATTACTTCTAAATTAGAAGAATTAACATTAATCCCAGAAGTATCAGTAAGAGATAGTTATTCTGTATCAGAAGTTCATAGACAAATTGTAAAAAAAGAAGAAATAGAAGAAGAGATAGAAACACCTAAATATGAAGAAATCAAATTAGATTTTGAAGTACATGAAGAAAAAAAAGAAAAGAAAAAAGAATTAGAAGAATCTCTTCCATTTGAAGTAGAAGAAGAAAAAGAACCAAGAATTAAAAAGATGCATCCGATTGGAGTTATCTTATTCACATACATTGTGGCAGAAAATGAGGAAGGAATGTATTTAATTGATCAACATGCTGCTGCAGAAAGAATTAATTATGAAAAAGTATTAAAAGAAATCAAAGAACAAAAACAAGTCATTGATTTATTAATTCCGATCAAGATAGAACTTAGAAAAGATGAATTTATCTTGGCAAAAGAAAGATTGCACATTCTAGAAGAATATGGATTTGTTTTTGATGAATTTGGGTTTAATACGATTTTAGTTAGAAGTCATCCTAGTTGGATTCCTGAAGAAAAAGCAGAAGATATTATTCGAAAATTAATGGATCTAATCATTGATAAAAAAGACTTTGATTTTGATCAATTTGTATGGAGAATGGCTGCAACAACAGCCTGTCGTATGTCCGTTATGGCAGGAGATTATATTTCCAAAGAAGACCAAGAATGGATATTAGAAAATATTCGCTATTGTGAAAATCCATTTACGTGTCCTCATGGAAGACCAACCATTATTACATATACAAAGTATGAATTAGAAAAACTATTCAAGAGACAACTAGATTAGGAGGAATCATGGAAGATATTATTGTAATAGTAGGTCCAACAGGAGTTGGAAAAACAAAATGTAGTGTAGAACTTGCTAAAAAATGGAATGCTGAAATCATCAATGGAGATAGTGTATCCATCTACAAAGAATTAAATATTGGTAGTGCAAAACCTTCTATCGAAGAAAGAGAAGGAATTCCAAATCATTTAATGGATATCAAAGAGGTAGATGATGATTATACCGTTTTTGATTATCAAAGAGATTGTAGACAAATAATAGAAGAAATTACCTCTCGTGGCAAAAGAGTCATCATTGTAGGAGGAACTGGTCTCTATATCAAAGCAGCTCTTTATAACTATCAGTTCACAGAAGGAACTACCTATAAAGAATATGAAGAATTAACAAATTTAGAAATACTAGAACAAATCAAGAAATATAAAGTAGAATTATTACCAGAAGTACAAAATAGAAAACGATTAGTAAGATTATTAAATAAATTAGAAAATAAAGAAGAAATTACGTATGAAAAAGATGAATGTCTATATCCCATTCATGTAATTGGTCTAACCTGTGACAGAGATCTTCTCTATGAAAGAATTAACAAACGAGTAGAAAATATGATGGAAAATGGTCTATTAGAAGAAGTAGAATCTTTAAAAGAAAAATATCCAATTTCTAGAATTCTAAAGAGTGGAATTGGTTATAAAGAGTTTATGGACTATTTTGAGAAGAAAAAAACATTAGAGGAAGTAGTAGAGGAGATCAAACAAAACTCTAGAAGATATGCCAAAAGACAATACACATTCTTTAAACACCAATTTGATACGCATTGGTATGAAGTAGACTTTGAGAATTTTCAAAATACAATCGATCAAATAGAAACAGACATAAAAAAAAGAGCTTAATAGCTCTTTTTTATTGTAATTCTGGATAATGATCTAAATTAAAATCATGCTCTTCTTTTTCAATCTCTTTTAAACGGGCAGTGGAGATTAAGAAGAAATTATGTTCCAAAGCTTGACTGCCATCACTATATACAGGATCATCCCAAGTTAAGTCTAAATTATACCAAACCCCATCTACTTCTACAGCATTCCATACGTGTTTCTCAGAAGAAACTCTAAAATTCTTAATTTTCATTTTTTCTAAGAATAACTGCATCAAATCAGTATAACCACCACAGACACCTTTTCCTTGAAAAAGAGGTCCATAAGCAATATCAGATTCATAAGTAGTATCATCATGATCACTTCTAGCAGAATCATATTCAGAATGTTCAATGATATAATCATGAACTCTTTTAATATTATTGGTTGGACTATCATTAAAATCAATTAACTCTAAGGATAATTCTTCCACTCTCTGATTGATTTCTGTTATTTCTTCTGCACTATAATTTCTCATGACATGAATACTAATTCTTCCTAAATTATCATATTCTGTTTCAATATGAGAAAATCCATTATAAGGATGTACATAATTATTAATGTCTGAAAGAATTGTTTGATCATTCGCTATATTTTGAATCTCTGTAATACACCCATCATAGACATCGGTACAATAAAAAGTAAATTCACTTTTACCGGCATTAATCATCGTATAATAAATATTTAAAATATCCTGTCTATTTTGAGGAATAAAATTATCAGTATTTTGTACAAACGTAAAATCATAATCTCGGTAATATTCATTGACTTCTCCAATCGTCACATATTTCGCTGGAGATAAGTATTGATCTACAAATATATAAACATCGTCTTTATATCGAAAAACAACGCCTGCTAATATAAATAGGAAACCGAGTAGAAGTAAGGTACTTGCGATTTTTTTCATACATCTCACCATTCCTATATCTATTGTAAGATAAGGCTATGAAATAGTAAATATGTTTTTCTTTTTTGAATGTAAAGCATGAAAAAAACCAATTACAATAATTGGTCTTACTCCATGGTATTAACAGATTTAATTAATCTTGATTTTAAACGAGCAGCTTTATTTTGATGAACTAAACCACTTCCCATTGCTTTATCAATTCTTTGTAAAGCAATGTTTAGATTGTTACTAGCTTCTTGTTTATTACCGGCTTTAACTTCCTTTTCAACTTTTTTAACAGCAGTCTTCATGCTAGAAGAAACTAATGTATTAACATCTGCTTTCTTTGCATTAGAACGCATACGCTTTTTTGCACTTTTAATATTTGGCATATTCTCACCTCACTTTTTGTAAACAAGTCAATTCTACCAAAAAAAACAAAAAAAAGCAATAAAAACTATAGATTATGGATGGATTTCTTCCAAAAGAATGATATAATGAATTATAGAATAGGGTATTGAGGTGTTAGTATGACCATAATAGAAGAAAATCAAGAAATACTAGATCATTTTCTGGAACAATTAGAATCCTTTGGATTAGAAATCGGAACCCAATTGGATCAAATTGAAAAAGAAAAGAATGATTATCTTTTATTTCAAAAAATAAAAGAAGAAATTGAAAAATCAAAAATAAATTTTTCTACTTCTTATATGAGTCTAGAAGATGATAAGAAAGAAGAATTCCAGAAACGATTATTAAAACTATTTAAAGATCAAGAAATTGTCGATAATATTCTACAAGAAATTGTAAATTTATATTATCTAAAGGAAGAAGAATTACTAGATCTAGAAGAATTATCTGCTCAAAAGGAATTAGCTTTTGAGAATTTAAATACCTTATTAACTAAAATAGAAAAATATTTACAAGAAACCAGTATCGAAGAATTAACAGAGGAAGAAGGAAAATTATCTCTTCAATTAGATCGATTAGTCTTACTAGGATCCATTCTAGAAGGAGAAGAATTACTTCCGATTGAAGATATTGATTTCCTAGAAGAATCTCTAGAACGTTCTAATTTATCGGATCAAGAGAAAAGACTTCTGTTAGGAGATTTGATTCGTCATAATATTGAGATGTATCAAATGGGACCAATGGAGCCTAAGAAAGAAGAAAAAAAGGAAGAGGAAGAAGTAGAAGAAGAAATTTTCGTCATGCCTCCAGATTTTATAAAAGAAATAGAAGAATTATTATCAGATCCTGAAATCATCGAAAGAATTGTGAAAGTTGTAAATGATGACTTTATGGTAATGATTCATATAAAGAATGCAACAGAAGAAGAAAAAGAACAAGTAGAAAGTGCCATGGATTTAATCAGAGATGAAATGACAACCAGTATCCAAGAAGAAGGAAAAACACCACGAGAAGCATTAGAAGAATTTTTTTTGAAATATGATGAAACACTCCAAAGAAAAAGAGAAGAATTGAATCGAATTACATTCCATGGACAAGCAGAAAACTATACAGAAGAAGAAATAGAAGATATCATGGAAGAAGCTTTTTCTTTCGCAGAAGAAAGAGAAAAAATGACAGAGTCTCTTTCAAGAGATGAAAGAGAAAGGATTCATCAATTCATGACAAATCTCTACCAAGAAAAAGAAAACAGAAGACAAGTCTATGAAAGAAAAGCATATGAAGGAGAAGAAAGAGTAGAAGTAGAAGCTGCTTATGAAATCCTTGTATTAAGAGAATTATTAGAAGTAGTATCAAAAGAAGATATTAGAACTCGTTCCATTCTAGCTCATAAAATGAAAGAAATATTAGACTGTGTAAAAGAAATACAAAGTACGATTGAAGTACCGAAAGAAGAACAAGGAACACTCTATTTCCTAATGGAAGGAGATACTTCTGTATTAGAGAATGATTTAGGATTCGGTAGTAACAGTGGAATGGTATCCAATGCACAATACTCAGAGGTCAAAAACCAAATCCATTTAATTCAAAATAGAAGTGAAATCAATATGGTAGGAGCACAACCAGTAAATGCTTCCTTTAAAGCAATGAAAAAACAAGGAATTCGTTATACTTCTTCTGCTCGTACCAAAGTATATTTTATTCCGATTGGAAAGAAAGACTCTATTGTAGTAGGAGCTTCTCTTACAACCGGTAGAGACGTCATGAGAGATCAAGATCAAAGAATTAGAAGATATGCAGAAGAAATTGCTGCTTTAAAAGAGAGAATTAACAATCCAGAAACACAAGAAGAGGAAAGACAAAAGTCAGAAAAAGCTCTTCAAAGAATCCTACTAGGAAGAGACTTACAAAGTATGTTTACGGATTCAGTAGGAGAAGAATCAATTCAATATCAAAAATAGAAAGGAGAATGTATATGGGTCAAGAACTAGAGAGTTTAGTAACCTTATTAAAAACAACCATCGAACAGTGTGAACAACAAGTAGAAGATATCCAAGAACAAAATCATTCTGCTTTCGAAAAATACAATCAGAATTTAGCATTATTAGAAGACGATTATCAAAATATTACACAAATATCTCCAGAAGGATTGGCAGAAGTATTATCAGAAGTCGATCTAACAGAAGAAGATAGAGAAACAGAATTTTCCTTTTTAAGATCGATTCGTCGTCTATTAGAATTAAATCAGACGAAACAGACAACCTTCCAATTATCAGAAAAACAAAAACAAATCTTAGAAGATTTTAAAAATCAATTAAGAATGATTGGAGAAAAGAATGAAGCAATTGTAAAAGAAAATTGGAAAAAAGCATCTTCTCTAGCAGATCGTATCAAGGATCTAAAATATTTATTAGGAATTCTAGAAGATCCAAAGAATAAGAATTATATTAACCAAATGGATCTCATTTTAGAATTATTAGAACAAGAAGATGTATCAGAAGAAGAGGCTAGGAGTATTCTCTATGGAATTATGCGTTATAATCAAGCTATTCAAAAAGAAATCAATTCTTTAGAAGAAAAACCACAAGAAAGACTCAATGTAGAAGAATTAAAAGAGATATTTGCATCTTTCCGATATGATTTTCTAGATTTAAAAGAAGATCTACAAGAAATGTTATTAAATCAAGGAAAAATGAATCAAATCTTAGAAGTATTTGATGCATTAGATACCCTAAGATTTCCAAGATTAGATTTAAGGAGAAATGGAATAAAGTTAGTAGCCATCCTATTAAAGGGAGATGCTGCTACGATGCAAGAAATCGTAGAATTAGCAAGTAGTAAAGGACTATATCCAAAAGATTTATATCAGATGATTCCTGCGATGATTTCTCAAAAAGAAGATAATAGAGAATCCAAAGAATCCTTATCGATCAGAGGAAGAAGTGAAGACTTTAAAAAGAATGTAGCATTCCTAGAAGAAGTTGGATTTTTGATTCCTTATATTTTCCGTAAATGTAAAGAATTATTAGTCATGCCAAATGCCAAATTGGTTTCCAATTATCAAAAGTTCATCCAATATGGATTTACCATGAAAACCGATATGTATGGAGAACTAATGCATCCGGCTCTTAGTTGTTTATTATCCAATAACTTTGATGAAGTAGTAGATCAATTTATAGAAGTAAGTAGAGAAGGTCATCAATATATTAAAGAAAATATGTCTCGTGCAACAACGATTACTTCTCCAGATGATCTTGTTTTCTATAATATTTATGCTTCTTACTTAGATCATACAGCAACAGGAGATTATATCTATCCAGAAGGACCATTTACAAGTACCAACCATAGAACCTTAAGACTTCGTGGAGAAATTACAAGATATGCAGGAAGTGGATATGAAAATACATCCTATCGTGGTATTACAGAAGAAAATAAACATGAAAAGACTATGACAGTAGAGATGACCTATCCAAATCAAGAAGACTTCCTATATGCGGTTGCAGATGCCAAAGGAAGAGAAGAGGAATTAGAGGATTTAGTAGAGGATGATCCTAGAATCTTAGAATTAGAATCTTATACCGATCCATCTGATCCACAACGTTATGATTTGGAAGGAGTATTAATTTCCAAATTAAAAGTAAAAAGAATTTTAAATATTCTAAAGAATTATCAATTAGATCAATTAGAAGATAGTTTATTATTCGCTCTTACATATCATAGTATTCTAAGTCAAGAGGATTTAGAAAAAATTAAAAAAATCATACAAGATAGGAGGAAATAAGACATGGACTTTCTATTAGAAGAAGGATTCGATGAGAATCTAATCAAACAGTTAAAACAAAGATATGATAGTAGTACCTTAGACTTATTCATCCTAGAAAGAGAAAATGTACAAGATGTCATTCATTATTTTCAAAAAATAGGAATCATTCCGATAGAAGAATTACTATTATCGAGAATCGAATTATTCACAAAAGATATCAATACGATTAAAGATGCATTCCTAAAACATAATATTAAACAAGTAGTAGAATTAGTAAATCATGATATCAATAATATCGATTGGTTATAAAAAGAGGGTTTCCCTCTTTCTTTTTTTTATAAAATGTGATATAATACACAACCAATAGGGGGTGTAGGCTATGGAGAAGAAAACGGTTAGTATCTCTCTAGGTACTTTCATTAGAGAGTGTTCTTTAGATCCAAACTTATCACTAGATCACTTTTATTACTTTTGTTTAAAAAACAGAGAAAATATTCATGATGTATTCCGATACAAAAAATTTAATGATGACTTTGTCACACAATTAGATTGTTATACAGATGGAAAAAACTTAATTGGAATGATTCGTCCTTCTTATGATGAATTTTTAAAGAAATTAACAATTCTTTTAAATTGTCCCGTAAGAGAACCAATCCAAGATAATGAAGAATTGACAAAGAAATTAATGGAAAGAGTCGAAAGATTAAAACAAGTAACCAGTAAACAAGAATTAGAAATAGAATTCCCACTCATTAGTAAAGACTACTGGGCAGGAAGAAAGTATTATCAAAGCCTTCAAAAAATGAAATTACAAGAAGGGTATAGTAAAGAAGAATTCGCATCCGGAGAACACTATTATTATGGATGTGCCATGAAAAGATCCCTAGAAGGTTTTATTGATAGACAAACAGAGTTATATAGAAGATTTGTAACAAAAAGAGAAGAATTAAAAGAAA
>JAGCSA010000028.1 GCA_017964405.1 Bacilli bacterium
ATGAAATGAATGATAAAGCATTCGCCATGTTACAAGAAAGACTCAATAATGGACAAATAACCATGGAAGAATTTAATAAAAAATGCCATGAAATGGGAAAAAGAATTCAATCAAATTCAAAATGGTAAAAAATAACAAAAAAGACTATTTATTTAGTCTTTTTTATTATATAATGATATATAGTAGGGAGCGTAGTAAAGATGGAAGAAGAATTAAAAAGGGAAAACAACGAAATCGGTACCCAAAGTACCGCTATTTATGATGTCTATAAAACATCTACCGGACTATATTTAATCAAAGATTTATGTGAAACCTATCATATTGGAGATCTAACAGAAGAAAAAACAATTAGAGATAATGTTTGTTACCTAGTAAGTGATCAAGAATTACGTATGATGGAAGAACAATCAAGAGGAGAATCGGTTCGATTAATTCCTAATATTGTAACCATCTTTGATCTACAATTAGTTTTATCTTTTACTGTATATGTAGATGCAAAACATGATCACAAAAAATATATCTTAAGCACCTTATGTGAAAAGTATAAAATAGAAGCTTCTTCCAAAAGAACCATTAAAGGAGCAACCTACTGTAATGTAAAAGAAGAAGATATTCTTCGAATTGAACAAGAGACAAAGAATGATAAAATTATTCTAAAAAGAAATGAAATAGAGATTGAATTAGACGATCCTATGAAAGCAGCTGATTACTTATTCATCTATTATTATGACTATGATACCAAAACAACCTATGTAGGAAGAGAGATGTATGAGTTATTTAAAAGAGAAGGAGTTACCATTGAAGGAAACCCTAAGATTATTAATGATAAAAACTGTTATTCAATTACAGAAGCAGAATTAAAAGAAGTAGAAGAAAAAGTAGGATATCGAGGAATTGAACAATTATTAAAACCAAAAAAACAAATCTATATTCCTCATCCAGTAAAACAATATCCAAACGAAGATTCTGTTAATAAAGTAGTAGAAACAATTACTGCCTTTAAAGATAATCGTCAAAAACAATACCAAGAAGAAAGAAAACAAACTCGTGAATTAATGAATCAAGATATCTTGTTAATCTATCAAGATCAAAAGACAAGAAAATTATATATTCCAACAAGATACTTCCCTAGAAAAGATAAAGAAGTCACCATGATTACGAATAAGCCTTGCTATGAAGTAAAATACGGAGATTTAGAAGACTTTAAAGATTACAAGATCATGATTGCAGATGTTTATACCAATCAAAGAGAAGAGTATAATATCATTATCTGTAATAATAATGGACATCTATTTATCGCAAAAGAGATGTTAGAACGTCTAGGATTCTACATTGAGAATCCTCATAGAATTCTAGTCAATCAAGAAGTTTATGAAGAAATCACAGAAGATGATGTGGAATTAATCAGAAGTAAAGATTCAGAAAACTGTATGATCAATATCATAGTAAAAACAATTGCTCCTAAAAGAGGATAAAATCTTCTTATCATAATAATCCAATAAAAAAAGATGATTACTCATCTTTTTTTGTTTGTACTTGGGAAATTAACGTATCATAATAATCACATAATTCTTGGGTCTCGAATTTAATTTGACCATCCTCTAATTTCCAAGAATCATTATACGTAATCAAAAAGTTTAAAACATTGAGACTAGAGTCATAAATACCATTAACTCTTTCTTTCATATTCGTAAACATTTCTTTAGATTCTTTTAATTCATCCGTCATATCTCCATCAAACATCAATTCTTCATAAAGAGAAATATAATAAGGATCATCCGTTCTCTGATAGATATTCTCCATAATTTGCTCTTCCTCTAAGTCAGACAACAATTCATCAATTTCTTGATTAAACGTTTCTTTAGACTCCGATAAATAAGCAAGAGAATTCTGAAAATCAGGACCATCTTCCAAGTAATTATCATAAGATAAAATCCTAGATAATTTTGGATCATGGATTAGTTCACTAACCTCTTGAACACTGACTGCATAGTCATCTAAATAATCTTTAATAGAAGACTCTACAATCGCATAACCACCCTTTGTTTTAATTGGACGATTATATCGATCTTTCACAATACTTAACTTTGTTAATTCATTGACCTCTTTCTTTAATTGGTTAATAGAAGTTGCATCTCTGATCGCTAAAAAACCAATTAATAAGAATGTATTCAATAGAATAAAGCAAAAGATCATAAAAAACTTTCTTCTTGTACTCAAGAATACCACCTTCTTATGATTGATGAATAATATCATCAATTTTTTGTAATACTTCTTTTACCCCTAATTTGGTAACACTAGAAAATACTACTAAATCATCGCCAACAGCTAAATCCATTGCACGAAGAATATCTTTCAAATTCTTTTCTTTTTTACTTCCTCCTACTTTATCTGCTTTGGTAGCAATCACCGTAACAGGAAGATTATAGTACTTTAGAAAATTATACATTAATAAATCATCTTCTGTTGGTAAATGACGGAAATCAATCAACATAAAAACCCTTCTTAGTTCTTGTCTTTTTCTAAATACTCTTCAATCATTAAACCAAACTTGTTTTGTGTCTTTTTATCTGTACTGGCATATCCATATCCAGGAACATCAATTAAATAAAATTCATGATTCACAGAATAAAAATTAAGAGTCTGTGTCTTACCAGGTTTGGAAGACGTATAAGCTAAATTATTACGAGAAAGAATAGAATTAATAAAACTACTCTTTCCAACATTACTACGTCCAACCAATAAAAACTCAGGTTTCCCTTCATCTGGATATTGGCTTCTTCTCGTTGCAATCACATCCAAATTTGCATCTTTAATAATCATATAATCACCTTCTAGGAACGATATTCCTGTAATAATTGATCCAGATCTTCCATCATAGCCATAGCCTCTTCTAATGTTTTTGTCTTCACACCACATGCATATTTATGCCCTCCACCATGATGAAGTTCTGCTACTTTATTAATCTCAGGTCCACGAGAACGAACAGAAACACGATATTGATCATTTTTCCGATCTTCCGTAATCGTAGCCCATACAAGAACATCTCGAATATAATTGAAGTTATTAATCATATTTCCTGCAGAAGCACTATCAACCCCTAACTGATTAATCACTTCATCCGTTATTATAACATATCCAAGTTGATTTACTGTAATTTTTAGATTGAGAGCAATATATCCTTCTAGTCGTACCTCATTTAAAGGTCTCAGATATAATTTCTCATAAGTCTTCCCTAAATCAATAGGATAAGCATCTAATAACTTGGAAACAGCAAAAAATGTATGAGAACCACAACTATTAAATAAGAATCGATTCGAATCCGATACAATTCCCATATAGAGTAGTTCTGCAATCGAATCATTACATTGTAATTCTGTTTGAAAAATCATATTTAAAATAATTTCACAAGCAGAAGACTTATCTTCCTCAATAATCTCTAAATCACAAAACTTCTCCATAAAAGGATGATGATCAATTTTAATCGAATAAGATCCTTGAGAAAAGTCTAAACTATCTACTCTCTTGAAATCAGGAGTGTCGCATACGATTAATAAAGCATTTTCTACTTTTTCTAATTTATCTAACTTTCCATAGTTTAAGAACTTACTACTACCGGTTCCAATCGCTAAAACTTTCTTTTCAGGATAAGTTAATAGAATCGAATCTCTTAATGCTAATTGAGAACATAAAGCATCCGGATCTACCCCAATATGTCTAGCGATAACAATCGTATCATACTCCTTAATTTTTTGAATAACCTCATTATACATGAATCATTTCCTATCTATTCTTTATTAAATTTAATGTATCTCTCGCAATCATTAATTCTTCATTTGTTGGGATAACCCAAACAGCAATCTTAGAAGCCTCCGTACTAATCTTACAAGTCTCTCCACGAACAAGATTCTTTTCAGGATCAATTTCTACTCCAAAGACAGCAAGCTTCTCACATACTTCTTTACGGATCGCAGAATTATTCTCTCCTACTCCTGCCGTAAAGACAATCATATCGCATCCTTCTAATAAAGCATAATACTGTGCAATATAGTCAACAATACGACGTACATATTTATCTTTTGCACGAATGGCTTTTTCATTACCTTCTTCACATTGACTAACAATGTCTCTCAAATCATGACTATACTCACTCATTCCAAAGACACCACTATTTTTATTTAAGTCTTCAATAACCTCACTAGCATTCTTTCCTTCTTTTTCCATTACATAAGGAATAATAGAAGGATCTACATCTCCAGAACGAGTACCCATCATGATACCAGCTAAAGGAGTAAATCCCATACTCGTATCGACACACTTCATATTTTGAATAGCCGTAATAGAACCACCATTTCCAATATGACAACTAATTAATTTAAAGTCCTCTCGTCCAAGCATATCTTTTACAGTTTCTGCTATATAACGATGACTCGTTCCATGAGCACCATATTTACGAACACCATAATCTCCACACCAATGATAAGGAACGGGATATAAATAAGTAACCTCATCCATTGTTTGATGGAATGCTGTATCAAATACAACAACCATTGGTACATCCGGTAAAGCTTCCTTAAAAGCTTTAATTCCTAGTAAATGAGCTGGATTATGAAGAGGAGCAAACTCTTTAAAAGCATCAATATCATCAATTACTTGGTTGGTTACAAAAACAGATTCAGAATATTTACTTCCTCCATGAACAATTCTATGCCCTACTCCTTTAATCTCATCCAAAGAATGAATAATTTCTAGAGCAATTAATTTATCCAATAGAATCGTAACAGCATCTGTATGATCTTTTAAAGGAATCTCTTCTGTAATCTTTTGACCATTATACTTAAAGGTATAACCACTACCATCAGAACCAATTCTTTCAAATTGACCAGATACTAATACACTCTCATCAGTCATTTCAAATAAACTAAATTTTAAAGAACTACTACCTGCATTGATTGATATTATTTTCATAATGTGCCCTCTTTCCTTAAATATAACAATATTATACTATAAAAAGCCCAATAAAAAAAGAGATTTATCTCTCTTTCATCTTAAACGTAATCCACAATTTGGACAAAAATTAGCTCCTGCAACCTGTCTACCACAAATCGGACAGAATTGAGGCCCTGTTGTAGGAGGTAAAGGTGTCTCTACTGCAGGGGTTGCAACTGGAGGTGTAGGAGGAACAGTAGGATATTGATAATAAATATATCCTTGATCATTCTTCACAATACTACCCTCTTGAATATTAAGGGATAGATTATTCTGTACTTTTGCAACTTTATCCACGGTAAGAAAGCATACGACAACCATAAAGACATAAAATAGGATAAAAGGAATTAATCCAATAATAGAATCTTCTGCTCCACTAGCAGCTAAAATAAACGTATCATAGAAAGTATGTAATATAATAGGTGCTATAATACTAAGAATCATATTTTTCGCATATACTTTATGATTTCCACTAATTTGACCAACTTTTGCTTTGGAAAAGAAATATCCCATAGAAATCGCAAAACAAGTATGTCCAGGAACAGCTAAAATCGCTCTTAAGATGGCATTTCCAAGTCCATTTTGAAAAACATACATAATATTTTCTAAACAAGCAAATCCGAGTGATACAAAGACTGCATAGACAATAACATCAAATACTTCATCAAACTCTTTACTACGATAACCCATATATTTTGTAACTAACCATTTAAATGCCTCTTCATATAAAGCTACCCCAAAAAGAATATTAAAGAAGATAGGAATAAAACCAGCCTTAGAATCTAATGGGAAGAAAGCCCCAAAAATAAGTTCACAAATAAGAACAGGAATAACCGATAAAAGTCCCAAACCAAACATAAGAGCCAACAACCAAGCTGGTTCTTTGTTTTTATCTTTGGTATATATGAAAGTACATAAACCAAAAACTGGTAAAACAGCTGCACATAAGAGAATTGATGACATGAAAACCCACTTTCTTTCCTATTATCATTTAACAATCGATACAAGAGAAAGTCAAGAAAGGGAAAGAAAGAAGTTCGTCAATTGACAATAAAAAAAGCTCTAAGAGCTTTTTATTTTTCACATACTAATTGATAAGTATCACGAATAATCATAATTTCTTCATTCGTTGGAATAACATAAACAGGAATAGAAGATTTCTTTGTAGTAATCATTCCTTCATGAATCTCTTTAAATCCAGCAATCTTATCATTAATCTTCTTATCTACTTCAATACCAATTGGTTTTAATTTCGTAAGAATTGCTTCTCTTGTTTCACTACCATTTTCAAGGACACCAGCTGTCATAACCATAGCATCTACTTTACCGTCTAATTCAATATAGTATTCTGCAATAAAACGATTAATAATATCAACATACATATCCAAAGCAAGTTTTGCTCTTTCATCTCCAGCAGCAATTGCTTTTTCTACATCACGATTATCATTAAATCCACAGATACCTAATAAACCACTCTTCTTATTTAAATCATTGGTAATTTCAGAAACATCTTTTCCTGTTTCTTTACAAACATATTCAATGATAGAAGGATCGATAGAACCACATCTAGTACCCATCATTAATCCATCTAATGGGGTAAGACCCATCGTAGTATCATAACATTTACCATCTTTAATACAACTAATAGATGCTCCACTACCTACATGGCAAATAATTAAGTTTACTTTTTCTTTTCCAAGCATCTTCTTCATAGTCTCTGTAATATATTTATGACTCGTTCCATGGAATCCATATTTACGTACTCCGTACTTCTCATACCATTCATAAGGAACTGGATACATATAATTAACAGGAGGCATTGTTTGATGGAATGCTGTATCAAATACTGCTACATTAGGAACTCCTGGTAAAGCTTTCTGCATTGCTTCAATACCAGCAAGATTTCCAGGATGATGAAGAGGTCCTAATTTAGTTAGATCTTTAATATCTTGTACAACTGTATCATCAATTAATACAGAATCACTATATTTTTCTCCTCCATGTAGAACTCTATGTCCTACTCCTTTAATTTCATCTAAACTCTTCACTGCTTTATGTTTTAAGATTTCCTCTAACATAACATCAACAGCTTCTGTATGATTCTTTAAATACTTTTCTCCTTTAATTTTTTCTCCATTGATTTTCGTATTCCAAAAAGAATCAGGAAAACCAATTTTTTCAATATAACCACTTATTAATACTTTCTCCTCAGGCATTTCAAATAATTGAAATTTTAAAGAACTACTACCTGCATTAACACATAAAAATTTCATACACACATCTCCTTTTCATAACACACTTAAAGTACCAAAGAAACCTAAAAAAGTCAATAAAATCCAAGGATTTCTCTCATCAATTTTCTTTATAAAATATCGCCATATTCTTGATCGTCTTCTCGAACCACAATCGTGTTCATAGAAGAAACTGCTTCCTCGATCATAGGAAGATAATCAAACTTCAATTCTTCTTCTAAACAGGTATCCATTCTAGGATTTATCACCGGATGTTTCGGAACAAATACCGTACAACAATCTTCATAGGGAAGAATACTCGTCTCAAATGTATCAATCTTTCGAGCAATCTCCATAATCTCTAATTTATCAAAACAAGCTACTGGTCGAATAACTGGTAAATTGGTAACAGAATTAATCACATTCATACTCGTTAATGTCTGAGAAGCAACTTGCCCAATACTTTCTCCATTGACAATGACATAAGCATTATGACTTCTACAAAGACGATCCATAATTCGATACATCATTCTTCTCATAATAGTAATACAATAATCATCCCTACAACACTCATAAATCTTTTCCTGAATTGGAGTAAAATTCACAATATGTAGATGAATCAAATCTGTATAGCTCGATAATTTTCTACAAAGAGTAATTACCTTTTCTCTCGCTTCTGGGCTCGTATGAGGAATCGCTTCAAAATAAACGCAATCTAATTCCACTCCTCTTTTCATAGCCAAATAACCAGCTACAGGAGAATCGATTCCTCCACTTAACATCAACATTCCTCTGGCTTGTGTCCCAACAGGATATCCACCACTTCCTTGATAAGAATGAAAATAAATATAGGTAGATTCTTCTCTAATTTCCACTTTAATCCATAAGTCTGGATGATGAACATCTACATGAATATTCGGAATATTCTTTAATAATAAACCACCAAGTACATGATTAAAATCTTGGCTAGGGATTGGAAACTTCTTATCGCTTCTTTTAACATCTATTTTAAAAGTAGAAAATGCCTCTTGAGAAACTACCTCTAATAAAGTACTCTTAATACTCTCTTCTGTAGAATCACATACCACAGCAACTTGATAAGTATGAATTCCAAAAATCTTATTAATAATATTTTGAATATTTTCTAAATCTTTCTCTTCAAATAAAATCGTCATTCTGGCACGATCTTTCTCTATCGTAACAGGATAATTCTTTAACTTATTTTGAACAGAACGATACAAAGTATTAATAAAATAATTACGGTTTCCCTTCTTCGTAGATAATTCCCCATATTTAATTAAAATAACACGTTTCATAGGACACCTCCAACATGCATATTTTAACACAAAAAAAATAAGTCTTACAACTTATTTTTTTACCTCTTCCTTTGTACGATAGAATATCTTAGTAACAATTTCACATTCACTACTCTCTTTAAAACTATCTACAAAATACTCATCTGTACCATATTTCTTATTATAATGATAAACAAAGTTTAATTCCTCTGTATATTGTTCAAAAACCTCTTTATCATCATCTAAACAGTTATACAATTCTTTTTCCTCTACATTGTCCCCTTCTAATTTCTTAGCACTCCATTCACTAACCTCATAGACAGGAACCTCTTCTGTATTCGCAAAATCAGCAGCATCTAATAGATATTTACCACATCTTAAAGTAGCATAAGTTTTTCCTTCAACCGTATCTACTTTTGATTCATAAATATCACAAGTACCTCCTCCAAAAGGACTACGAATACTCTTTAAGAATCCTTCATCAATTGCCTCTTCTAAGTATACAGTATTTGTATAGTGAAAAGAAGCAATGTTTGTTGTAACAGCTTTTGAGAAAGATATCGCATTATCTTTCATCGTTTCATATTTTTGATTTCCTGTACCCGTCAAGAATACGTAGAACAAGAATGCAAACACTACTAGTAATAATACAATCACAGTCATGACTTCAATTTTTAAAAATCCTTTATTATTTTTCATAAATCTCCTTCAACTTTCCATATATATTTTCATCGATAAAAGACGTTGCCTTCATAGAATCTTCTAAAGATTCTCGATAATCTCCTCGATAAAATCTCTCCTCCGCATCCTTCAAGCATTCATCAACACCCTCATAAGAAGAACGAAATCGATTTAAATAAACAATACATCTTTCTGCTAACTCAGCATGATGAATCATATCATTCGTTGTATTATAAAGTTTTAATACTAAATCTCTAGCAGTATCTACCCTTGTATTTAGGGTACGAATCACAATTGGCTTTTGTTCTAATTCTCGAACGACTTCATTGATTGCATCATTTGCTTCCTCTAATTGAACAAAATAATTATTCGTAATGACAGGAAGCTTATAAGAACGAATCTCTTTCTTACAGTTCTTTAAGAATGTTTGAATCTCTTCTAACTGCTCTCTAGCTCTTACTTCATCATCATACATATTTCCAAGAGATTGTAAAGCCTCATCAAAATCCCCTTCCATACTCGTCAAACGATGAGTAAGTGTTTCCACTTCTTCATTTAACATTGAATATGGACAAGATTTTGCTTCCTCTTTTTGAACCATCTTCTTATAATCATCATTAATCATAACAAGAATCTTATTCACTTCATGAATAACACCAACATCTTCATCACTTAAATCATACATCTTTTTAATATCATCTAACTGATCATAAACATCTTTTACTAACTTATTGGTTCTCTCTAATCTCTTAGAAAAATCTTTAGATACTTCTTCATATACTTTTCGAGATAATCTTTCTTTTTCAAAATCAATAAATAAGGAATCGTAATAAGAAAGCATTGTCTTTAAATCAAACATACAACCTTCCAAATTAATGACTTTTACTTTATCTAAAATTCTCTCTAAGTTCTTTTTTGATTCTTCAATATTATAATCAATATTTAAGTAATCCAATACATATCCCTTTTCAACCATTTCCTGATAAGTAGCTTCTACTTCATTCATACGGTTTGGAATAACTGTTTGAATCATCAATAAGACATCTGGCATCTCTCGAATTAAGATTTCCATATGATCAATCATATTATCAAGAGCTTTACAAATATGAACTACTTCATTATAATCATTTGCTTCCATAACTGTTTCAAAGTCTTGGAATCGTTTTTCAATATTTTCAAGTTGCAAATCCATAGCATCTTGCATCATACCATATAAATCTCTATGATCATTAAACTCTTTATTAAGAGCACGATATTTCGATTTTAATTTAATCACAATCGCCCGATATTTAGCTTCACTCAAAGTAATATCACGAATCTCATCTAATAGATGTTCAGCAGCTTCTCTTACTTTATAAATCTCAATCTCTGTCTTAGCAATTCTAACAATACAAGATTTATAATCTCTCTTCTCCACATAAACATCTAGATCAATTAACATATCGTCAATCACTGATAATCTTTTTTCTTTTATAAAAGTAAACTTATCTTGCCACTCTGTATATTTCTCTTCCATCTTATCATTCTTGATAATAGGTTCTACTTTCGATAGTTCAAGTAAAACCGGAGTAGAAGCAATTTGATTTCTTTCAATTTCCAGTTTTCTTAATTTATTTTTATAAAAATTAGTTTCAGCTTTTTTAACGAAATGAAGTATAACAATAACAATTACAAGACAAAGCACAATAACAGAACCGATGATTAAAAATTGTCCTTGCATATACTCACCTCAATTCTAAGACTATTCTATCACAAATAATAGCAATATTTCTACATTTTTAGGAAAATAATCCCAAAGAATCCCATAAAATACAACAATTTCTTGACATATGAGAGGTTTTCAAATATAATTAAAAATGCAAATTCCTTGAAACAGCAGGAAATGGAATAAATTAATGTGTTTTTTAACCATAAATCAAGTAACAATTGCTGTTTATGTGAAAGAAGAAGAAAAACTCCCTAGTTTATGACCATTCCATTCAAGATTTTGTAAGCAAAGAAAGGAGAGAGAACTATGTCAAGATATACAGGACCAAGTTACAAGCAAGGTCGTCGTGTTGGTTTCTCTATTACAGAGACTGGAAGAGAATTATCTCGTCGTCCTTATGGACCAGGTCAACATGGAAATGAACGTAAAGGTAAATTATCAGATTATGGAACACAATTAAAAGAAAAACAAAAAGTTCGTTTCATGTATGGTATGAATGAAAGACAATTCAGAAAGACATTTGAAGAAGCTTGTAAAATGAAAGGTTCTAATGGTGAAAACTTCTTAAGATTACTAGAATCTAGATTAGATAACTTAGTATATCGTATTGGTTTTGCTACAACACGTCGTGGAGCTAGACAATTAGTTAATCACGGACATGTTACTGTTAATGGAAAGAAAGTAAATATTCCATCATACAGAGTAAAACCAGGAGATGTTATTTCTTTAAAAGAAGATCACAAGAACTTAAAAGTTGTAGTTGACTCTTTAGCTAAGATTACAAAGAGAGTTGAATTCATTCATTATGATGAAGGAAAAATGGAAGCTACTTATGTAAGAATGCCTGAGAGAAATGAATTAAATGCAGATATTAATGAAGCATTAATCGTTGAATTCTACAATAAATAAAAATAAAAGAACTCATAGAGTTCTTTTTTTATATTTCAAATTCCTCATAACTACCATTCGGAATCTTCCCATCTAATAAATTCCCCTTTAAAGGATCCTTTTTGATTAAATGACGAAGAGCACGATACGTTCCAGAATGAGTTACAATCAAAATACTCTTATCAGGGTATTTTTCTTTAATCTCATTCAAAAAATCTTCACATCTCTCCAGAATATCCTGAACAGGTTCTACTCCATAATCAGAACGATTCTTATCATAATTCCAAAATTGAAAAGCATTGTACTCTTCCACAGGTCTTCCTTCTAACTCTCCCATGTCTCTTTCTTGAATTCGATCGTCTCGAATAATCTCAACTCGGTCTCCTACAGCAACAAGAGCGGTCTCAAAACATCTAATAAATGGAGAAGTAAAACACAAATCGTAATGTAAGGCAGACAAATTATTTTTTAAACGAAGAGCCTGTCTTCTACCAGTCTCATTGAGTAGTACATTCTTTCTTCCTAATATTTTCCCTTCATAATTCTCTTCTGTCTCCCCATGACGTACAAGAGTAATTTTCATGATTCTACTCCTAAAACCTTTAAGGCTTTACTATAACGAATAAACTTACTCATATAACTTCCATCATCATAATAAGAGTATCCTACAATCATATATTCCCCTTTATCATAAAGAATATCCGTAAAATAATCATCTCGATCTTCTCCATAAGAAATTGCATCAATATATTTTAAATTAAAATCATATTTCGCAATAATTCCATCATAAGAGTACTCGGTAATACCTCCCTCTTCTTGAGAAGTAGCCATCGTTCCAATCGCAACAACATGATCTTGATCATCAATAATAAGTTTATTGAATCTCTCAATACCATCTCCTGTATAAACAGCTTGATCAATATAAACACAATGGAAATTATATCGTACAATCATCGCATCATTATTATCATTATCTCGTCTCAATGCCCCACAAATATAAATAAATTGATCAGAAGCAGCAATTCCACTAAATCCAAGAGAATCCGTCGTCTTATAATCATTATAGGTAATAAAATTACCCTCTAAATCATACTGTACTAAAACTCCTAAATAATTATTGTCTGTACCAACGGTATAGATAGATCCATTATGAATTAATAAATCATTATAGATAGCACTCTTACTACTTCCATAAGTACGGTACCATAATAAATCTCCTTCTTTACTATACTTTACGAGAATCGCTCCACCCTCATGATCTCCTACTCTCGTATTACGATAAATACTTTGTCCCGTAACATAATATGCATCTTCTGTTACCACAATACTCGTAAATTTAGAATTATCTAGTAAAGAGAAATCCTTCTCAAATAAAACATTTCCTTCTTGATCATATTTCACAATGAGAGCACGACGAATCGAATCTCGATGATCTTCTTCTGTCTTTTCATAACTACCAACGACAACAAAAGACTCTCCATCGACTACCACTCCAAAGAAAGAACTATTATATCCAATATTATAAAGCTTTTCATAAGTCTTTTGTTTCTGAAGATCATATAAGGAAACCTTCGCTTTTTCATAAGCTAAATCATTGTCATTATTACTACCAACAGTGATATAGCCATCTCCTTTCGATACAATCGCATTAATACCTTCAAAATAAATAGAAGTCTCTTTTGGAAAGAAAACATGATAACCAACATAAAGGATTTCCAAAATCAAAATCGCAATACAGATAAATGAAATAGTTTGATAACGTCTTACTTTTCTACGATTCATAGATACCTCCTATTATCTTCATTTTATCATAGAATTCCCTTAATAAAAAAAGAAAATACAAAAATTGTATTTTCTTTTATTCATAGATTCCTAAATAATATTTTTTCTTACCACGACGAATCACAATATATTTTGATTCAATACAAGCGTCTCTGGTAAGAACAAACTCTAAATCCGTAATCTTATCTCCATTAACTGTTATAGAAGAATTGGATACAAATTCTCTTGCTTCTCTTTTACTAGAACAAACTCCACTATTCACAAGTAAATCTACAATATTCATATCTTCCGTTATGGTAAAAGAATCAATTCCTTTAAAAGCAACTTCTACATCTTTTGCCGTAAAGTTCTTAATATCTCCACTGAATAAACTCTCACTAATTTTTAAAGCTTCTTGGTAACTTTCTTCTCCATGAAGATCACGAATAATCTCATGAGCAAGTGCTTTATGAGCTTCTCTTAGTTCAGGTTGCTCCTTGTTTTTCTTTTCTAATTCTTGAATCTCTTCTACAGAAAGGAAAGTAAAGATCTTTAAATAATCAATGACTAAATCATCATCTACATTAATTAAATATTGATATAGTTCATAAGAAGAAGTCTTTTCCTCATCTAACCATAAAGCATTTCCTTCGCTTTTACCAAACTTATTACCATACTTATCAAGTACAAGAGGCATCGTAAAAGCATAAGCATCTTTTCCAAGTTTCTTCTTAATTAAATCAATACCAGTCGTAATATTACCCCATTGATCAGAACCTTCTACCTGCATAATACAATTCTTATTTTCATATAACCATAAGAAATCATATCCTTGAATTAACATATAAGCAAATTCTGCAAACGTAATACCCGTCTCTAATCTACGTTTAATAATATCTTTATCTAACATATAATTAACCGTAATATATTTACCAATATCTCTTAATACATCTGTAAATTCATATCCTTGGAACCAATCATAGTTATTGACCACTTCTGCTTCTCCATGGAAGATCTCCATAACTTGTTTCTTAATACCCTCTAAGTTATGATTCAATTGCTCCTTCGTAATAATTTCTCGCTCAGCCGTAGGTCTAGGATCTCCAATTAATCCAGTAGCACCTCCACATAATAAAATGGGATGATGTCCATATTTCGCCAATCTCTTCGCAGTGACTAAACTAGAATAATGTCCTAAATGTAATGAATCTGCTGTAGGATCTGTTCCCCAATAAAAAGTAACTCTCTCATTATTTAATTTATCGGCAATGTCATCCCCTGCAACATCTTTTATTAAACCTCTCCATTGTAATTCTTCAAAAAATGTCATTTTCTCTCCTCCTCTAATTTCAAATCATATATTTCATCTAAATGATAACCATAATCTAAATAAATACCTTCTACATCTCGAGTCGTACAATCTTCTCTCGAAAAACCTAATACTTCTAATGCATGATAAACAGCATCTTCTGATGCCCCTTCAATTTCCAAATAAGTAGGAATCTTAGGCCAATAATCAATATCAATCTCTACTCCATTCAATTCATATTGAATTCTTCTGTTTTCTTGATATCCCTTTGCTTCATATCCTAACTCTTTTAATAAAAGATGGCATCTTTCAAAGTTATCGACTTCTATTTCTAATTCTTGTGTTCCATCAATTTGAGACGTAACAAGATTCTTGATCGTTAAAGTCGTCTTCTCCCCATTCGTTCTAAGACGAATCCATTTATTTTCTTGTTTGGGATGAAAATCATAAACATATCGTCTTTGTACATGATCCCAACAAAACTTCGCATGATACTCTTCTAGCTTTTTGATCACAGATTCTGGATCAATCTCTAATACTCGTACTTCATATTCTGTATGCATAAGCCCCTCCTAAAAACAAAAACGCGAAAACTCATCCTAAGGACGAATCTTCGCGGTACCACCTTAATTCATGTAAAACATGCACTCTACCCTTTAACGCAGGAAACGATTTTTCTCCCAGTCCGTATTTCATAAAAATGACTCTCTTAGTTTTCACCAACCACTAAGTCTCTAAAAAGAAATCAGATTTATTACTAAAAACTCTTCCTTGAAAACACAAATACTATATCATAATTCAAAGGATTAATCAATCCATTAAGCAAAATATACCATCAATCGATAATCCCAACTTAATGTATCTTGATTAGCTGGATATTCATAATGATCTTCATTCGCTCCCTCAATTTCCTGGAATCCATTGCCATCTCCTTTGTCACACTCCCATTGATAATAAAGAGTATAACCATCAAATCCTTGAACATAAGAAGTTAAATGAATGATTCTTCCTTCCACCATTACAGACTGACGATCTGAGAAGATTACAACCATTCTCTGACCCGTATTTTGAACACCAATGGTATCTGCAAGACCATCTGATAACCAAATAAATAACCAACGATTCTGTCCATCTTCTGTCTCAATATTAACCCAATTATCCACAATCGATAGAATCGTAACTTCTGTACCAGCAGGTAAGACAACAGGATGATTCGTCTTTCCCTTCGCAGGATAACTATTTGTATCCTCTGGTAATACATAAGTCCATTGAGTCTCTAAGGTATCAGACTGAATATAAGTAACACTAAATTGTAGATTTAAAGTTAAATCAGAACTAGGTAAATCACTAGAAGTAATATCTTTTTTATATTCTACCCGTACAGTTAAATTCTTCTTACTTCCAGGATTTAAAAGATCTCCTGTCTGAACATCATAGGCATATGTATAACGAGTAGAATAATCCACTATATTTTCATAAGCACTATCAATTCCTGTTAAAGAAACAACCGATACTTTTCCAGGAATCGTACCAGCATTACTAACATCCACTGTAAATTCATAAAAATCTCCTGGTAGTTGAAGAGTAATCGTATAGGTAATCAACGTATTATTAGAAGCATTAATTTCCGCAGGATAATCTCCCTCTGTAAGAGGAGCACTCTCTTCTTTCACAACTAAATTTTCAAAATGAATATCCCATCTAGTATCCTGAATCACACTAGAACCATTAATCGTAAGTTGAGAAGTTAATAAAGCATAACCAATCGTGAGAAACAAAATAATTCCCACAAAGAGAAATATAAATATTTTCTTTTTACAATTATGCATCGTATAACCTCCTTCCTATGATCATCCTACTGTAATCATATCATATTCAAACAAATAAAAAAAGATGGCAAAAACCATCTTTATTTATTAGCTAATTTCTTTTGAGTATCTTTAGATACTTTAATAACACTATCTAATACATCATTAGCAGCTTTCTTAAGAGCTGGAGTTCCTTTATCTTTTGCTAAATCAACTAATTCTTGAGCTTTTGCTTTTAAAGCATCTCCCTTTTCTTTAGCAATTTCTAAAGCTTTTTCTTTGTCTAGATCCACTAATTCCATTTTGATATCTTCTACTTTTCTCATGATGTCTTTTTTAACTTCAGCAACATCAATATTCTTAGCTTGATCCACTAATTCATCAAGTTTATTTTTTAATTCCTTTCTCGTTTCTTCACCAGACTTTGGAGCAAATAAAACTCCTAATCCAACTCCAATAGCAGCTCCTGCAAAAAATTTTCCAATTCCAGATTTACTCATAATCTTCCTCCTCCTTATAATTTCCTCTAAATTTTCCAAATAGTTTTGAGATTAATGCAGATGCAGAAAATACAAAACTATCTGTAATACTTGAAATGCTATCAGATGCTCTTTTCATAACAGCAAATGCATCATTAAAAGTATTAACTTTATCATCTATATTATCAACTAGTCTATCAACTTTATCTAATATTTTTAATAGTCGTAATGCTACAACAATTAAAACGATTAATAAGATGATAGCAACGATATATAGAACAACCGGTAAAAATACATCAACAAATACTTCCATATGAAATCTCCTTTCTAATTATCTTCATCTCTGTACATAGAATCGATTAAATCAAACAAGTTATCGTCATCATCAATCGTAGCAGCAGGAACTTCATCAGAAGCCTTTTCTTCCTCAACAGGTTTTTCTATTTCTTCTGGTTTCTCTTCTACTACTTTTTCTTCAACTGTCTCTTTTTTCTCTTCTACAACAGGAGTTTCCTCTTTCTTTGGTTGTTCTTCAACCAATTCTTCTGGTGGCTCCGTCTCAGGAGTAATTTCCATTGTTCTTTCAATAACAGGTTCATCCTCAACTGGTGGAATATTCATCGTATCTTTAATATCTTCTTCTAAATCATCTGGTTTTTTCTTAGGAGCATTCTTATTACTAGCATCCACATAATCTACGTTATATTCAAGACCTAGATCATGATAATACTCCATGGCATCTCCCACTGTTATTTCTTTTACTTCTGGTTTCTTCTCATCACTTAAATCTACTAATAAGTTTTCATCCTCTTCTTTGTCTTCTACTTCAAAAGCAGGAGCAAGAGGTTTCGTATCTAAAGCAGGTGGAGAAGGTTCCGTCTCAGGAACAACCTCTTCTGTAGATCTTCTACCATAAGCCTTTGCACGAATATCATCTAAATTCATATTAGATTTTGCATAACTAGAAGTAATATGAATTTCTCTCTTTGTAACAACATCTTCTTTTTTATAATTCTTATCTAAAATACCATAGATAGGAGAAATAATAGGACTAGGTTTAAAGTAAGATTTATCATCTTTACTCTCAGAGCCATACTCCTTGATAGATACTTGATAAGAAGGATCCATTCCATAAGGTCTACTCTCACGAGCTTTAATTCGATAATCCTCATGAATCGTACTATATACTTTTTCTTTGACAGCATCATATTCACGAACATAATCTTTATCTGCATAATGATCCATTGCATTCACGGTTACCGGCTGTTGTGGCTGTTCTTGTGGTTGTGCCAAAATAGGTTCAATTGGTGTAGCATCCACAATTGGTTGTGGTGGTGCCTCTACAGGAGCAACAGGTGGCTCTGTCGTAGGAGCTATATAATCAATATCATCATCCATTACATTAAAATTATCACGGAATACTTCTTTTACTTTGTCATCAATAGGTCGAATTTCAAAATCTTCATCTTTTAATTCTTCTTCTTCAATTTCTTCAACTTTTTCTTCTCTTTTACCAGGAAGAACAATCTTCTTCGCAATTGGTTTTTCTTCAGTTGTTTCCGTATCTTTATTTTTGATCTTCTTCTCTTTTTTAGGTTTATCTTCTACTTCGACATATTCAACCTCAAAAAGAGCATTTTTAATCTTATCTAATACGCCCATGAGTTCACCTCTTTTAGTAATCTAAATCAATCTTTTCATCCTCTAAATATTTAGAATATTCTTCGTTCTCATTTCTCTTCGCAACATCCATATAAGATTCCTTACTAGAATCAGCTTTAAACAAACTATAATCTTCTTCTTGATAGTCTAATACATTCTCACCAATTAAACTTTCAAGAACCGTATTATTAAACGTTACAGAACGTAAGATATAGCACATATTATTAACAGAATCTACAAGATCTCTCTTAGAAACATAAGCTTCTATCTTTACATAATTATAAACAAATTGAATAAAGTACTTTCCTTCTACTTCATCAATCTGAATAAATCCTGTCTTATCTTTATAATTCAATAATTTAGAATAGTAAGAAGAAGGATTTTCTTCATACGTATTCTCAATATTATGAAAATAACTAATCGCATCCACATATAGATAATACTTATTATTATTTTGGTCTAATAACAAAGCATTATATTCATCTTTAGTAACAAAGGAAATTCCCTTTGGTAAATAATATTTATAACCATCATAATATACATTAAAGATCTTTGCTTTTTGAGATAACAAATAATCCATATTGGTATCAATTTGATCAGATTCAAGTCGATGAATACTACAACCAGTCACAAATAAAACAGTAATAGAGAGTAAAACAATTAACTTTTTCATATTTCACCTACTCTTCTTATATTATATCATTATTTTCCTAAATGTAAAAAGTTTTTATTTGATTTTACTTAGTTTTCACTCTTTCATACATCGTACAAAATAGATAGGCATCTCTTGATTAGAAAATTTATCTTCATATTCGGTTGTAACCTCAGGAATCCCTTCTGCATGAAGATCAAAAGATATTTCCTCTAATACATATCCAAACGTACTAAAACTAACCAAAGAATATTGAAATAAAGAGGAATTATCCGTTCTCATTTCAATGACCTTTTTCCCACAAAAAACACTTTCATACTTCTCTAAAAAGAAAGAACTAGATAGTCTTCTCAAATGATGTCTTTTTTTAGGCCAAGGATCAGAAAAATTCAAATAAATTTGGTCAATCTCATGATCAAAAAAAGTATCAATAAAAGAAGCATCTCCCCGAACCATGACTAAGTTTTTTAAACCATCTGGTATCTTTTGCAAAGCCTTCGCAATCACACTATCATATTTCTCAATTCCAATATAGTTAATATTGGGATGTAGTAAAGCATTTTGAATCACAAATTGACCCTTCCCCATCCCAATTTCTACAAAGATAGGATTGGAATTGGAAAAAACATCTTTCCATTTTCCTTTATAGTTTTCAGGATCACGAATCAAATAAGAAGATTGACTCATAATCTCTTCTTTATTTTTGACATTTCTAAGACGCATAATATCACCTAAAATTATTTTATCACAGAAAGGAAAATGCTTCAAAGAACAAATAATGAGAATTGAAAACAGAATCAAGAATTTAACATAGAAACAATAAAAATCAAAAAGAAAAAAGATGGTTCTAAGAAATCATCTATGATATACTATTAGAAGAGAAAGAGAGGTCTCAAAAAGATGCTAAAGTTAAAGAACATAGAAAAAGAAAAATTTGATGAATTTGTTCGTAACCATAAGACCAAATCTCATTTTCTACAATCTCTTTCTTGGGGAGAGTTTTCCAGAGTAAAAAAGAATCTAACTCCCTATTACATGGGATTAGTAAATGACGAAGATGAAATCGTCGCAGCAACTCTACTCTTAGAAAAACATCTTCCAATGAATAAATGTTATTTCTATGCCCCTCGTGGATTTGTACTAGATTATAAAAAGAAAGAAATCGTACGAGAGATGACAAAGAGAGTAAAAGAATTTGCGAAAAGTAAAAAAGCAATCTTTGTAAAAATAGATCCGGATATTATCAGAAAATCAACCAATTATCAAAATGAAAAAACAGAAAATCCTGATTATAATGAGATCTTCCAAACTCTAAAATCTTGTGGTTTTAAACATCAAGGATATACAAAAAACTTTGAGACAATGCAACCAAGATATACCTTCCGAGTAGATTTAACACAAAGTATGGAAGATATAGAAGAACACTTTTCGAAAACAACCAAACAAAGAATTGCAAAAGCACAAAAACTAGATACAGAAGTCATGATAGGAGACAAAAGTGACATCAAAGAGTTCTATCATCTAATGACACTAACAGAATCTAGAAAAGATTTTATATCCTATAACGAAGATTATTATGAAACATTATATGAAATCTTTAATGGAAATGAATCTACAAAAGCTACTCTATTCTTAGGAAAAATCAATATCACAAAGACAATCAAAGCATTAGAAAACAATTTAAAAACAGTGAATAATCAAATCTCTATATTACCAATTGATAATTTAAGTAAAAGTGCCAAAGCAAAATTAACAGAATTAACCAAGCAAAAAGAAAATATTCAAGCAGAAATTGATAAATATGGAGAAGCGAAAAAAGAATATGGAAATGAAATTACATTAAGTGCTCATATGATTATTGAATATGGAAACAAAGCATGGGTTTTATATGCAGGAAATCATAATATTTTAAGTGAAACCTATGTAAACTATAGTACATATTATGAACACATGAAGTATTGTAAAGAAAAAGGAATTGAAATATATGATCAATTCGGTACCATTGGAGATCTATCCAAAAATAATCCACGTTTAGGATTACATGAATTTAAAAAGAAATTTGGAGGAGACTACATTGAATTCATGGGAGAATGGGATTTAATTACAGATCCTCTCTTCTACTTTGTATTTACTAAACTAGTCCCAATTTACCGAAAAATCATTAGAAAACAAAGTAAGAAAAAACTAGAAGAAGAACTAAATCAAGACAAAGAAAAAGAGATCGAATGATCTCTTTTTTTCGATTAAATATTTCCAGCAGCAGCAGCATCTGCTTGTTGGTTTCTACCAGTAACTTCATAGATATGATTTCTCATAGTAACAACATCTTGGTAGAAAGGCTCAAATTGACTTTTAACGTGAGCTAAATACTCAGCATTAACATCCTCTGATCCTCTACTTTCCCAGTGAGTACCATGTAACATTCTCATAAGTCCATCGATATCATCGAAAACATCATGAATACGGGTAGCACTATTATAAATATTATCGGCTAAGCTAATAGCACGATCATAATCAGCTTCTTGAAATTCCATTCAAATTCACCTCCAAATAATTAGAATAGATGACTTCCAGCAGATGCTAGATCATCCTCATTATCACTCAATATTTTTGCAGAAGTAACAATATTTTCTCCTCTTTGAGTAAGTCTTTGCTTAAAGTCCATTAATTCAGCAGTTTTTCCTTCGAAAGAACCCTTGTATGCAGTAGCAGCAGGACCATTCCAAATACTTAATAATTCATGAGTATTTGATTCTAATTTGTGAATTTCTCCTAAAAAATCTTCTGAACTATCAATGGTGCTTTTTCCATCTTGACTCATTCCACCAGCTTGTACAATTAAACCATCAGACATAATTTCTAACCTCCATTCTTAACTAAATTATATCATCAAAACCAAAAATGCAATATAAACTATTGTAAATATGACATTTTTTTACACTATATTGAAATAGCAGCAAGTTGATCATCTAGTTCTTGAATCTGTTGAGCAGAGCTTTTAACAAACTCTCCAAAATCATTCATTTCTTGTGCTTCTACAGTAGCAGCAGCTGTTTGTGTATTACAGGTTGTCATGAAAGAAGATTTGGCATCTCCATTCCATCCACTTAAATCAGATTCAATATTAGATGCATACGTTGTAGTAGCAGTCTTTAAATCACTAGCAGCTGAAATCATCTTGTCTCCTGCCGCACTTACTTGACCAAAATCACAAACAAATTTCGCCATATTATACCTCCACAGCCGTAGTAGGCTTTGTTTCAGGTTGTCCCGTGGTTGGAGTTGTCTCAGGTGTTGTCTCCTCTGCTATCTTTACATGAGGAGCCTCAGGTGCTTTTACCTTCTCAGAAGGTTTATCTTTTCCAACATAACGTAGAACACCATCCCAATTCTTATTGGAATAATTTGTAATACTAATCTCATTACCACCAGAATCACCATCATGTCCATCTTGATTTCCGTGAGCTCCGATCATCTTACCATTTCCGTAATACATTTCTGTATGAGTACCTTCATGTAGTAAGACATCTCCTGGTTGTAACTTATTAACATCTGGAGTACCAGGAATCCATTCAAATCCTGCTTTTACAAATGCATTCTTCATATTACCGGTATAACTAGCACCGGTTTCTTTTACCTTAATACCAGATGCTTCGTAAGCAGAGATAACAAAGGAAGAACAATCGTAATTTGGATTACCCCAACGAGTTTCTTGAGAATATCCATGGGTATTATCATTGGCAGTTGCCGTTGCCCAATCAAGAGCAGAAGTAACATAAGCACCCACTGTATAAGTACGATCAGAACCTAAGTTCTGGATCTTCGTAACATAATCTCCAATTTTTTCTTGGAAGTTACCTTCTCCATCTTTCTTCCAATCATCATTAACAAAGAATTTAACTTGATCCCCACATTTCTCATCAATTTGACCAATAATACACTTGAATTTTTGGCCATCTTTTAAGGTGAATTCAATCACATCTCCTACACTACCGTATACCTTAGCACAAGAGATAATGAACATTCCACCAATTGTAGCATAACCAGCTTTATTATATTCTAAATCTTCATGTTCAAATAGCTTCTTACCAAGAGATGTGAGAGCATCTTTTGATACTTTATCATGAAGAATTCCCTTAACTTCTGTTTTAATATCAACTGGTTCCTTTGCAGGAGTTGTTTCAGGTGCAGTTGTCGTAGGAGCTTCCGTACTAGGAGTCGTAACAATTGGAGTATAGCCTCCACCTCCACCGGTAGAACCTCCGCCGCCACCACTATAAGTGCCGCCACTTCCACCAGTTGGATTACTGCCACCTTTATTGTTATTATTACCGGTTGGATCACCAGGATTTTTTTGCTTTTCTTGCTCTTTTGCTTTCGCAGCATCCTCTGCTGCTTTTTCAGCAGAAGATTGGAATTTTAAACTATTTTGTAAAGCTGTATGAGAAGATACAACCGTATTTAATACATTCGATGTATTTTTAATCTTTGTCACACAGGCTTCTATATTACTAGCAATCACAGCTTTCGGAGAAGCAAAATCAAAATCTTCACAACTAGTATCATATCCACTAACAGAACTAGAAATACTAGAAACTTTCGATGCAAGTGCATCAAGAGAAGAAGCTCCTGCTGTAACAGCATCTGTTTCAATCATAAAAATTGACATATGATTCCTCCATTCTTATTATGCTTTTTGAGCATCATAACCAACATATCGTAATACCCCATCCCAAGGGAAATTAACATATTTAGATACATTGATTTCTTTTCCACTAGAGTCTCCATTTCGACCATCTTTGTCACCATGGGCTCCAACATTCATACCATCTCCGATATACATCTCGGTATGATGATTCTCACTTAATAAAACATCTCCTGGCTGTAAATCATCCATTTTCGGATTACCAGGAATCCATTCAAATCCAGCTTTCGTAAAAGCAGATCTCATATTTCCGGTATAACCGGCTCCTGCTTCTTTTACTTGAATACCTGCTGCCTCATAGGCAGAAATAACAAGAGAAGAACAGTCATAATTTGGATTTCCCCAACGAGTTTTTTGAGAATATCCATGGGAATTATCTGCTGCAACAGCAACAGCCCAATCAATCGCACCCTGTACAACAGACCCAACATTGGTTGCTGCTTTTGCAATCGTCTCTCCTGTTGCTAAATTCGTAGTAGCAATTGCAGTCGCTTCTAGCTTTGTTCCAGAAGCAGATGCTAAATTACTTTCAATTTGACTTTTTAAAGAAGCTAATTCATTTTGATAACGACTGACATCTGCAGAATACTTACTAGCAGCAGCAGTATCGTTATTCGAAACAGCCTGATTATAATTCCCCTGAGAAATCGAAACATTTTGCTTACAAGTTTTATATTGTTCATACAAATCACAAGCAGTTGCAAAAGATTCCATCTGTCCTTTAATCGCACTTAAGAATTCAGATGTAAACTGTTCGGCTTTTGAATGAAAACTATCATAACTACTTCCTTGCCAAGAACCACTTAATCCACTCACCGTAGAATCGTAATTGGAAGAGTAAGAAGCAAGATTCCCAGAATCAGATCTAACTTGTCCACCACTAACCATAAGTCCTCCTATGATATCCTATAATATAATTCTAGCATTTCTACCACATAATAACAAATTATTTTGTAGTTTTTTAAAGCAATTGACACTTTATTTTCTAAGGAGAATCCGAGAAATACTCTGAAAGAAATGATCTCCAAAAATAGACTTAGTAAGATGAGATTGCCATGCATAAAGAAAATACACAACAGAACCCATCAAAGCATAGAAGAGAATAATAAGGAAATTCATCATTCTCACATTTGAATAAACCGGTACAAGGAATCGAATAAGTACTAATACAAAAATCATAAGGAGACTTCCACATAGTACATCAATAAAATTCTTTAATAGATTTTCAAAAGATACTTCATACTTTCGATTTAATAAAATCATACATAGTAAGAAAGAAACTCCATATCCTAGAATCGTCGCCGTAATAAATCCATAATAAGGAGGTAATCCAATCGAAGTAAAGGTTCTAAGTAAACTCATATTGAAAATGATTTTAATCAAGATTCCAACAAGTAAACAAATGAATACATCCTTATAATCTTTTAAAGTTTGTAAAGTCGTAATAACCGTTGTAAATAAAGAAACAACAAAACCTACAAAAATATAATAAGATAACACACTAGCTCCGTAAGTACTATCTCCATAGAATAATCCCCATACAGCCTTAGACAAGAAACAAATCCCAAATGTCATGGGAACAATAAAATACAAAAGCATACTAAGAGACAAATTAATCTTTTGATTCAATTCACTCTTATCCTTCTTCACAAGACTCTCTGTTAAATTAGGAATTAAACTGACAATAATTCCGGTGGATACAGCTGCAATAATCATATTAAATTTCTGGGCCCATGTAGAAAAAATACTATAGACCGTTTCTGCATCTACTGCAGAATAATTGGCATATGTAACTAGTCCTTTTACGACACTGACCATATCAACATAATTGTACATAGATTTAAAGAAATCAATCATAATAAAAGGAATCGCATAAACAACAATCTTTTTTAAAATGACTTTATCGGAAACCAAAGGTTCATTCTTATCTCTAACTTTTTCTTGAAATTTACTTCTATTTTTTAAATATTTTTCTAATAAATAAAAGTAAGAAATAAAAGCACCTACGGTTGCTCCAAAAAGAGCAACTCCTACTACATTGGATAATGATAAATGAAAGACTTTTAGAGTAATCAAACTTCCGAAAATAATAATCAGAACTCGAAATAATTGTTCTAATACTTGAGAAATAGAGGGAGGGCTCATAATACGATGTCCTTCAAAATAACCACGATAAACACTTAATAAAGGCCCAATTAAAATAGCAGAAGCAATGATACGTATAACGAGAGTAACATCTTCTACACTATTTCCTCCTACAACATCTCCTAATATACTTTTCGCAAGGATTGGTGCAAATAATACCACTAATAAGAAACAAATAAAGCCCATTAAAACAGAAAGCCATTTTCCTAAAACAAAAGCTCTCTTCTTTGCTTTAATATAACCAAGAGTTTGATATTCCGAAACAATTTTACTAATCGCTAAAGGAATACCTGCTGAAGATAAGGACAAGAAAAACAAATAGATCGTATAAGCATATCCATATAAAGCTCCTCCTTCATCTCCAATAATAGAATGAAAAGGAATAACATATAAAATACCCATGATTTTCGTCAAAATAATGCCGACAGTTGTAATAACAGCACCTTTTACAAAGGTATTTTTTCGCATAGTAATATCCTTCTTCATAGTACCCTCCATTATAGTAATATCATAGCACAAAAAAACAAAAGGATAAACACTATCCTTTTGTTTAATAACCTCTTCCCCCTCTTGGATATTGAGCCATCTTATCTAAACAACTCATATTGTAAAAAATACTATCTTGAATTCTTCTCAAATTAAATAGAAGCCAATCATCCCAAGCATCTGAACGATTACGAATAACTAGATTCGTAACTTTTTGACGATAATCATCTCGATAAGCAGCATATTGTCTAGATCCATAGACAACTGGTAGTGGTAAATCTAAGAAGAGAGAATCATTGGCAAATTGATAAAGCATAGCACTCTGAAATAATCTTCCATATCGAGTATTTCCATCTTGAAATAATTGAAGAGCTGCTAACAACCCATGACAAATCATAGGAAGAATCATGACATCATACCCGTCATTGGGTCTAACTCCACTATTGATAAAACCAAGGAATTTATCCATAGCCGTATCAATCTCCGTATGACGAAGAGGAAAATAACAAATCTCACGATTTTCAAAAAAATACTTTGTTCTAGGCTCTCCATAATAGTAAGATCCCACAAACTTCAAATCATCTTCTCGAATTCCTTGTTTATTCTGAGAACTCGTACCCTGTAATAACACATCATGCATATAAATAAATTCCTCTTTCGTAATAGGATCTCCATTTTTAATTTTCTCAAGTAATAAATCAATGGATACCTCATCTTCAAAATGACGACTTAAAGCAATTAAGAAAGAATCTTCTTTTTCAATCGATTGATTATCAATAATATCCGAATCCTTTAATGTCTTCAAAAAAGTAGCTTGATCTTCCTCAGAGAATTCTCTTAATTTGTTCACATATTCTAGATACAAGTCTTTTGTATATTCTATTTCTCCTTTGACTCTCTCACTAGGAGTATATTGATCTAAAACATCAAAAATCGATAACGTAGCAATAGGAGCCCCTGCATCAATTAACTTTTCAACTTGTGTTTGAGCAATTCTCTTTTCTTCTTCAAACGTCATAGCATCACCACCCATGATTATTTTACAACAATATTAACAATCTTTCCTTTGATAACAATTACCTTAACAACCTCATGTCCTTCCATATGTTTTTGAACATTTTCATTTTCAAGAGCTTTTTCTTGAATCGTAGCATCATCATCTTCCAAAGAAATGGTAATCGTACCACGTACTTTTCCATTAACTTGAACAGCAATTTCTTTTGTAGATTCAACTGTCTTTTCCTCATCGTACGTTGGCCATTCTCCTTCACAAATAGGAGAATATCCTAATTGTTCATTCATCTCTTCTGTTAAATGAGGAGCAATTGGATTTAATAATACTAATAGTAAATGATAATCTTCTTTTGTAATAGATTCATGATCATCATAAGCATTCGCTAAAATCATCAAAGAAGAAATAACTGTATTATATCCCATATGAAGTAAATCATATTCTACTCTCTTAATCGTTTGATTTTGAAGAACTTCTAAGTCTTCACTAAATCCTTCTTGATCATTTACTTTATCTTTTAAACGTTCTACTTTATCAAGGAATCTTCTACATCCCTTTAAAGAATCCGTACTCCAAGGAGCATCCATTTGATAATCTCCCATGAACATTTCATAGGTGCGAAGAGTATCAGCTCCATATTCTTTTACAATATCATCTGGATTCATGACATTTCCTTTGGATTTACTCATCTTTTGACCATCAGAACCTAATACCATACCATGAGAAACTCTCGTCCAAATCATCTCTTTATGAGGAACTAATCCAATATTATATAAGAATTGTACCCAGAATCTTGCATACAATAAGTGTCTAGCAGTATGCTCCATACCACCATTATACCAATCTACTCGATTCCAGTATTTCATAGCATCCATACTAGCAAACTCTTTATCATTATGAGGATCCATAAAACGTAAGAAGTACCAAGAAGATCCAGCCCAGTTAGGCATCGTATCTGTCTCTCTTTTCGCATCTCCACCACACTCAGGACATTTGCAATTAACCCAATCCTTAATATTAGCAAGTGGACTTTCTCCATCCTCTGTAGGTTCATACTCTGCAACATCTGGTAGTAATAATGGTAAATCTTCTTCCTTCATAGGAACCCATCCACATTTAGGACAATTGATCATTGGAATTGGTTCTCCCCAGAATCTTTGTCTTGAGAAAATCCAATCTCTCATTTTATAATTGTTAACTCTTCTACCAAATCCTTTTTTCTCAATCATATTGGCAATTTCAACACGAGCTTCATCGACAGTCATACCATCAAATTCTTCTGAATTCATCATCTTGTATCCATGACCCATATACTCTGTCTTTTCAATCGCATGTTCCAAAATATCTCCACAATCAATCACTTGAATAATTTCCAAATTGTGTTCTTTTGCATATTCAAAGTCTCTTTGATCATGACTAGGTACTGCCATAACAGCTCCTGTACCATAATCTCCTAATACAAAGTCTCCTAAGAAAATAGGAACTTCTTTTCCATTGACAGGGTTAATCGCTTTAATACCCTTAACCTCAACACCTGTTTTTCCTTTATTAAGTTCCGTTCTATCCATCGCACTCTTCTTAGCAGTCTCTTTGATATAAGCATTAACTTCGTCTTTATTTTCAACACGATCCATTAATTCTTTAATTAATTTTCCATCCGGTGCAATAACAAAGAATGTAATACCATAAATCGTTTCAGGACAAGTCGTAAAGATAGAAAATTTACCTCCTCCTACGATATCGACATCAACTTCTACTCCTTCGCTCTTACCAATCCAATTAATTTGACCCAATTTTACTCGATCCGCAAAATTCGTATCATCAAGTCCCTTTAATAAATCTTCTGCATAATCACTCATACGAAGCATCCATTGACTCTTTTCTTTTTGTTCAACGACACTTCCACATCTTTCACAAACACCACCAGCAGCATCTTCATTCGAAAGAACACTCTTACAAGTAGGACACCAGTTAACAGGAACTGTATCCTTATAAGCCATTCCATGTTTATAGAATTGTAAGAATTGCCATTGGGTCCATTTATAATAATCTGGGTCGGTTGTAGAGAATTCTCTACTCCAATCAAAAGAGAAACCAATAGACTTCATTTGAGCTTTAAATGTCTTAATATTTCTCTCCACTGCTTCCTTTGGATGAATGTGATTCTTAATTGCATATTGCTCGGCAGGAGCTCCAAAAGCATCCCATCCCATTGGATATAAAACATTATATCCCTGCATTCTCATCATTCTTGCAATCGCATCTTGTGCCGTATAACTACGTACATGTCCTACATGTAATCCTGATCCACTTGGATAAGGAAATTCAACTAAAATATAATAAGGATCTTTCTTATCTCCATTTTTACATTGAAATGACTTATGTTTATCCCAATAGGTTTGCCATTTCTTTTCCATTTGATTAATGTTTTCCATTTTTAACCATTCCCTTCTTTTTATAAAATAAATATATTAAATGATAACTCATAAAAATTAAAAGTATAATCACAATAAATCCAATTGCTATCTCCCAGAGAAAAGAATCTACAAAAGATACAATGGTCACAGCAATCGACATATCCAAACAAGAAGTAATACAACAGAGCTGCAGTAGTTGAGGATACGATATCTGATCAAAATCTAAATCATAACGAGATTTTAAATAACGAATCTCCAGTAATTCCTTCTTCTGTTTTTTCTTTTTACCCTTATCCTTTTTCAGAGGCATAATAAAGAATAATTGATAAGTAACAAATAACAAAAGAAATGTTAAAACAAATAAAATCAATTCTTCCATAGACACCTCCAAAAAAAATAACTATAAATTTAAGGACGTATTAACGCGGTACCACCTTAATTCATAGTTATGACTATACACTCTAGGATTGATAACGGAATCACCCAATTTACTCAAAAGACAAGTTCATAAACATTTCTTATCTATTTTCACCAACCATAGACTCTCTAAAAAGAAAATATTTACTACTACTTCTTTCTCATCGCAAAATATATGAATATTATACCATAGAAAAGAAAGAATCCAAGTAAAAAACAGGATTTTTTCCTGTTTTTTTATTAAATATCATTCATATAATCAAGTAGTTTTAAGAATAATCCAATATATTCTTTCGATAACCCACTCTTCTTTAATTTACGAATACCAATTCTCTTCTTATCAACAGTAGCATCACTGAAGATAATACGAGCAATATCCTCTTTTAAATACGTCTCAATCTTAAGATCCATCAAGACACTATCTAATTCATCATTAACCAAACGAATGGTATCAATTTCAATATCTTTTCCCTTACAATTAATCGTTAACTGACCAATCGTAGGAGCTCCTTTAATCTCAACAATAAAGTCATTTCCATCAACATAGTTTTGACTCTCTAATTTTTCATTATTAAAGTAGACAATTACATCATCTGCATGTTTCGTATTCCGGAATACCATCTTATAATTACGTCTTTCAGGAGCAATACCACTCTTACCATCAATCGAACGAATAATAACCGTATAATTATCTCTCATGTAGTTATAATCGATAGATGTCTTTAAGAAATAACCTTCACGGTATAGAGCAGTCACACCATCATCTTCATACAAAGTATATGTATTACTGACTCCAGGGAAGATTTGAATCTCTAAATCCGTAGGAAGACCTATATTATTGTAGTCACTTCTGTTGGAAATAGGAATAATACTTCCAGCATGTGCAAATACAGGATAATCATCCTCTTTAAAGAAAGATACATATTTCTTATTACCAGGGAACTTCTTACCAGTAACCCAGTCATACCAAACACCATCTGGTACAAAGAATTTATGAATGGAACGGTTCATGACAGGATCCTTTGGTTCCAAAATAGGACAAACCAATAATTGAGAACCAAAATAATACTGATTACGATAATTATCATCATCATAAACCCACATATAGTTATAATAGAAAGGCTGAATTAATGGTACACCAGATTTGGTATAATTATAAGCCTCTGTATAAATATAAGGAATTAATCGGTGTCTTAATCGTAAATAGTTAGCTGCAATACTAAAGGTTTTAGCATCCCATACCCATGGTTCCTTCTTATAATATCTTCCACGAGCACCATGGAATCTTAAAATAGGACCAAATGTACTTAATTGAACATAACGCAGATATAATTCACCATCTTCAATACCACCATGGTTACCACCGACATCATGACTCCACCAAGAAACACCAATGTTCGCAGCATTCAAATACATAAATGGTAAAGATTTTAAAGCCTTCCAACTAATTTCAGAAGATCCACCATATAAAACAGGATAACGGTGAGGAGCAAATACACCACCTCTACCTAAAATCATTGCTCTTTCATTACTATTTCTTCCAGAGTCTAGATACATATAGTGATTCAAAGCCCATAATTGAGTAACATCCATATTACCAGTAGAATCATTCCAGAAGAAGTCCACTCCTTGTGCTTCCAAAGGGTGCAAGAACATCTTAAATAAAACATCGATATGTTTTGGATTTAATGGATCAAAAGGAATCACACTATTATCCGTAACCCCTAAATATTGACTAGCTTGTGGATAATACATTTCATGAGGATAAATCCCACCCGTAGGATTAACAACAACTCCTACACGAATACCACGTCTATGGAATTCTTGAATCATCGCTTTTGGATCTTGAATAAAGTCATGATTAAATGTATAACCAACTTTTAACTTCTTCTCTGTTTCCGTATTACGTATATGCCAATCATGATCAAATAACATAACAGAAATAGGAATCGTTTCCCTTTCAAAATGACGAATTAAATTATGTAAACTCTCATCTGTATAAATCGTATTACGGCTCCACCAGTTACCAAGAGCATATCTTGGAATCATAGCAGGAGCACCTGTCATCTTAAAGTAATCGAATAAAGTCTGTCTAAAGTCACGATCATACATGAATACATACATATCAAAATGGTTAGGAAGAACATCTCCCATCGTACCATCTTCTTCAATGACTTTACTATAACTATCATCGATAGAAGCAAATCCATCGATCGAATATAATCCTTTTTGTAAATTCTGTGGAATATTAACATCAACACTAACCATATTACCGAGTAAATTTCTAGCTTCTGGATGTCCTACATACCAATCTTTTCTACGATCACGATCACGAGATAACAACGTAATCTTCAATGTTTTCATAGGATCAACCTTTGTTCCAACAAAAGGTTGTTCCTTAATATAACTTAAAGAAAAATATTTTGTAGTAACTTCCAATACATTGGCATCTTGACGTACAGAAAAATCTGGTAGTCCGATATTTCTTCTTCTTACCAGTTGTGTTGGTTTATCTAAAAATTGTCCATTGGGTGAATATTCAAGTCTTACGATACGCTCGCTAATCACAGATATACGAAAGCGTGCCCCTTGGACAATGGCTTTCTTATCACTCTTTGCTTTTGAATAATCAACTTCAAATTGCCTTCCAAGTGGATACATATACCAAACACCTTCTTATTATTCTAATAACATAATATCATAATTAAAAAAAATAGCCAAGCAAAATGACTATTTTTTATAGGACTTTATTCTTTAAATTCCAGAGTACTATTAATCTTATCAATAACAGGAAGAGCCTCTTCCCAATTACCCTTTGTCATAATCTCAATAATACCCATGGTAGTATATTTATCATTTCCTTTTGTTAAATATAAAATCTTCTTCGTATTATTGACTTTAATCTCATAAATTAAGAATAATCTCGAATTAACGGTCTTATCTCCAGAAGATAAAATCTCATACTTATTATTCGCAAGATCATTTTCTAGTAAAGTACGATCATCTACAAAAGCATCAAAATTATCAACGGTATTCTGATAAGAGAACGTATAGTTCACATTATCGGATACATATAAAGTTGTATCTTGTACCGTTGAAGTTAAATTACCCGGTACCGTAACTTTAAAGTTCTCAATCGTTAATACTTTATCAGCTGCCTGTACATCTACTGGATTTGGATTCTTAGCTTGTTGGTTATTACGGACAACTGCTACGATAATAACAATAATCGAACCAATCATGACAATCAGTAATCCAGCATAGATCAAATAATCTGCTAACGTTAAATTTAATCTTCTCTTTTTTCTCCTAGAACTACCCTCTCTTAGAGTAATGGGTTTATAATCTGTGGACAATTCCCCAGATTCATCATCGAATTCTTCATCTTCGTCGTCATCCTCTAGATAACTTCCACACTCTAAACAATATTTAATTCCAGGTTTTAGATCAGCACCACAGTTTTTACAAACCATACTATCACCCTCTATTTATTTAAAAATACAACACTATACTCCTCCAAAGACATATTATTATGTTCATATAAGTATTGTGCAATATCTTTCCCTACATAACGATAATGCCAAGGTTCCTTTCGAAATCCTGTCAAATCCTCATATCTCTCATCATATCTCATGACAAATCCATAAAGATGAGCATTTTCAAGCATCCATCCATATTCTTTAGAACTAGCAAATGTACGAGAACTACGACTTCCAATATCAAAAGCAAGTCCCGTTTGATGTTCAGAATATCCTGGTCTTGCCACATACTTATCAACATATTCTTGTCCATAAGCATTTCGATAGAAATCAATTAATTCTACTTGATCTTGATAACTACGATAAGCAGAATTAATCACTATTCCATATCCAGCAGCCTCTGCAGCACGACTCATCTCAATAAAAGCATTTAAAGCAAGTCTACTACATTCTAAATCATCTTCTGATGCATATTCCGTACTAATAGATGTTAAATCATTGGGAACAAAATCTTCTGATAAATGATGATGTTTATTAACAAGCATATCCAAAGAAAAATCAGGTACAGGAGTAGAATACTCATAATCTGGTTGATCCAAATCAAGATTAACCGCAATAACTGTCTCTATCTCATCTTCTCCTGTCTCATCAGAATAGGAAACATATCGATCATAATTTTCTAATTTCGCATAATCAATCGAAAAGAACTCTTCTAAATAATGAACCTTTTCTCTTTTAGAGAATTCTTTGACAGATTCTTCTGTTCCATGTTGAAAGATAATATTAATATCATTGTTACTATAACCTACTTTTAGTAAACGATTAATATTCTCAATAAAATGATTCTGCTCTACATATTTTATTTTAGCATAATTATCCAAATATTGTTCCTTAAAATATTCACTTTCAAATGCTAAATTTAAGGTTTTATTCTCACCAATAGACATTACTTTCTCTTTATAACCAGAGAAAAGAATGGTATTACTAGCTTGTTCACTATAACCAAGCTTGGTAAGATCCGATATTTGAATACGATAAAAAATGAATATACCAAGAACAAGACATAAGATGAATCCAACTATTTTTAAAACCGTCGCAAAAACAGGCTTCACATGAACACTCTTTATCTTTCTCAAGCATACCACCTAGTATAATAATACCACAGTTCATTGTAAAAAACTACACTTTGTGATAGAATACAGTATGATTTGACAAGGAGATAACTATGTTTCAATACTCAAATACAAATAAACGATATCATACATTAGACTATTTCTATAAAGAAAAGTTCCATGAAAAAGTATTTAAAATTAGTTTAAATGCCGGTTTTACATGCCCTAATATAGATGGAACCGTAGGTCATGGAGGCTGTATCTACTGTTCGAATACAGGAAGTGGAGAATTTGGAGGAAAGAAAGAAGAACCTATTCTAAAACAATTTCAATCCATCAAAGAAATGATGTTACAGAAATGGTCTAAAGGAAAATACATCGGTTATTTTCAAGCTCATACAAATACCTATGCTCCGGTAGAAGAATTAAAAAAAGTATATGAACCGATCCTACAACAAAAAGATGTAATAGGACTCAGTATCGCAACAAGACCAGACTCTATATCAGAAGAATGTTTAGACTATTTAGAAGAATTAAACAAAAGAACTTATCTAACAGTAGAATTAGGTCTTCAAACAATCAATGAAAAAACATCAAAATTGATTAATCGTTGTCATACAGTAGAATGTTTAGAAAACATGGTAAAAAATTTGAGAAAAAGAAAGATCAATGTAGTCATTCATATTATCAATGGTCTTCCCTATGAAACAAAAGAAGATATGATTCGTACCGTTCAATTTATCAATCAATTAGATATTCAAGGAATTAAAATACACATGTTAAGTATTCTAAAAAATACCCCTCTAGAAAAACTCTATCAAAAAGAACACTTCCATGTATTATCAAAAGAAGAATATATTGATATTGTTGTAACTCAATTAGAATATTTAAGACCGGAAATTGTCATTCATAGAATTACAGGAGATCCTGATCCCAAAGAATTAATAGAACCAACTTGGTTAATCAAAAAATTTGGAGTCTTAAATGATATTGACAAAGAAATGGTAAAAAGAGATACCTATCAAGGAAAAAAAGTATAAATTAATGAATCTATGATAAAATGTTAGTATAGGTGAGAGTTATGATATTAGAAATACAATGCAGTAGTGTAGAAATGAACAGTATTATGTATATTGTAAAAAGTATAATGACGACTTTAATGATAATTGCTCCTATATTAGCCATTATATCTCTTTCAATCCTACTAGTCAGAAAAGTAATGAAACCGGATGAAGAAAAATCAACTAAGAAGATTAAAAATGTTTTTTTAGCACTCGCAATCTTATTCTTTATCCCAACAATCATGAATGTATTAATGTATGTATTAGGAGATTCTACCGATATTAGTAGTTGTTATACAACAGCTCAAAAAATAGATCCGAATAGTAATTATATTCCAATTGAAGACGAAAAAAATAATGCCATTGTTAATGCAGATGATTTCTATGATGGATATCCACATCAATTAGATTTTTCTTGTAAAAGTAAAGAAATACAAGCAAACTTCTCTTGTGAAACCATCTACATTGTAGAAAGACATTATAAAGAATTTAATTATTACACCAAACAGCAAGTCATCGCAGGATATGGAGGATTTGATCATTGGATCAAGGCATTAAGAGGATACTTTGAAGAATACTATATGAAAGATCCAAAAGAAGTAACAAAAGCAAAAGACTTTCAAAAAATATCCGAATATGTATTTGGTTTAATGTATATTCATGGATTTGATTATTATAATGGAACAACAATGGATAACTTTGATGATGGAACGAAATATTGTAAATGGGGCGGAAAATGTATCTATCTAAAAGATATTGCAGAAGCGAAAAGAATTGCCGCTGAAAAAGGAGAAGAACCAAAAATCGATTATCCTGTTGGTTCTGAAGATGCTTTCTATCCAGGAACCATGATCTATGGAGATAACGGTTCTATGAATGGAAAAAGATTTGATCAAGGAATCTCTGGAATGAACATGACGACCAACTGTAATAATTCAGTCGATATGGTCTACTATAAAGCAAAAATACTAGGAACAAAAGAAAGACCTTATTCTTCTGCAGACTATATGGCACAAGCAAGAGACTCTAAAAACAAAATTGTAACGAGTTTCAGTGATGCACAAATTGGAGATATCATTCATTTCTTTGAAGTACCAGTCGATCCCGGAAATCCATCTACATGGCAAGGATGGGGACATGTTGCCTATATCGGAGAAATAGATTACGAAAAAGGAATCATCACTGCTTATGATGGAGGAAGCTACTTCACCAGTAATCGAAATCATAAATGGACCTTCAGTAGAAATAATACGACATCTTCCCTATTTGGATTCGAAGGATGGGCTATTATTCATCTAGTAGATTTAAAATAAAAAGAGGTTTAACCTCTTTTTTTATGTTTAAAAAACAGAAAATCCCACTATATGTAAACAACGCGTCAATCAAGTGTCATTTTTTATGAAAAAATGTCAATTTGACTAAAATATACACTGATCATGGTATATAATAAAAGTAAGATAGGAGTGGGACTATGAAATTGAATAGTAGAGAAACACAAATTCTTTCAATTGTTATAGCCGCATGGGGACTGTTTTTTGTAGGAAGTGGAACCTTCATGAGCCAAAGCAAAAAAACAATGACAAAAAACACCTACACAATTGATGTATCCGCAAAACAAATATCACAAGTACAAGCAAAGAAAAACGAAGTGATATTAAAGGATCTTACAGTTGAGGAAGGAAAACCAATTAGTGCAAACGTTAAAGATTATTTAGAAAATCCTGATCAAATAACAGATACCATGTTAAATCTTTTATCCAAAGGATTAGATACATCTGCTGTTAATGTGAATCAACCAGGAACATACACTTATTCTATTACATGCAAAAAGAAGATTTACCAAGCAAAAATCAATGTAGTCGCAAAAGTATTACCAAAAGTAAATATTACATTAAAAGAAAAGAATATGCCTACAACAGGTACCATTTCAAGAAATATAAGAGACTATGTTTATGAAGAAATAACAGATGAAGTATATTACAATATGATTCTAGATTTAAAAGAAGTAATTGCTCATCAAAATATACCTGGAAGATATAAATATTCGATTACTTATAATGATGTTACCTATTATGGAGACTTCATTATCCATGAACCAGTAGAAACAGCAAATACCAATATTGTATGTCCTACAGGAGCAACACAAGATCCTAATAATAATACTTGTATCTGCCAAGTAGGAAACTACAATCCTGAAACAAAAGAATGTGAATAATAAAAAGAATGCAAATGCATTCTTTTTTTTAACTTAAATTAACAATATTACCATCAATAACATCAATAAGTTCCGCATTAGGCTTTCTAGATAATCCAGGCATGGTCATAATATCTCCCAATAGAACCGTAATGATACCAGCTCCATTATATAATTGAACATCTCGAACCGTAACTTCAAAGTCTTTCGGAACACCTAATTTCTTAGGATCATCGGATAAAGAGTACTGAGTCTTTGCTATACAAATAGGAAGATCTGCTAAACCATTCTTCTTAATATCTTCAATCTTCTCTTTCGCTAATTTACTGAAATGAATTGTTTTCGCTCCATAGATTGTCTTACAGATCTTACGAACTTTACTTTCAATCGGACTATCTAATTTATATAATACCTTAAACTTACTCTTAGGAGCCTCTAAGATCTTATTTGCTAAATCAATAGCACCTTTTCCACCATCTGCATAAGCACTGGATACGGTGAAAGTATAACCCATCTTTTCTGCATGTTTCCGAACAAGTTCAATTTCCTCGTCTGTATCCGTATTAAACTTATTCAAACATACAACAACATTCACACCATATCTCTTTAAGTTTTCATAATGCTTATCTAGATTGGCAAATCCTTTTTCTAATGCTTCATTATTCTTTTCAAATACTTGATCTTTTGGAACACCACCATGATATTTCATCGCTTTAATCGTAGCAACCAAAACAACAGCATGAGGCTTTAATCCTCCTAGTCTACATTTAATATCCAAGAATTTTTCAGCCCCCAAATCGGCACCGAATCCAGCCTCTGTTACCACATAATCTGCATAACTCATAGCTGTCTTTGTCGCAATAATACTATTACATCCATGGGCAATATTCGCAAAAGGTCCTCCATGAATCAATGTAGGAGTATTTTCTAATGTTTGAACTAAGTTAGGCATCATCGCATCTTTTAATAAAGCAACTAAAGATCCTTCAATATGTAAGTCTCTTACATAAACATATTCACCCTTACTATTCGTACCTACAATGATATTGCCAAGTTTTTCTCTTAAATCATCTAAAGAAGTTGCTAAACAGAATAATGCCATAACTTCACAAGCAGAAGTAATAGTAAAACTATCATGACGAGTACCAAGATCGACATCTCTTAAAGCACGATCATTTACATCTAAACATCTTTTAAATAAAACATGTTGAATATCTAAACTATTTCCAAAATAAATATGATTATCAATAGCGGCACTAATTAAATTATTGGCAGAAGTAATCGCATGAAAGTCACCCGTAAAATGAAGATTAATATCTTCCATAGGAACCACTTGAGAATATCCTCCACCAGTAGCTCCACCCTTCATACCAAATACAGGTCCCATAGAAGGTTCACGTAAGGCAATAATAATCTTCTTTCCTAAAGCATTTAAAGCATCTCCTAATCCAATACTAACCGTTGTTTTACCCTCACCCATAGGAGTAGGACTAATCGCAGTAACTAAGATTAATTTAGCCTGTTTTTTACGAGTTCCAATATGTTTAATTTTAGCTTTATAGTTTCCATATAACTCCAAATCATTCTTCTTTAATCCTATCTTTTTTCCAATATCAATAATAGATTTTTTATTACTATTTCTAGATATTTCTATATCTGTCATTTTTATCACCTCAAAAAATATTATAACATAGTAATCTTTTTTTTCTAAGGAAAAAAAGCCCTAAAAATAGTTTTTTTCTATAAGGATTTTTAATAATTCAAATCCAATTCTTCCCACATATCATAAAACCACGATTTGAAAGAAAAAAGTCTTTTCTATATAATCATTTCCGTTAAGAAAAAAGGAGGAATCATATGAAAAAAAAGATCATTTTCTTAATCACACTATTGACAATTATCTTAGTAGGAAAGACAGTCCATGCAGAAGAATATACATTCTATGAAGCAGAATATCTAGATAAAATGTATATGAACAAGTATGAGTATGCAACAAACACTATCTATTATCAGAGAGCAAGACTCTTTCGAAATAGTCAAACGAAAGAAATTGCATATTGTATGGAACCATTACGGTTCTTCCAAGAAGGAAGTATCTATACGAGAACCAATGCTCCTAGTACTCTATCAGAAGAAAAGCTAAATCGAATCAAAAAGATTGCTTACTTCGGATGGAGATATAAAGATCATTATGATGCATCCTGGTATGCTGTCGCACAAATGATGATTTGGAGAGAATCGAGTTCTGATATTGGAGACTACTACTTCACAGATACCTTAAATGGTCAAAGAACAAATGCTTTTGATTATCAAATGGATGAAATCAATCAATTAATCGAATCTTATGATCGAGAAATTCCAGTCGAGAATCAAACCATTACTCTAGTGGAAGGAATGACAAAAGAAATATCGATAGGAGATACTCTCGATTTTTATACAACTGATAATTCAGAAGTCACATTAGAAAATGGAGTAATCAAAATTCATCCATTAGAAGAAGGAGAATACACGATTACCCTTCATAGAATCCAAGAAATCGTACATGGAATGCCTATGGAGATTTATGAATCAGAAACGAGTCAAAATATGATTCAAAGAGGAGATTTAGATCCTAAAGAAGTCTCTTTTAAAATAAAAGTCATCCAAAACCATATAGAGATTCATAAAACAGATGAAGAAACAGATACTCCCCAGGGAGATGCTAGTCTAGATGGAGCTCTATTCGAATTATACGATGAAGAAGGAAATCTATATGATACGATTGAAATCATCCAGCAAACTGGAATTCTTACTAGTATCCCATTCGGAACTTATACATTAAAAGAAGTGTCTCCAGGAATCGGATATGAATTAAACAAACAAGAATATACATTTACTCTTTCAGAAGAAAATCCAAACTATGAAACAACCATCTCCAACAAGGTAATCAAAAAGAAAATCATCCTTGAAAAAACCTATGGAGAAGAAAACAAACCAGAAGAAAAAATAGATTTTCAAATCTGGAAACAAGAAGAATTACTAGATACCATTACAACCGATGAAGAAGGAAAAGCAGAAATCATTCTACCCTATGGGATCTATATCATCAAACAAGCCAATACAACAGAAGGATATGCTTTATTAGAACCATTCACCATCATCATAGAGAACTCTGAAGAAGAAATAATTTCCTTACATGACTTCAAAATACCAGTACCAGATACATCATCTATCAGTATTCTTCAATATATTCTTCATACAATTGTGATGATTCTATGTTAAAGAAAGTATTTTCCTTACTCTGTATCGGAATGATGCTAGTAACAATCACAACCATCATGAAAATCAGTACAGAAGAAGCAATCATTCACACGATTCCCATACAATATCCAGAAAAAATAGCGAAAACAAAAACAATCCAAGTAGAACAACCAATCGGAAGAATTATCATTCCTAAGATTCAAATCAATCAATCGTTATATGATATCAATAGTCCCAAAAACAACATAGAAGAAAACATAACTATTCTAAAAGAATCTACTTTTCCAGATCAAGAAAACAGTCTCTTATTCATTGCAGCTCATTCTGGAAATACAAAAGTAGCTTTCTTTCAAAATCTTGATCAATTACAAATAGGAGATGAGATTCAGATACTCTATCAAAATCAAGAATACGAGTACAACATCATTGATATCTACGAACAAGAAAAAAATGGCTATATCAGTGGAATGAGGCAAAAAACAAAAAGACAACTCATCTTAACAACGTGTTGTCCCAATAAAGATAATTGTCAATTAATCATTAATAGTATAGAAAAAGAGTCTCATTAAGACTCTTTTATTAATATTCTCTTTGCTTCTTCAAACTGTGTATCAAAAGCATTGGGTTCTACATAAAATTCAGGGCTCTGTTCTACAACAACATCGGGAACAACCCCTATTCCTGTTACACTCTTTCCTTTCGGAGACAACCATTTCTCAATCGTAAATTTCATACTAGAACCATTACTGAAAGAAACAGTCTTTTGAACATTTCCTTTTCCATAACTATTGGTTCCCACAATCGTTGCCTTTTTATGGTCTTGAAAACAAGCAGCAACGACTTCTGCCGAAGATGCAGTTTCTCCATTGATTAAAACAACCATTGGATAATCCAAAGTCTGATTATTGAGAGAATAAACCTTCTTCCTAACTCCATTACTCTCGATTTGATAAAGAACGGTTTTTTTAGGGAAAAAGCGACTCAAAATATTCTTAGCTTGTACTAAATGTCCTCCCGGATTATTTCGAATATCTAATATCAAAGAATCCATTCCTTCCTTTTCTAATCTCTTCAATACTTTCTCAAATTGAGTATAAAAATGACTTGTAAAAATAGAAATACGAATATAACCAATCTTATGATCATCTTCTTCAATAATTTGTCCTAGTACGGTTTCAGCCTCTATTTTTTGTCGTTCAACAGAAAGTGTTAACTCTTCTTCTCCTCTTTGAACAACAAGCTCTAAAGAAGACCCAACATCTCCTTCTACTAATTTCTGTAATTCACCCGAATATATTCCCTTACAACTATGTCCATCTATACTGATAACTAGATCATTGATTTGAACACCTGCCTTCTTCGCAGGACCATTCTCTAAAACCGATATCACACGATTATACTCTCCATCAAATTCAACAGTAATACCAATTCCTACATATTCTCCATCAACAGATTCATTAAAACTACTAGTAGAATCAGGATCTAAGAAAGAAGAATAAGGATCTTCTAAAGAAGAAACCATTCCCTTAATCGCAGATTCAGCCAATTGACTCTCGTCAACCTCTTCATAATAGTTATCCACAATATTATTATAGGCACTGACAATTTCTCCTAAATTAGTATTAGAACGTACTCTACTTAAATTACTATTACCATACGTAATCATATAACCAATAATCACACCAAAAATAACAGAAATAAGAATCATCACAATAACTTCAAATAAAGAGAATTGTGAATCATTTTCCATTCCACTTAAAAAGAACTGTTTCTTTTTCTTGTTATTTTTCTTTTTCTTCTTTTTATTCATAAACACCTCATAGCAAAAAAGACAAAGAATGTCTTTTATCCTAAATAGTTCGTAATATTCTCTTCTCCTTCAAGATATTGAAGAACTACTCCATCTTTAAAATGAATTAAAGTAGGACCACTTACTTTTAAATCTGATACACTTTGAGGAGACGTATTAGATTCCTCTGATACATATCCTTTATTTAAAGCACCACTCATATCAACCGTATAAATTGTAAGGTTCTCTCCCTTGGCACGATAAGAAGATACAGCTGTACTATAAGTAGTTAAATAATCAGAATTACTCTTATCATAATAAAGAACTAAATACTCATTCTCAGGCATAGAAAAACTTCTACCAGCCATAATCTCTGTATAAGAAATACTACTATCTGTTACCACATTTTTCGAATTATCTTTCTCTTTTCCAGTAATCATTACTGTAATAAAGTAGAAAAGACAGAAAACAAGAATAATAATGATACAAACCCAAAAGATTCTCTTAAAGTTCCCATCAAATTCTCCTACAGAATCAATCATACTAGAATGTTCTTTTTCAACCTCTTGTTTCTTCTTTCTTTTAGAGTTACCCTTTGTATTCTTTATACTTCTTTTATTAGACATAAACCTCACCAAAAATTATTATAACATACAAGAAATAAAGAAGCAAAAAAAGAGAGCTAAGCTCTCTATTTTTTCTCTGTAATCACAATCTTAACCTTCTTAGTCTTAGAAGAATAAGCAAGTTTCAAGTCAGATCCTGTAACAGTAACTTCTACTTCGTGAACACCTACTTTGTAGTTCTTCAAATCTACATAAGCTGTAATATCAGTATCTTTGATATTTTCAAGTGCCTCTTCACTACCACTGACAACAACGGTTACTTTCCGATCTTCTTCACTGCTAGCTTGAACAACAAGTCCATCAGCAAGATTACGATAAGATACAGCAATATCTTTAAATTCCTTCGTTGTAGCATTATCGATTGTTACTTTAACGGTCATAGTCTTAGAACTAATCTCTGTAATACCCTTAGGTTTTTTCAAAGTAACACTATAATCTTTATCTTTCTCAAGACCCGTAACATCAATTTCAACATCTAATTGTTGGATCTCATCAATAGCAGCTTGTTCTCCATAAACAGTAACTTTCGTAACACTAGGAGAAATCGTTTTAATCGATTTACCGAATGCTAAGTCTCCAATTGGTACAACACGAATTGGAATCTCTTTACTTGGAGAAGTAATTGTTACATTAGCAGCCACACTCTTAGGAACAATCTCAACATCAATAATCTTACCATCACTATCATAAGCAACTAATGGAATATCTTTTACATTGATATCTCCTGCTTTTGGATTTGGAATATTATTAACATCTAATAAAGCTCTAACCGTAGCTACCTGCTCTAATTTATATTTAGCACCTTTAATAATAACTTCTGCACGATCTAATTCTACATTACTAATGTATAATTTCGTATCTAATTTATCTTGATTTAGAATATCATAAGTAAGAGTACGATTCTCACTTTCCTTCTCATAAATCGTAACATTAACAGTAGAAGGATCTAATTTATAATCCAAAGATCTTAATCTTTGATTATATTTTAAAGTAACCTTATGAGTACCAGGTTTTAATCCTGTTAAATCAACAGTAACACCTTTAGATGGAGATTGTTTTGCTAAGAAGATATGTCTTCTTTGTCCAATTAAAGTAATATCTACTTTATCAGGAAGACCTTCTACTACATAACTCTCTTCATTATAAACAGCTGTAACCGTTTGATCATATAAGATTTCTGCATATTGATCAATCATAACATTTGATTCATTATCGATATATAAGAATACAATAAATGCCAGAATCAAACTAATAACTAATAAAGTGGACTTTTTACCGGCAAGACGATCAATCCCTTTAGCCCAACCTTTTGATAGATCAATAATTTTTAAAATAATACGCGTAATCGGAGTAATTAAAATCTTATCAAAGAACATTCCAATACGACGAAATAGTTTTCCAAAAAATCTACTTATCTTCTTCATATATCTCTTCCTCATTTACTTCTTCGTCTTCATCGTATTCAATATCTTGTTTAGGTTTTAATTCATCAATTAACATCATACGGACATCATCTAATGTTAAGTTGTATAACATCTCTCCTTTTAAAGCAATCGATACTCTTCCAGTCTCTTCAGAAACAACAATACAAATAGCATCCGTTTCTTCTGCTAATCCAAGAGCAGCTCTATGTCTCGTTCCTAAACGTCTATTTAATTTAGGACTATTACTCGTTGGGAAAACAGCTCCCGCACAAGTAATACGATCACCTTGAATAATAACACCACCATCATGTAATGGATTTCCTTCATAGAAGATAGCAATCAATAAATCACTCGATAAATCAGCATATAACTTTTTCGCTTTATCAATATAATTTCCTAAACTGACATCTCTCTCAATAACAATTAAAGCACCAATTCTCTCTTTACGAAGATAATCAATCGCATTAATCATTTCATAAACTAAATGCTCTCTCTCATCTACTGTTAAAACCTTATGTCTTCCTAGTAATTGATTTCTTCCTAATTGTTCCAAGATAGTACGAATCTCCGGTTGGAAGATAACAATCAAAGCAATAGGTCCCCATTGAATAATATAATCTAGTAAATATCCAACGGTAATAAAATGAGCCCATCCACTAATAATCTTTAAAATAACAATAAATATTAATCCCTTAAAGATTAAAGATAATTTAACATTATTCTTAATATTCTTTAAGATAAAATAAAAGATTAACCATACTAACGTAATATCCGCAATCTTACGAAGTACAGTAAGTACATCTGTTAACGTAATAAACATCGCGTCATCTCCTTATCCAGCACAAAGTCAAAAAAATAAGATTTCTTATTTTAAAACCCCATACCTATTAATATGATATCATTTTCTCCATCATTTATCAACCAACAGAAAGAAAAAAGAGCAATTAATTTTTCTTAAATGCTCTTCTAGTTCTCTCTTCTTTTGTTTTAATTTTAACAGCCTGATTAATCGCATCGGAATCTCGAAATTGAGTCTCATGGATTTTTTCAATAACCGTTAAATCCACTTTCTTTGTTTCCTTAGAGGCACTTTTTACACATAATCGCAAACGATCTCCAAGATAATAGTTTTGTTCCCCATCTAAAGAAACCAAAGAATAACTTTCTTCACTATAAACATAATCTCCCTTTAAATCCCATACACGTACAGTAGCTTCTGCTAGGTTATCAAATTGTACAACCATACATTCATTGGAAAGACCGATAACCGTTGCTTCACACTCTTCTCCAATATGATGAGACATCATATCAGCAAACTGCATACGGAATACTTCTTGCTCTAAATCATCTGCCACTTTTTCCGTATGAGTCACTCTCTCTGCAATCTCAGGAAGTCTAGAAATCCATTTTTTTCTTTGAACCAATCCTGGATCTGGTCGAAAGACACAGTCCCAAGAAATATCCTGATTAATTTTATCACCATATCTTCTAGCTGGAGATGTTCCCTGCATGTATTCATCTTCTGCCAATCCATTATGTCCCACATTCACTTCACTATATTTGGCACGTGATTGTGTCTTGATTAATTCTGTTAATAAGAAACTTGATAATCTTCCACAATTAGAAACATGAGAAATAAGTTTTTGGAAAGCAGCATGATTGGATGCTAATTCTTCTGCATCATATCCATGAAAAGGAAGACCAATGGCATCCAACATTTCTAAATACTTCTTTAATTTATCAACATTTGGTGCTTCATGAACACGATAAAGACATGGAATACCATGTTTCTGAAAGAATTTAGCTCTGGTAACATTAGCAATTAACATAAATTCTTCAATAATGTTTTCCGCAACATCTTGTGTACGAACACCAATATCTAACATATGACCATTCGGTCCATAAATACCACTCGGTTCAGGTCGATTAAATTCATAAGCTCCGGCAGCCATTCTCTTATCATGCAGAATTTTAGCCAAATCTCTCATAACCTGTAGTGTTTGTTCATAAGATTGATATTCTGTAGGAATATCTCCCCCTTTTAAGATTTGATTCACGGTATCATAATTCATTTTTAATTTAGAACGAGTAACAGTAGGAACATAACGGTAATTTACTACTTTTCCTTCTGGAGTAATCTCTAAAATATCTGATATTGTCAAACGATCTTTATCTTGATTTAAAGAACCAATTTGATTGGCAATTTTACGAGGATAATTAGGAAGTACAATTCCACCAGGATAATAACTATTACCTTTACGGAATCCATCTCGATCAAGAGGAGATCCATAAGGAACTAAAGAACTAATATCAATAATATCTACTTCTAAAACATAGTTTCCTCTTTCATTCTTATAACAACTAATGGCATCATCCATATCTTTTGTCGTAATACCATCTAAAGTAATCGTTTCATTTTGGGTACGATCTTCTCTTCCAATACGATCAACATCTCTTACTTCATCGATAATATGCTCTAGTTGTTCTAAAGATTCATTACTAAATTCATTATCTACCCCTAATTTAAATGCTTCCCATAGAATATCTTCATTGGGATCATCTTTATGGTTAAATACTCTTACAATAGAAGCCGTATAAAAATTGGGAGCTGTTTGTTCCTCTAAAGAAACAGCAACTCTTTGTCCCTCAATCGCTTCCCCTTTTAAAGCAATGGTAATGGATTGTTTTTTCTTATCAATAGGACGTACAAAATAACTAGAACCAATACAATAAACTTCTCCTGGAATATATTCTAGATTTCGATCTAAGACCTTAACAACCTTAATACCCTGAGTACCACCAATATCAATTAATACAAAATCTCCATCAATAGCACCATTCGTATTTTCTTTATGAACTTCATACTTTTCATTATTAACAACTAATTGACCATCCCGATCTACATAAGAGGTTGTAACAGATACTTTTCCACGACCATCTCGATTTCCATAAAATCTACCTTTTCGAAAAGAAGTTTTGGAAAAAGCAATATAATTCTCATTCGGAGTCATATAGATCTCATATTGAGTTACCCCTTCTCGAATCAGTTCCAATAATTCTTTCTTTTCTTCTGCCGTTAAAATAACATCGCTATGCAATTCTTCTGATTTCAACTTTTCAATTCTAGAAACAATTTTTTCAAAAGAAGCAGCCTTCTTTTCCTTTTTTAATGCTAGTTCTAGATAATGTTTCATTCCACTCATCCCCCAATACGTATACCTTAACACAAAATAGAATAAAAAAAAAGAGCAATTTGCTTGCTCTAAGAAATTCTTCTAACGGTAAGAATATGTGTACCAGATCCATTTAACCAATAATTAACATCACTGACGATAACACCGGTACCATAATTAGCTGCATGAATCATCTGTCCATTACCAACATATAAAGCAGAATGGGTCGGATTTCCATCCGAATAACCCCATATCAGAATATCTCCTGGTTGAGCCTCTGCATAGCTAACTCCATATCCTACATATTGTTGAGAATAAGAACTTCTACTAATAGAAATGCCCATACAAGAATAGACATAAGATACAAATCCACTACAATCAAATCCATATGGACCTGCAGAATTCGCCATATATGGCATTCCAAGTAACGAATAAGCAATGGAAACAACATCATTTCCTTGTGGATTCGCTGGGGCTCCATAATGAACAGGATAATAGACAGGAACTGGTTTTTCCTCTACTTCTAACTGATACGTTAAAGTAGCTTTATTACCAGAACCATCAACAGCTGTAATCGTAATTTGATGAGTTCCAACACTACTAATATCTCCATCAGAAGATAATGCATAGTATTTCAAACTATCAGCAGGAGCATTTTCCAAAAACTCCAAATCCCCATCAATCGCATCATTAACAGATGCAATATTCTCTTTGAGATCATAGTCATCTCCCTCTGTAATGGATACAGATTCATTCTTTAAAGAAATAATAGGAGATACCGTATCTACAACCGATATCACAACGGGTACATCTTTCACCATATTATCTTTTTTAACTTCTAGAATAACCTCTTGTGGTCCAAGAACACTGGTATCAAGATCCTGTTTTACAGAAACGATTTCACCATCAACCTCTTTTATCAATTTTTTGATATCATAATTAGCAGTACCATATTCAACAGATGCAGTCTTTTTCACAACGACCTTAATACTTTGAAAAGTAGTGTAATTACGATATGCACAACAACTGATTATCATTACGAATGATAACACCAACAATAAGAAGACGCGAATAACCTTCTTTATCGACGGTCTATCAAGACTTTTCATAAATAAAATCCTCCCTGATAAGTGATTATTCTAACATAGGGAAAAATAGAAGTCAAAGAAGAAACCTATAAGAATATCTTATATTGTCTGGAAAGAAAGCAATAGCAACAAAAAAAGATGATTATAAAAATCATCATTTTTTTAAATCTCATATACAAGTAATCTTATAAAACTTAGCTGATATAATTGAAGTTTGTTCCAACACCAGTACCACCACTAGAAGGAGCAGCACTTGCAGTTGAACCAGATCCAAGACTTTCAGCAGCAGCTCTTAAAGCAGCTTCCTCTTCATCATATGCACTACAAATATTAGCAATACTACTAATAAAATTTGCATGTGTTGAACCAAAATCAGTAAACATTTGATCTACTGTTTCGAAAGCAGCAAAATAAGTATCAGCTCCGGAACTAATCCAAGAACCTTTAAGAGTTGCAGCTTCATTACGAATCTGTGTAAATAGAGAATCTACTTCCGCATAAATATTGTTTATTTCTGTAGCTACTTGACCAACTGAATCTGTTTCTACATCAATATTATTATCACCAATAAATGTCATCCGAAATCACTTCCCTATACCATTTTAGATAAAGCATCACTTAAAGCTTTATCAAATCCAGATGCTCTATCACTTACAAATTTAGCATGTTTCTCTAATTCTGTATTGATTTTCTTTGCATCTGCACTAAAAGAATTATACTTTGTAACTAATGCTTGTCCAGCTTTATCTTTCCAAGAAGATGTTACTGAACTCATCTTAGTATCCATTTCAACAATTTTAGGTCCAAGTTCTCCAACTAAGCTCGTAATCTTAGCAGCATAACCAGCTGCCGCAGCAGTATCTACTTGTAAAGAAGAACCCATATAATCACTTCCTATACTTAGCTTAATTTAAAAAGAGCACATTGAATAATGTGCTGATTTTTTATATTACATTACAGCTGCTGAGCTAACACCTGCACCAGTGCCACCGCCGCCACCAACTGATCCTACAGAAGATGGGCTGTGAGCTTGAATTACTCTTAGTAATTCTGCTTCCTCAGCATCGTATTCATTAGCAACTTTAGATAAAGCAGCAGCTAAATCTGTTAATGAAGCAGATACTGTATTGAATGCAGTCTTGTCAATTTCAACAAGATTAGTCTTTAAAGCACCACCAACAGCAGTACCTTCTCCACCACATGCAGCTACAGCATCATTACCAGCTTTGTTAACTGTATCAATTACTTGACTAATTGTATTTAACTCAGTCGTTATAGTGGTAGCAGCGTCTACCAACGTACTGGTTTCTACATCAATTGCATTGTCTCCAACGAATGCCATTAAAAATCACTCCTTTATAATTATTATTTCTTTTTTTATTAGTATAATTTTTGAACGTTCGTTCTTACTGTTTGTTGAGTAGCAGCAGCTTTAGATGCCATCTCATTTAATAGTTTTCTGTTAAGAGCTAAATTTGTTTCAATCTTCTCAAATTCAGTATTAGCAGCAGTAGCAACTTCCGTCCAATCAGAACCACCTTTATCGTTCCATAGAGGGGAATCCATAGCAGTTTTAATTTTTGCTCTTGATGTAGCATAAGTAGTACATGCTGAATTGTATGTACCAGCTGCAGCAATCAATCCACTATTATCAATTTGGAAAGCCATATCTATCATACCTCCTATTCTCATTATAGCATAACAATCCATTTTGTCAAAAATAATCTACATTATTTTCAGCCTTACTTTACACCGAACTGTCCCTTATTTTTTTATTGATCCATACCGATGCCTTGTAACCATTCTTTATCCATGAATGGTGCAGTAGCTTCTTCTAATTCACCCTCTTCATGAGTTTCTTCAACAGTCTCAGTTTGTTCTAATGGGTTATTAGCAAATTGTACTTCATCAACATCGTTACTATCATCGAAGTAATCATCCATAGAGATTCCAGCATATACAAAGTCAGCATCATCAACATTTTCAAAACATTGATTAATAACATTATACATATTGTAATCATCAATAGCATTCTTACCATCAATAATCATTGTAATGAACAATAAGTAGTCGATAATCTTATGTTTCTCATCAAACATAGAATATCCGTAAAGCTTAGCTAACTCTTCTTCGCAAGAAACACCTTCTTTAACAGCTTTATCAACTTTCTTAGAATGTTCTCTTAATTCACTAGCAAGAATCTTAAACTTAGAATTCTTGAATGTTTCAATTTCATCTTCAGAGAATCCAACTTTCTTCATTAATTTAGAAACAATAGCTTGATAATCAGGCCCTAATGCTTCCCAATCTTCTGGAGTAAAGTGGATAACACTTAACTTCGTAGCAGCAAGGATTCCTCCACCAGCAGCAGCACTACCACCAGCAATACCAGCAGCAGCAATAATTCCTGCACTTGCTTTATTCGTATTGATTCCTTGAGTAGTTCCACCCATATGTGGTGCAACACCAGATGCTAATTTAGCAACCCCCTTACCGATGGCATCTGCAACTCCTGTAGCAGCACCAGCAGCTGTAGCTAAACCTTCTTTAGCAGCTCCAGCAACGGCAGCAGCAACGCCTCCACCTTCACCGGTCTTAACTCCTCCACCAGTAGTTCCACCACCAGGTTTCGTTGGATCTTCAGCTCCAGGAAGTCCTCCACCAATACTTGTACCAGGTGTCGTAGCAGGAGGATTGGTTGGATTGGTATCTCCACCAGGTTGTTCTCCAGTTGGTTCTCCACCTGTAGGTTCTTCTCCAGTAGGAACTTCACCAACAGGTTGAGGTGTTTCAGTAGAAGGTTGTTGTGGAAGTAAATCATGAATAATCTTTTGATATTCTTCCTCAGTAATTTCACCCTTCTTCAATTTTTCATATGCATCACTAATTTGTTGCATTGCTTTTGCATAATCTTCTGGACTCATTTGACCAGTTCTAACACTTTCAAGCATTGAATTAATATCAGCCAAAGCTTGAGCATATGTTTCTTGACTAACCTTACCAGAGGCAACTCCCTCAAGTAATTGATTAATATCACTCATTGTTTGATGATATAGGTTATCATCAATCTTGCCATTCTTTAATAGATCCATTGCACCATTCATGGTGTCTAATGTAGCCTTATAAGTATCTTGATCGATTTGACCATTCTTTAATAAGGTTGCAGCATCTTCAATGTTATCCATTGTAGCAGCGAAAGATTCATCACTCATCTTATCAAGTGCTAAGCAATCCATAGCTTTATCCATCGTATCAAGAGTTTGTTTATAAGTATCCTCATCCATCTTACCATTTGCAACAGCGGCAGCTGCAGCATCCATAGCATCAAGGAACTTCGTATAAGCTTCTTCACTCATCTTACCAGAGTCAACTAAACTCATAGCACGTTTCAACGCATCAACAGCCTTAGCATACGTTTCATCAGAAATCTTACCATCTTTTAAGATATCCATTAAACTACTTAAAGTATCAATTGTATGAGCATACGTTTCATCTTTAATCTTCTTAGCTTTTAATAAAGCAATAGCAGCAGCAATGGCATTCAATGTCTTAGCATAAGATCCTTCACTCATCTTACCGTCATCACGAAGGCTCTTTGCCTTATCTTTGGCATCACATGTCTTAGCCCAAGACTCATCACTCATCTCATCAGGTTTTTCCTCATCACCCTTCTTACCAGGGCCATCAGGCGTAACCGGAGTAACACCTCCACCACCATTTGGTGTCTTGCTCTTACCAGCACCATCAATATTTTCATTATCTTGTTCAATTAAAGCAGCAATATAAGCTCTAGCAGCTTCAATATTGGTTCTAGCGTCTGAAACAATTTTATCGGTAAAGGCAGCTAATGTTGAAAAGTATTGAATATCATATTCAGCACCTAAAGAACCGGTAGCTCCTTGGCTATTACCAGATCCATAATAATCTTCCAATGTGTTGCAAATTGTTTCTACATTACTTACTGCTTGTTCAGCATCAGCATAAATGATTTTAATATCAGCCATATTATTAGTCGAATAGACAAGTTCGACTAGCACCTCTTTTCATTATTTAGTAAGAAGTTGTCCATCTCTTCCCACAAATGATCGTCAACAAAGAGTGTTTATAAAGATTTCTCTTTATTTTCTACTATCAAGCACATAAAAACTTGCTAGCAGACACCTACTCTATAATATATTTTAATATAACCTGTTGTCTCATTTCAACAACAAATTTTGATTTTATTGAATAATTGACATTTTATGAAAAAATAACTGTAAAAAAGAGTCAATTAATTATTTTGTTTTCTCCGTTCTAGAAATATACCAAAAGAACAAAGAACCAAAGTAATTTCCAAGAATAGCAAAAACCAAAGACCAATCAAAAGTTCTCGCAACTCCTAACGTAATAACATTCGCAATACAGTGTTGAAATCCACAGAATATAAATAAAGGAATACCAAAGATAATACCAAGAGGTGTTTTTTCTCGATACATCTTAACGGCAATATACATAATCGTTCCGCATAAGAATGCTTTAATAAAGAATGGAATAGAACACTCCCAAGTATCCACTTTCGCTACAGCAGTCTTAATAAGTTCAGGATCTGCATAACTATATAGTAATCCAAATAAGTATCCAGCAATCAAATTGACAACTAAAATAATCATTAAATCAAGAAAAGGAATCTTATCCTCAATAAAGAATCCACATTTCCCTGTAAATAGATTTTGTCCTAAATAACAGACCCCTAGTAATCCAAATGCAAAAATAACGGGTCCAATGGGAGTCCCCAATTTCAACAATGCATAATTTCCTAAAGAAATTAAAAAAGCAGCCCCTATACTCTTTAATATTAATTCTTTCTTACCTTTCATATAATCACCTTAAAAAAAGTATATCACAAATAAAAAAAGATTGTGAAAAACAATCTTTATTTCTTCTCTACTTTTGGTATAACTTTATCCATAAATCTCTTTTCCTTTTGAACAGGAACTTCTTTCTCTGTATAACGAGATGCTAAAAGAGATAATTCATGATAAAATTTCTCAAATTCTTGATAATAATATCCATATTGAGAACCACTCGTACGAATCCTTACCTTGATTCTCTCTTTTAAAACAGCATTTAAAACTTCTTGATATAACATCACATAAATAGAATGATCACTTAATTGTAACTTTAAAGTATTATCTGGATCCGTATCAGAATGCCAAGTAATTGATTGATTCTCAATATTAATAAAATCTTCAGGAAGACCCGTATCATTATATAAATAATATCTACCAATAATGGATTTCATCAATCCCTCAAAAACTCGATATGTCTCATCTTCCTCCGGTTCTCTTCTAGAGTGATAATCAATCGGAACTGAAAGAGATGGATTTGCCGTACAAAACCAAATATCCCCATCAGGATATTTCTCAACACTAAAACGTTTCCCATCTTTTCCAATAATAATATCTCCATGGTCTTCTTTAATCTCAAAATGCTTCTCCATAGAATCCCCTCATCTCGATTGTTATTATAACATTCCTATCCTAAAAAAACAATTTAATATAAATAATTGGTAAAAATATAAAATAATGTTATAATGAAATAAGAGGATGGTATTATGCTAGAAATAAAAGAAATACCAGAAATGGGTGGAAGTGAAGAGCTTGAAAAAGTATGTTATACCCTTTATGGTTATCGCGAAAAAGGAATCGATGCTTTTTATGATTTTAATGGAGTTAAAATCTATTCAAAAAATATAACAGGTCCTGATTCCATCGAAAAAATGTATCAAAAAGTATATGGATGCAGTTATGCAGAACATGTCAAAGAAAAAGCAAAGAAACAAAGACCAATATGGTTAGAAAGTGGTTATCAAATACTTCCTACAGAAAAACACGAAAGATGGGAACAATTTGTAGATAGTGTGATTGAAGCAATGGATTCTTATGCTCATGGACCTAATCCCATAACGGATACATTGGTAAATATTGCAAGAATCAATTCAATTGCTAGTGAGCAAGAATTACGGGAATTCATTTGGACTTTGGATGGTTCCAATAAAGTATTAATCAAGGCAGCCATCGAGTTTTCTAATAAAGGAGACCTCATTCGAAAAATAGTTTGGGGAGATAAATCTGGAGAGGATATAACGGCAAAAGATCTAGTAGAAGAAGAACAACCAGCAGAAGAAACAAAACAATCCCCAATAAAATAATAATAGACGAGCATTGCTCGTCTTTTTTCATGAAAAAAACTAACATTTCTGTTAGTTATAAATCAATATGGTGGAGATGAGGAGAATCGAACTCCTGTCCGAAAATAGAGCTACATAAACCTCTACAAGCTTAGTTAACTAATTAATTTCGCATAATAACCAAGTAGTTAACGACCAAGTTACTATACTAGTCTTAAAATTCTTTCTATCCTATAGACGTAGGATAGCTATAACCTATCAAAATGATCCTCGAAAGGGCTCCTAGGTGAGAACCCTTAAGAAGAGCTAGCCTTATTTATTCTATTAGGCAAAAGCAACAGCTTGGTTTGCGCCAAACAATGTTACTATAGCATTTTTAATTTTATTTGCATTTATTTTTTTTCGCCCGTGACGTGGACATTCCGACTTGCCATCTATGCTCTCTTATTCCCGTCGAAACCAAGTCATCCCCATGTGTATAGATTATACCATAAAAATAGGATTTTGAAAAGAGAAAAAAAGACACCAAGTGTCTTTTAATGATTCTTAATATTTTTCTGAACATCTCTTTGAATATCTCGTTCTTTCATAGTCTCTCTCTTATCATAAGTCTTTTTACCACGACAAACTCCTAATAATACCTTTAAAAGATTATCTTTGAAATAAATCTTTAAAGGAACAAGAGTTAATCCTTGTTGTTCAATTGCCTGTGTCATTTTTTTGATCTCTTTCTTATGAAGTAATAACTTACGACTTCTTGTTTCATTATGATTAAAGATGTTTCCTTCTTTATAAGCACCAATGTACATATTTAATAGAAAAACTTCTCCATTACGAACAATCCCATAGGAATCCTTAATATTACAATGTCCATTACGAACAGATTTAATTTCTGTTCCTGTTAAAACAATTCCCGCTTCATATTCTTCTTCTACAAAATAATCAAATTTCGCTCTTCTATTCAATATCTCCATATTCTCACTCCCAAGTAAGACCCCATGTTAAATCAGGATATCTCTTATTGACAATTGCCTTATACTTTTCATAATAACTATCATGATTTCTTAATTCACTATCTGTTAAAGTAGGATACATTTTGACTCTAAAATCAGAACTCCATCCTCTTCTTTGAGTAACTGTTGTATAAATAAGCTCTGCTTTTGGATCCACTACCGTATTGGTTTTTGTACCATCGACTCCTACATGTTTTCTTAAAGTAACTTCCATCGCAAGGCCTGTATAATTATCAACATCTAATTGATCACTGATGAAATTACCTAAGGAGTAAACAACAAACGTTTTTCCGCCATTAATATATTCAACAGTTTGTACTACATGAGGATGAGCCCCAATAATCAAATCGACTCCCAAATTGGATAAGTGATTAGCAATCTCATCTTGTTTCCAATCTACATTCCAAGCATATTCAGTACCCCAATGCATCGCAACAATAACGAAATCAACCTTATCACGAACACTAGCAATATCAGCTTCTGCCTTTTCTGGACTATAGACACTATTTAAATAATCTTTTCCATAAGGGGTCTCTAATCCATTGGTCCAAATCGTATAAGAGATAAAAGCATATTTAATATGATTGACTTCATATACTTTCGCAACACTTTCTGCTCTCTCTTCATAACTAGCCCATTGTCCAGAAGCAGCTACATCCGGATGTCCCTTCCAGTATTCTACTGAATGAAGAACACCGGTCTCTCCCTTATCCATCGTATGATTTGTTGCTAAAGAAACCATATTGAAACCTGCATCGATAAAAGCATCTCCACAAGCATCAGGAGTATTAAATCTAGGATAATTAGAATATCCTAAATCCGCTCCACCTAAAATAGTCTCTTGATTATAATAAGCAATATCATAATGAGAAGCAATTGGTTTAATATACTCTAACATTGGTTTAAAATCATAAGATCCATCATTCTGTTTTGCATCTAAATAAATACTAGAGTGAATTAAAGCATCTCCTACCATAAAAACCTTTGCTTCATAATCAACATCTTCTTTTTGTACCTCTATTTTTCGAGAAACCTTTGTTTCCTTCTTCTCTGTTTGAAAGAAATTTGTCTTAACAAAAAGAAAATATCCTCCTACTCCTAAACAACAAACTACAAGGAAAAGCAAAAGAACAATCAAAGGTCCTTTTTTTAATTTTGTTCTTTTCTTTGTATGTTCCATAATTAACTTACCTTTCTAACAATTTCAAAATCAACTGTTTTTTCTTCTTTATTAGCTCTAACTACTTTGACAACAACTCTTTCTCCAATCGAATACTTCATATGACTCTTTTCTCCTGTAAGAGTTAAGTGTTCTTCATCAAAATGATAGAAATCATCCAACTCTCTTAAAGGAACTAACCCTTCAATTAAGTTATCTAATTCTACAAACATACCAAAACTAGTAATAGAAGAAATCATACCTTCAAAAGTCTCCCCAATATGTTTTTCCATATATTCAGCCATCTTCATATCATCGACTTCTCTCTCACAATCAACAGATGCTCTCTCTCTTTCAGAAGAATGTTCTGCAATACCAGGAAGTTTTTCTTCCCATTTATGAACCGTCTCCATATCAGCATGACCATCAAATAAATACGTATGAAGTAAACGATGAACCGTCGTATCTGGGAATCGACGTATCGGAGAAGTAAAATGCGTATAACAATCACTTGCTAAACCATAATGTCCTAAGTTATCAGGACTATAAATAGCCTTCTTCATACTTCTTAATAACAAATTAGAAAGAATCTTATATTCTGGTTTATCCTCTAATTGAAAAACAATATCTTGAACAAACTTAGGACTTAAGTCCTTCAAATCTCCATTGACATGATATCCAAGTCCACTGACAAATCCTAAGAAACTACGAATCTTATCTTCCTCTGGAGTTTCATGAATACGATAAATAAAAGGAAGATTCATAAAATAAATATGAGTTGCCACACACTCATTAGCAGCAATCATAAAGTCTTCTATTAACTTTTCTCCTGTACCACGGTCTCTTAATACAACATCCGTAGGAACACAGTTCTCATCTACTAAGATTTTAGCCTCATCAACAGCAAAATCAATATAACCTCTCTTAATCTTTGCCTTTCTTAAAATATCCGCTAACTCTGCCATTGTTTTTAAGTCATATACATAAGGCTCATATTCATCAGGAACCTGATCTTTTTCTAAGATACTATTAACTTTCTTATAAGTCATTTGAATTCGAGAACGAATGACACTTGGGAAAATCTCATAATCCAATTGTTTTCCTGCTCCATCGAACTCCATCACACATGAGATTGCTAAACGATCTACATTTGGATTTAAAGAACAAATTCCATTGGATAATTCATGAGGAATCATAGGAATAACACGGTCTACTAAATAAACACTCGTTCCCCTCTCTTCAGCTGCTTCATTTAAAGCAGTGCCCTCTCTTACATAATAACTGACATCTGCAATATGAACTCCTAATTGATAATGACCATTCGATAAAATTTTAATACTAATGGCATCATCAATATCTTTTGTATCATCTCCATCAATCGTAAAAATAGTCTCTTCTCTTAAATCTCTACGATCTTTCATCTCTTCTTCTGAGACTTCCATCGGAATATGTTTTACTTCATTCTTTACTTCATCAGAAAATTCTACAGGAATATTATATTTATAAATAATAGAAAGAATATCCACTCCTGGATCATTTTGATGTCCCAAGATTTCCATAACTCTTCCTTCATATCTTCCAGAACTATTCAATTTCTTCTCTAAACGAACAACTACTTTATGCCCGTCTACAGCATTTAAACTCTTTCCTTTTGGAATCTCAATCATTAACTTAATCTTATTATCATCTAATTGAATATGACCAATTCCCTTATCATCAAATGTAATAACACCAACAAAATTGGTCATCTTACGAGCAAGAATCTTTAAAACTCTACCCTCTAAACGATCCAAATTCATTTTACTCGTTATTTCAACTAAAACAACATCATCATGAATAGCCCCATTCATATTCTCTTGCGATACATAAATATCATCATCTAAATTTTCTACTTCTACAAATCCAAAACCCTTTTTATTAACACGCATGATACCTTTTCGAAGATGACTATTCTCTAGTAACATATACTTATTCTTATTAGAGTGATAAATCAAAACCTCTTCTTCTAATTGTTTCAAATCCTTTAATAAAATTTCTAATTCTTCTGCTGTCGATATTTCTAAGGATTCTTGCAATTCATCAATATCTAAAGCACGATCTGTATTTCTAAGTACATTGAGAATACTCTCTCTCATAGTATCACCTTCTATTATATTATAAAGTATTTTCCCCTAGATAACTAGTCTTTTTCAAAAGAAAAAGGACCGAAGTCCTTAAATAAACATAGATACTAAACAAAGGATAAAGAAAGCAAATCCTAATAACATCGTAATTCTTGTAATAACAAGTTCTGATCCTCTTTCCTTACGATTCATAAACAATTCGCTTTGTCCACCAGAAATAATTTGAGGACCTGCATCAGACTTAGCTCCTTGTAGTAATACAATAATAATTAATAAAATTGATACAATTAATAATGCAATTTGCATAATATCCCTCCGTTACAACATCAATATAATACCATAAAACCATTGGGATTGCAACTAAAATCAATGGAGAACAAATCCCTATAACAAATCCCATTTTTAATAACATAATCATAATAATAGCAAGTATATAGTACTATACAAATGAACATAAATACATTTATCTTTTAATTAGTGTAATAACACTACACTTTTTTATAACTAAAAATTAATGAAAGAATCCTCCAGCAAAATTTCTACCTTTCTTGCTTGGATCGACTCTAGCAGCACTATTGGAATAAAAATTAGGATCCGTTATGGTATCAAATGGACTCATCATAATGCCTCCCACTCTTCTCTCTCTCAATTGTTTTAAGACAACTTTTCTTAAATCAATATGATAAAGACCATCTTCTCCTAATGTAATAGCATCCTTCCATGCCTCCTCATCCGTTGCCCACTTTGGATAACTATCATAAGTCCAAGTTCTTCCTGCACAAGCAGAAACATAGGTAAGAATTTCTTCATCACGAGAAGCATGTGCTTCTTCCAAGGCATCAATCACTAACATTGGCATCTTTTTATCAATCAAATCCGCACTACAGTGACCAACGGCCAAAGCTTGATGACGAGGATCATATGCCATAATAACAGGGCAATCTGCAACAGGATGTCCAATGACAACTCCAGGAGTTCGATCTGTAACAATTAAGATATCCTCTGGAATATCGGTCCATCCCTCTGGATTGGCTTCTACATAGTCTTGTGTAATTTCAAACCATGTACCTCTCTTATGTTCTTGGTCAGCCATAAACATCTTATGACCATCAAATCCCGCAACACGTCCTACCATAAGACGTCTCTTTAAAAAGGCACTCCATCTCATCTCAGGAGTATAACTTTCTGGATAAAAAGACTGCGAAGCATTCATATTACCATAATGATTCCCTGTTTCTAATATTGTTAAAGCTTGATTTCCTAAGATAATATTTCTAACCATAGACTCATCTCCAAACATGCTATATTATAACATATTCATACATACAAAACAATTAAATCTCTTCAAGGATTTCATAACTTCTTGTAATTAAATCATCACTCTTATCATTCACAATCTCTAAAGATCCAGAAGAAGATTCTTTTAATAAATGGTGAGATTCCAATTGACGTTTTACCTCTTGAGATACTCCTACGCATCCATCCAATAATAAAGCATTTGGTAATACTTCTTGAATCTCTTTCTTAATCAAAGAATAATGCGTACAACCAAGTACAATCGAATCAGCATTATCTTGATAAGGAAGCAGTAAATCCTGAAGAAGGGCTTTTACTTTCTCCATTTCTCCCAACTCAATCAAATGGGCAAGATCTCCTCCTGATATATTAAATAATTCTTGATCTTTATCCGTATAATCATGAATTAATTCCTGCACTCTTTTAGATTTTGTAGTATAAGGAGTGGAAAGAATAATCGTATGCTTACAATGAGAATCATAAGCAACTTTAATAGCAGGAACTGTCCCAACAAAAATCATTTGAGGATATAGTTCCCGTAACTTCTTCATACAAGAAGTAGTCGCTGTATTACAAGCAATCACAATAATCTTACAATCTCTCTCTAATAGATAATCCACAATATGAGAAGTGATTTCAATTAATTCCTCTTCACTCTTTACTCCATAAGGATTATGAATACTATCTTCATAAAATAAATAATCTTCATTCGGTAATAACTTCATCAATTCTTTTAAAACAGATAATCCACCTAATCCTGAATCAAATACACCTATTTTTCCATTCATATTCTACCTCTTCAATTGAGAGACTTTCTCTTTAAACTCTGCTCCACGAACTTCACATTCTTTATATTGATCCCAACTAGCAGAAGCAGGAGAAAGTAACACAACATCTCCCTCTTTGGCAATCAAAGCAGCTTGATCAAATCCATTTGACAAATGTTCATAAACATAAACCTCTTTGGAAAGAGATTCTGCATACTCGCGAACTCTTTCTCGACATTGACCAATCGCAATAATCGCTTTCACATGCTTCATATAAGGAGTTAAATCCTCAAAATTTTGTCCTCTTTCTAATCCCCCTAAGAATAAGATAATGGGTCTTTCAAAAGAAGATAAGGCAATCTGTGTACATTTAATATTCGTAGCTTCTGTATCATTATAATATTCTACTCCACAAACAGTATCTACGTATTCCAAACGATGTTCTACCCCCTTAAATTCCGAAATTGTATCAACAATATCTTCATTAGAGACATCAAATTCTTTCGCAACCATAATCGCAGCCATACAATTTTCTACATTATGCATTCCTTTAATCTTAATAGAATCAATACTCATAATCTTCTCATCATAATAATAGATATCTCTTCCCTCTAAATGACATCCCTCAATTTTCTCTTTAGAAGAAAAATACTTTTTCTCGGAAGATACATTCTTTAATTCTTCCATAACATCCCTATTATCATGATTTAAAATCGCAATATCATGAGAATCTTGTTGATAAAACATTTTGGCTTTGACTTCTTTATAATGCTCATAAGTCTTCATAAAATCAATATGGGCTTCACTGAAATTCGTAACAACCCCTACATGAGGATGAAATTCTTTCAAATTCTCTCCCTGTTGACAAGATACTTCCATCACAAGAATCGTATCCGAATGAATTTGATTTAAAACTCCACTTAAAGGAAATCCAATATTACCCGCTAAAACAACGCGGTCCCCATAAGCATGATGAAGAATTTCATATGAAAGAGTCGTTGTCGTTGTCTTACCATTCGTACCAGTAATTCCTACAATTTGGACTCCTTCTGGTAAGAGACGATAAGCCATCTCAACTTCATTAATCACTTCAACACCCAATTCTCTTGCTTTTAATACATAGGGATGGTCAATCGGAACCCCCGGATTCTTAATCAAATAATCAAAAGAAGAATCTAAAAGATCTTCTGGATGAGAACCTAAAACTAGTTCTACTCCTAATTCTCTCAATTCTAAAATCTTATCTGCTTCAAGCTTTTCCTCTTCTTTCGCATCATTTAATAGTACTTGATTTCCTCTTTGAATTAATAACTTCGCAGCTTCATAACCACTTCTCGCAAATCCTAAGATTAATATTTTTTTATGTTCAAACATAGAATCACCACTTTTATTATACTACAATCTGTAAAGAAAAATCATTTATTATTCTTTATTGAAAGATGAGAAGAATTTATGATATAATGAACTAGAATAAGGAAGTGGCTAGAGATGAAAATAGTGAAATTAAATCCAGCACAATTTGATCGTTTTGCTTCAAACCATCGCTATCGTAACTATTACCAAACCTCTATGTATGGTTCAGTGATGTCAAAATTTGGTTATCGATGCCAATACCTTGGAGTAGTCAATGAATACAATAAACTAATTGGTGCTTCTCTTGTCATTTATAAAGAAGTATGGAGAAAAAATAAAATTGCCTATGCTCCAAGAGGATTCTTATTCAATTATGAAGACAAAGAACAAACAGAAGAACTTGCCAGTCTATTAAAAAGAACACTAGGAAAACAAAACTTTATGTTAATGAGAATGGATCCCTTCATTCCTCTATCCGTAAGAGATACAGAAGGAAATATTATGAATACCAATGATGCAGGAAATGATATTATTCATAATCTAGAAGATGCAGGATTCGATTATCTAGGAAAAAACTTATATTTTGAAACAGAAAAACCTAGATGGGAAGCTCTTGTTATGTTACAAAGAGATGTAAGAGACATCTTCGCAAGACTAGATAAAAGAACAAGAAATAAGATCAGAAAAGCAAAAGGAAATGGTCTAGTCGTTGTAAAAGATGAATCACAAAACATCAACCGTTTATACCAATATGTAGGAAAGAAAGATCATAAACCATTATCTTTTTATCGAGAAATGGTTAATAACTTTGGAAAAGATATCGATATCTTCTACGCAAAATTACGAACAGAATCTTATATCGTAAATAGTAGAAGAAATTATGAAAAAGAACAAGAATATAATGATAATCTAGCAGAAAGAATTCAAGATATCAGCCTAGATCCAAAAGAAAGAGAAGCATTCTTAAATAAAAAGATGGAATCTGATAAATTAATTACTGCTTATAAAAACAGTCTATTAAAGGCAACAGATCTATTAAAACAAAGACCAGAAGGAATCATTGTCGCAGGAGCTATGGTGATTAAATATGATAATGCTGCATATATATTTACAGAAGGAGTAGATAGTTCCTATAGTGCGATTAGTGCAAGTACTTTAATGAAATGGCAATTGATTGAAACCTATAATGAACAAGGATTTAAATATATCAATTTAAATGCAATCGTAGGAGACTTTGAAAATAAAAATCCAAAGAAAAATCCATATATTGGATTAAATGAATCAAAATTAGGTTTTAATGCAACAGTAACAGAATATATTGGAGAATTTGATATTGTATTAAATAGTTTCTCTTATAATCTATATAAAAAAGTAAATAAAGAATAAGAAAACGTATAAAGAAAACTTTATACGTTTTTTTCATCATCATATACAACTTCTACAACATTCGTAAAATATGGTTGTCCAATCCGATCTGGCTTAGAAGAATCATCTACAATTAAACCCGTTTTCGTATCAATCTTGGTTAAACACATTCCGACATTGCAATCCGAATCACAAACATGTGCAACCGTAATACAATCATTATCTTTATAGACGATCATTCCCACATGACCCTTCATATAAGCAATATCTCCTGCTTTCACACGGCCATATACACCTTCTGCTGTAATAGACTCACAATTTCCTAGATTATAATAAGACTTTTCGCCTTTCCCAGAATTGGTCGTCGTAAAACAATCAATCGAATCCGTAGAGACTCCTCCATTATAGAGAGCCCAATTCACAAACCCAGAACAATCCATTCCATAAACTCGTTGCTCATTAAAATGATTATCATATTGAATGGTACCCCAATCAGGATTAACACCATCCTGATTTTTTTGATGTCCTGCTGCCCAGAAATAAGAAATATGAGGGAACTCGGTTGCTAAAAACATAGCATCCGCCACTACCTTTAAACGAATTTTAGATAATTTATCATTCATTTCATGGAAAGCATCATTATAATAAGTAGTCTCATATCCTGGAAGCAATATATCTTTGGAGATTACTTCATTTAAAGGAGTAGTTCCATTCCCAAATTTCCGATGAAGATAATCAGAAAACAACTGAATACTCATCGATTCAAATCCTTTTTCTTCATGTTCATCAATCATATAAATCCCATCAAATAATTTTAATTCTCTTTTATCCCCAAGTCCTAAGGAATACTCAATACTAGCATCCAAAGACTGCTCCATATCAGAAACTAATGAATCAATTCCAAGAGAAACAGCATCTGTATCCTGATACAAAGAATCAGCTGAAATACCATCAAAACAACCATCATGCATAGAACTGACATTCAAAATTTGAGAAACAGCACTATCCAAAGTATTGAACACATTCTCTTGTCCTTTTAAACGACTAAAATCAGAAAGAGAAGTAATGGATTGTGTTAATAGATTATAATCTACGTAAAGGCTAGACATCTATATCATCCCCTTTACTTGATTATATTTATTTTGATAATAAGTAATAGACTCCTTACAAGCACTCATATCATGACTCAAAGAAGAGCGATAACTCTCATCTGTAGAAGATTGATAAGCATAAAATAATCGATCATAATACCGTTTTAATTCCTGAATCTTGTTATAAACTTCTTGTGATAATTTTTGTAATTCCTTCTTTCTTTGAGAAGATAAAGAATCCATTAATTCCCCTTTCCAAGATAGAAAAGAATTCATTAATGGAATATTTGATACAAAAGAATTAGCTCTTGTATTCAACAAAGCTTTCTGATTAATCAAAAAAGCTTTTAAAGAAAGACCATACCCTTCTTCTTGATGAATTACACTTTTGACAGAAGACAAATACGTATTGACAGACTCTTCTACACTAGAAAGAATCGATGCAATATCTTCTTCTGATAAAATAGAACTAATTGGTGTATCGCAATTAATCTGACCTATCATCGTATCACCCTCTACTATACAAGTATAACAAGAACAAAAAAAAGAATCAATTTCTTGATTCTTTTTATTTCGTATTATTCAACGATTTCAGTAACAGAACCAGCACCTACAGTTCTTCCACCCTCACGGATAGAGAATTGAGTTCCTTGTTCCAAAGCGATTGAATGGATTAATTCAACATCCATATCAATGTTATCTCCAGGCATTACCATTTCAGTTCCTGCTGGTAAAGTAATAACACCAGTTACATCAGTAGTTCTGAAATAGAATTGTGGACGATAGTTGTTGAAGAATGGAGTATGACGTCCACCTTCTTCTTTACTTAAGATATAAACAGTAGCTTTGAATTTGTGATGTGGAGTAACTGTTCCAGGTTTAGCTAAAACTTGTCCTCTTTCAACTTCTTCACGAGCAATACCACGAAGTAATACTCCGGCATTGTCTCCAGCTTCTGCATAATCTAATTGTTTACGGAACATTTCAATTCCAGTAACAACTGTTTTTTGAGTTGGTTTAATACCAACGATTTCAACTTCATCGTTAAGTTTTAATGTACCACGTTCAACACGTCCAGTAACAACAGTTCCACGTCCAGTGATTGTGAATACATCTTCAATACTCATTAAGAATGGTTTGTCGTTATCTCTTTCAGGAGTAGGGATCCAAGTATCAACAGCTTCCATTAATTCGTCGATTTTTGGAGTCCATTCAGGATCACCTTCAAGAGCTTTTAAAGCAGAACCACGGATAATTGGAGTATTGTCTCCATCAAATCCGTATTCGTTTAATAAGTCACGAATTTCCATTTCTACTAAGTCTAATAATTCTGGGTCATCAACCATATCACACTTATTCATGAAAACAACCATTTTTGGAACTCCAACTTGACGAGCAAGTAAGATATGTTCACGAGTTTGTGCCATAGGTCCATCTGTAGCAGCAATAACTAAGATTGCTCCATCCATTTGAGCAGCTCCAGTAATCATGTTTTTAACATAATCAGCATGTCCTGGGCAGTCAACGTGAGCGTAGTGTCTTGCATCCGTACTGTATTCTACGTGAGCAGTATTGATAGTGATACCACGTTCTCTTTCTTCTGGTGCTTTATCGATGTTACCGAAATCAACAG
>JAGCSA010000029.1 GCA_017964405.1 Bacilli bacterium
CACAATGCGCTCTACCTTGACAACACTTTTGATACCACCATTCAATACTTAAAAGAACATGTGAAAGAAGGAGACATTGTCTTAACAGTGGGAGCAGGATCCATTACCAAACTAGGATATGCCCTTAAAGATGAATCCTAAATCAAAAATACCATGCATCCATTCAAAGATGCATGGCATTTTTTGATATCTTTAACGATTATTTTCCAAACAAGCCAGCAATAATCGTAATCAAATTACATTTACTCATAATAGGCACTTCTTTCGCCTTATTATTTAGTGCATTGATAAAGCCAAATAAACTAAATACGCAATAGGCTAAGATGAGAATATTACGAAGAGAATCAATCAGTGGACTTCCATTGAATCCGATAGACATAATCCACGTAAAAATAAGCAATAGTACAAGCCACAATAGGTTATTCATTCCTTGATTAGAATGAAAACAAACATATTTACTATTTCTCACATAGTGAGGAGTTAATACGATCTCTTTGCAGCCAGCTTTTACCATCTTTTTTAATAATTGAATCGATTCTTCTATGGATTTACTTCCATCATCAATTCCATATAGTAAATGACAATGCAAATCTTTCATAATTACTTCTCATTATTATTGTAATAATCATTATTGTAGTAATAACTATAGTAATGACTACCTGTTGGTTGTGATTTATTTAGAATGACACCATCTATTTTTGCATTTGCTTGATCAAATAATTTTTTGGCTCTTTCTAAGTTTTCCATTCTGGTCTTTTTGATGGATACGGTTACCAAATTAATATCACTTAATGTTGATAGAATCATCGCATCACTTAATCCAATGATAGGAGTACTATCCATAATGATTAAATCATATTTTTTCTTTAGCCGATCTAATAGTCTTCTGTTGTTTTCACTTCCTAGTAATTCTACTGGGTTTGGTGGAGTTGGTCCTGTTGGTAATAGATCAATGTTCTTATCAAATGTTGGGAATATATATTTATTAAAATCGATTCCATCTTTGTAATTTAACATTAAGTTTGTATAACCACCACTTGTTACATTCATAACATCGAAGATTTCATGTTGTCTACCACGTCTTAAATCGGCATCAATCAACAATACTTTCTTTCCTTCTTGTGCATAAGCAATGGCTAAGTTTGCTGTAATAAAACTTTTTCCATCTCCTGCTTCTGGAGAGGTATTAATAATAATTTTTACATCTTTGTCTAGAGAGGCGAATGCAATATTTGTACGAATCGTTCGAATAGACTCTGCAAATAAGGATTTTGGGTTTTTGGCAATAATTAAATCTTTACTCTTCATACTAACCCTACTCCTTTCCTACTCTTGGAACGATTCCAACAATCGTTAATCCTAGTTTCTTTTCAATATCTTCTCCTGTTTTAATTGTCGTGTCAAAGTAGAAGAATATGAAGATAATTCCACAAGATAATACTAAACCAATCATAATATAAATAGCATTATCTTTTAGATAATTTACATTATATGGTCTCGTTGCATTTTCTGCCTTATCTAAGACAGCAACGTTATTCATCTTATAGAACTTTGGAATTTCTTTTACGAATACTTTGGCAATCTCATTGGCAATTTTGGTTGCTTGTTTTGGATCTGGATCCGATACCGTAATCTGAATAATTTCAGCATTCGTTACGGAACTAACACTCACTCTTTGTTGTAGTGTATTCACTGTCATATCTAATTTTAGACTCGTAATTACTTCACTTAAAATAGACTTTGACTTAATAATTTCTGAATACGTTCCTACTAAGTTTTTATTTAATTGTTGTTCACTGGTATTATAACTAGAATTTTCTCCATTCTCACTTACTAATACAAGTGATGTTGTACTTTTATACATTGGTACTCTTGTAAATAATGTATAAATGTTACCAATTGCGATTGCTAAGGCAACAGCGATTAAAATCCAGGATACTTTTCCTAGAAAGTAATCAAACATTTCTTTTAAATCGATTTCTTCCATCTACTAACCACATCTCTTTCTATTTTCATGCTACCTCATTATAACATATTTTTTTCATCTGTATACTAAATTGTTTTCTTATATAAATTAATTCTTTGTATAATTCTGTCTTTTCCTAGTATTTTCATAATACTAAATAGATCTGGAGATTTTAATCTTCCTGTAATCATCACACGGATGGCTTCACAAATATCTCCTACATGTCCCTTATAAGAATCTGGATTGTTTTTGTAATCTTTTGGACTTGCTGCATATCCATTTCTTAAAGCAAATAACTTGATGGCATTAAACCATTCTTCATTATTACAATCTAATTCTAAATCATTATTGATATAATCTAAAATTAAATCTGTATCATACGTTTTATCACCATCATATTTTTTATATGCTTCTTTTTCAAACATGGAATCGATAGCATAACTGAATTCTTCTTTGACATCACTATATTTCGCAATATCTTTTCTTGGTCTTGGACCATCTTTTTCAATATTGAAGAATCCAATCATATCTTCTTTATGTTTTTCCAATAGATTGGCATAATCTGGATCATGTTTTTCTGCCCATTTATGGGTTTCTTCATAGACTTCTTTTCCACTCTTTCTTGAGAAATATGTCTTACATAAATTGACTAGTTTTGCCTCATCAAAAGATGTTCCTCCAATTGCTTGTTTCTCAAAAGAAAATTCAAAGTCTTCTATCTTTTTATCTTCATTATTTAAATACCACTCTTCAAAATTTGTATTCGTAATGGTTGCTAAATAAAGATGTAATGCTTCTATTGGGATTCCATTCTCGTCGTAGTATTTTACTCCAAACCATGGATCTTTTCTTTTACTGATTTTTCTGATATTTCCTGTTTCTTGATCTTTAATCGTTATCGGAGCAATATGAGCATATCTTACTGGTTCAAATCCTAACAATTCAAATAGTTGTACATGAAGTGGTAGACTGGATACCCATTCATCTCCTCGAATAACATGGGTTGTATGCATTAAGTGATCATCAATTGCATGAGCAAAGTGATACGTAGGTGTACCATCTTTCTTTAATAGTACAGTATCTACATTATGTTCTGGGAATTTCATTTTTCCTTTGATACAATCGACTACTTCAATCTCTTTAGAAGCATCTCCTGGTGATTTTAGACGAATGACATATTCTTGTCCATTTGCAATTCTCTCTTTTACTTCTTCTAGCGATAAATCTCTATCTACTGCATAAACTCCATAAATACCAATTTTGGTTTTATTGATTTCTTGTTCTTCTCTGATATTTTGAATTTCTTCTTCTGACATAAAACATGGATAAGCATATCCTCTTACAATTAAGTCTTTAATATAAGTTTGGTAAATTTCTGTTCTTTCACTTTGAATATAAGGATCATATTCTCCTCCAAAGGAATATCCTTCATTTGGTAGAATATCAAAATCATGAAGAACTCCGGTAATGTTTTCAATACCACCTTCAATCATTCTCTTTTGATCGGTATCCTCAATTCTTAAATAGAAACTACCTTTACTTTGTCTTGCATAAACCATATCCGCGAAAGCACTTAGTAAGTTTCCTAAATGAACACTTCCCGTTGGAGATGGTGCATATCTTGTTACCATAGCTCCTTTTGGTAATTTTCTTTCTGGATATCTTTCTTCATAATATTTAATATCATGTGATAAATTTGGATATAGTAAATCTGCTAATTCTTTTCTTTCGTTTTCTGTCATACTTACACCTCTTTAAAATGGCTGCCCCAGTTAGATTCGAACTAACGCGTCGTGCGGTCAGAGCGCACTGCCTTACCACTTGGCTATGGGGCAATTTCCATATTTATTTTACAACAATATTCCTATTTTTGAAAGCAAAAATCACGATTTTGCCTTTTTTATTGATTCTCCTCTTTTTTTCATGTGTAAAGTCTTTATTTTCTTTGAAAAAGAATTGAGATGCTATTCAGAAAATGTTAAAATGATAATAAGGAAGTGTTTTTCTATGGCAAAATATTGTAATAAATGTAATAGTCTGATTGAAGATGGTGGCATTTTTTGTACAGAATGCGGTAGTAATGATATTCGAGATGAATCAGCAACAACGAAACCAGAGTCTACTTCTACTACCCAAACTTCCAAAAGCCAACCACCAACACAACCTCTTGTAAACTTAATGCCTAACACCAATGATGTTACTCCTGCTACAAGTCCACTTGCCAAACCAGCTGCTATGGAAGAAGATCCTTTTAAAGTACAAAAAAATCAAATGATTTCTACTACTTCCTCTGAAGCAGAAACGAGTGGCTCTTTTGCAGATGTTCCTGATTTTATGGGAGGTAGTTCTATACAGGTTCCTAGTGGATTACAAGAACAACATGAACAACCAGCAAGCCCTACTACAATTCCTCCTGTCAATGCCAGTTTAATTGCTGCTAGAAACAATGCTTCTAAGGCTCGTGAAAAGAAAAAGAAGACTGCTATTATTCTTACCACTTGTGGAGTAGTTGCTGTCTTTCTAATATCCTTTGTATTCTTACTTGCTTATTTCTATGATCGAGGTGTTCAAAATCTAGAACAAAGTGCTGGACCATTTGGAAAAGAAGATTTAGTGGCAACAGGAACTCCTAATAATAATATTGATTATTCTGCTCTCTTTACGAAAGATAATTCTTTTCGAGTAGGAAGTCCTGATTATGGTTGGGTTTCTATTCCAAATACTTGGTCTACTTTTAAAGATCAAAATGGAAATAGTACCTTACAGTTTACCGATGATGGTACCTGGATTGTTACTCTTTATGCTTTACCAACCAATGAGATGAATGCTACTGATTGGGCAAACACTGTCTATTTAAAAATTAAAGAAGCAGGTGGTCAAAACTTAACTGCATCTACTTCTTCGATTGATAATTATAGTGCTTTTATGGTAACAGCTTATTATCCAAAACAAAAGAAATATATTACGACTTGGTTCTTTGAAAGTAAAAGTGGAAAGACTCATTATTTAGCCATTGAAGGACCTGATCCTAATAGCGATCATTATAATACGATTTATAGTTTTAAAGAAGATCAATAAAAAAGTAGGAATACCTACTTTTTTCTTTTGGATAATTTTCCAACAAAAAACTCGAAGAATCCTTCGAGTTATATTCTATTGGTAGCGAAGGAGGGGATCGAACCCCCGACCTTTCGGGTATGAACCGAACGCTCTAGCCAGCTGAGCTACTTCGCCATCTCACGTATATTGATTTTATCAAAAAAGACCTTTGATTGCAATAGTTTTTTCTTTTTTTTGACTATTTGACTCATTTGTGTTATAATATGTGTCACTTATGGGGGGATTGTATGAAAAATATTTATAAAGCACCACTTCGTAGTTTAGTAATCACTCAATTAGATATTCAAGATGGTGCAGTAAAGCTAGTGGAATTTGATACACCAATTGTTCGTAAAGATGTTCCTTTTTATAGAGGAGTTATGAATAATTATATTTCTTTTGAACATGGTACAGAATTATTAGATGAAGGAGAAGCTCTTACCATTGTCCAAAATGAAGTATTACAACGTCCAAAGAAACCTTATCCAACATGTATGTTCGTTGATATGAATGAAATGAAGTATTCTCATAGTGTTGATAGTCGTAATTTCCGTGCTTTAAAGAAATTCTATAAACAAGTTCGTAAAGAAGAAGAACAAAAACAAAAGAAGAGATAGTTATTTGCTATCTCTTTTTTTCATGACCTTTTGATATTGCATTGGATTGTCGATGGTTTCTTTCTGTAGAATAATTTCTTCAATTTCTCCTGGATGGGTATAGGCATCATCATAGGCTGCCCATGTAGCTTCATTGATGACACTATCAATTCCTCTACATCCCGTTTTCTTTTCGACTCCTCTTCTCGCTATTTCTGTTACAAAATCATCCCCTGGTGTTAGGCGTACTCCTAATTCTTGGAATAATTTCTGTTGATTTAATAAAGAGGATTCATCAGATTCTAAGAGAATTCTTCGAATATCTTCTACTTCTAAATCATTTAATTTGATGACATCTACTCTACCCATAAATTCATTTGGCATTTGTGCTTTTTCTACAAAGTCTTTGGGTTGAGCAGCTTTTTTCTTTCTCTTTGCTTTTTCATCATCACTGGTAAAACCTAATTCTTGTCGATTTAAGTCTTTATAGACATCCTCAAAAGCTCCGCCAAGTACAATTAACATATTCTTCGTATTAATTTGGACTGGATCCTTTTTATGTTTGACATCTGCACAAGCATCATAGGTCGTTCCATCAAAGAAAGGAAGTAATTCATTTAAAACTCCTTTTCCATTGACATCTCCTTTGGAACCAGTTCCTTTTTTATCAATTTCATCAAAGAATATAATTGCTTTTTCTGTTCTATTAATATCTTTCCCACAAGCAACATATAGTTTCCATAATTCTTCTTCAATATCTTTTCCTACATATCCCGCTACGGTTAATTGGGTAGAATCAATTTTTAAGAATGGATGATCAATATATCTTGCGACTAATTCCATTAATTTGGTTTTTCCAGATCCTGTTTGGCCTGTAATTAATAGGCCTCTTTCATTAGATTTGGCACTTCTTAGTTTTCTCGCAATCTCTACTAATACTCTTCTTGCAGGAGCATCTTGTGCAATCAATGTCTTTAGCATCTTTTTATAGATCCCTTCCATATCGATCCATTCTTTTCCTGCACTATCTATTTTTACAAATTTTTTCTTTCGATCGACTGGTTGTTCTTCTTTGGTATTGGGATCTACTGTCGTTGGTTGTTCTCCATCAATTCTAGAATTTAGAGATTCCACCAAAGACTGGATATTATCTCTTCTTGCTTCTACGACATCTCTTATTTCTTTTAATTGTTCTGCCGTATAATTTCCTTTCCAAACATCCTTTAAGAAATCTAATATCTCTCTAGGTTCTTCTCTTTGGAAAATGGCACTCTGATAAGGTGCTACATAATCAGCAGCATCAATATGTACTGCTCCTGATACATGAGAAACAGGGATTTTCACTTTATCCACGGCAACATGTTCTAATCCACCATGCTCTTCAATCAAGGATAAATCTTCTTGTAAACTTTCTTTCATCTTTTGATAATCGATTGGTAGACAGAAAACTAATTCGTTCTCTGTTGTCGATACATAGAAAATATAACGACTACAACGATAATCAAATTCTGGGATTGCTTCACTTAGTGTCTTTTTCCCCATCAACTTTGGCAATTCTTCTTTTTTCGTCAAGTTCAAGTATCCTCTGTTGATTTCACTTCTTAACACATTGATATTGGTTGCTGGCAAGAACTCCAATCCATTCTTATCTCGAAAGATTTCAGACTCGGGATCATACGTTCCTTCTGTAGTATAACTGTGCATATAAAAATAGTTGTCGTCCCCTAAATAATACTTGTCCATGATTGTTGCAATATAATCTTGTTTTGCCATAAGCACCTCTCCCCACATAGTATTTATTATAAAGAAAAAAATGGACTGTGTAAATCCATTTTTCATTTCTTTTTCTATCGAAAATTTACATTTCGATCAAATTTTTCTACAATTCGCATAATTTGTTTCGATGTTTCTCTGATTTTATTTAAAATGAGTCCTTTTAATAATTTCTTATTCGCATACTCAATCTCTAAATTATAAACTTCATTCAATAGATAAATTAAGTCTTTATAGGATCCTTCTTCTCCTGTAATATCATCAAACCATTTACTGATATTATAGACTTCTCCATTGATTCTTAAGGTTGCGAGTGTATGAATAAAGGTTCTATTATTTAAGATTTGTTTGCAAATCGTTCCTTCTAAGTAATAGGAATTTGAATTGTATTGATGACTGGTTTCCCTATTAATCGCATAGACAGTATTACTAATATCTAAGTTTTTCTCATCAAAACCTTTCATAATATTAATAATTTCTTCTGTTTGTTTCGTATTAATGATTTCTTCTAACATATAGGAAGGATCTTTTTTAATAAAGGCCAATGTATCCTTTTTATAAACTCGATAGGTTAATCCGGTTCTTAAATAGAGATAATTCTTTGTTTCTTTAATTTCATTCACATAAGAGTTTACGGCATGATTAAATTCATGTACTAAATTATCAATTAAATTGACTAAGTTTGTTCCTTTATAGTCTTGTAGAACCATGACCTTCTTTGTTTTATATTCATTTCCTTCTATGATAGGTCTAGAAGAATAATACGCTTTTACATATTTATCTTTTACATCGGAGATTACAATTTGTATTTCTCGGAATGTATTTAGAATGAGTTTTTCTTTTCCAATTCCATATTTGATTACAAAAGCAGGAATAATGACATACAAAAGATGTCTTATATTATTATCATAATGATATAAGTCACAAATCTTATCAATGAATTGTTTTTCTCTTTGAATCACAAGATTGGTATTCATCTTCCTCACCACTCTTATTATAACAGAGAAATCCTATTCTGGGACAGGAATCATCTCTATCTTGACAATATCTTCTATTGGAATTTTGATTCCATTTTGTAATTCTAGTTTATTTTGATATAAATTGATTTTTTGGATGGTACCTTCTACCGTTTGATAACTACCACCCTTTTTTCTTTTATCTTTTACAAAATAGGTAATTTGAATCGGAGGATTGTTATTTCTTTTAATTTCTTTGATTACTTCATCTAATTTGTTTTTTTCTTCTTCTGTTAATTCTTTTTTCTGGGAAGTATAACGAGTTGTTTCTGATATTCCTTCTTCATATCCTGTTAAAGCTGCGAAGGGAGAGAATTGTCCTGCCCTTGTATCCATTGGTAGTCTCGGATGATTTCTCGAAGTAGGATGCTCTAAATCGAGAATATCTTCGTAAGGGAAACTACTCTTTGTGTCCTCCCACTTGTCTATTTCTTTCAATGGCCGTTCCTCCTTCCTCCAAATTCATTCCTCTTAGAATGGAATTTTTTCCATATTTATTTTTAATGGCTAATAACGTCTGCTGTAGATGATCTTCCTCTTCTTGATGAATCTCTTTTTTTTGATTATCTTCTTGCGGTGAAAATAAATTTAATTGTTCTAACTTCGGAGTGTTTCTTGCTTCTTTTTTAGTAATAATGTTTCCTGCTGCTATATTAATTCTTCTCACAACTAAGTTTTTATTCATGATTTCTTCATACAGTTTTACAATGTGATCCGTTAATATTTTGGTAGAAGATGTATATTCTTTCAATCGAATGGTACCATGAGCATGTTTGGGTACTTTTCTTCCATAAAAGTCTGTTGTTACTTCTCCCTGATAATATTTTAAGTTTTCTACATCGTAACCAATATCTAATACTAATAGATTGGTTACGACTCCTTTATGGGTTAAATCTAGGGATAAATTATCCATCATTTCTTTTACAATTAATTTTGTATGTTCATAGTCGTATGGTTTATGAAGAACTTGACCAGACGAAAGACTATGAATTTTAGGACGATAATTCTTAATATCCTTCATGGTACAAGGTTCCCATCCCCAGGCATGGTCGATTATGAATTCTGCATTAATTCCGAATAATTTGTATAAGAGTTCTTCATCCTCTAGAGATTTTCTCGCAATATCTCCCATCGTGTATAGTTTGTGTTTCTCGAGACGAGAAGCAATTCCTTTCCCTACTCTCCAAAAATCGGTAATCGGTTTATGATTCCATAATTCTTTTCGGTAGGACATCTCATCTAATTCTGCAATTCTTACTCCAACTTCATTGGGTTCTGCATGTTTTGCGACAATATCCATAGCAATCTTTGCAAGATATAGATTACTTCCAATTCCTCCCGTTGCTGTAATTCCTGTTTCTTCATAAACGGTTTGAATCATTTTCGTAATCATTTCTCGTGGGGTCATTTTATACGTTTTCAGATAGTTTGTAATATCACAGAATACTTCATCAATCGAATAAGCAAAAATGTCTTCTGGAGCCACAAACCGTAGATAAATATCATAGATTCTCGTACTATACTGCATATAATATTTCATACGAGGTGGTGCTGCAATAAAGTCTAATTCGAGTTGTCGATTGTTTGCTAGTTCTTCTTCTAAGATACTTTTCCCCTTAAAAGGTTTATGATTGTTATTCTTTTTTCTTTCTTGATTGATTTCTTTTACTTTTTGGATGACTTCATAGAGTCTTGCTCTACCCGATATTCCATATTTTTTAAGAGATGGTGATACCGCTAAACAGATGGTTTTTTCGGTACGAGTTGGGTCTGCTACTACTAGATTTGTATGAAGAGGATCTAGTCCTCTTTCTCTACACTCTACGGATGCATAAAAGCTCTTTAAATCAATACAAATATAGACCTTTTCCATCCTATCACCCTTTCTACTTTTATTATAGCAATCAAACATTTGTTTGTAAATAGAGAAATAAAAAAAGCTAGATTTTTCTAGCCTTTTATAGATGCGTCAAAGATTTCATCAATTGCATGTTTTAATTCTTCATTAAATTCTTCTTCTGTTTGTTGTGCAGATAAGTTTTGTAATAATGCTCTTGAGAAAGAAGCAATCATGTGTTTATTTTGTTTTAATAAGCGACATGCTTCATCTGTTTCATATCCACCTGATAAAGCAACAATTCTTACTAAGCAATTATAATCATATAAGTCTTCATATAGATTTGATTCTGTTGGAATCGTAAATTTAAACATAATTAAATCTGCTGGCTTCCAATGATTTAATACTTCTCTGATTTCTTCTTTTAGAATATCTTCTGCTTCTTTTTTGTCTGGAATATTGATATCTACTTCTGGTTCAATGATTGGTACTAATCCATTATCACAAATTGTTTTTGCAAATTCAAATTGTTGTTTTACAATTTCTCTAATTCCTTCCCGATTAGCTCCTAAGATGACACTTCTCATCTTGGTACCAAACACATGACGTTCTCTTGCTACTTGTAATTGGTCTTCTAAATCAGGAATTGGTTTCATCAATTTTACTTGATTGTTTTCTTCCTCTAATCCTTTATCTACTTTTAAGAAAGAAACAATATTTTTATCTTCCCATAGATAGTCTGCTGTATATTTATCATTTACTTTAGACTCCATCGTTTTATAGAAAAGAATCGTTCCTAAGATTTTTTCTGAAGTAAATACAGGAGAAGTAAATACTCTCTTTCTCATTTGATGAATTAATTCAAACATTTCTTCTTCTGAAGAATAACTATCTTTTGGAATTCCATATTTCTCTAGTGTTTTAGCAGTAGATCCTCCACTTTGATCTAATGCAGCAATAAATCCATCTCTTTCTCTTATGATTGTTAATTTTTGTAAATCCATATAATCATTCATATGATCATCCTCCTCTTCTATTTTTATTATACATTGTTTTTTTGAAATTACAATTGAATTTCACATTCAATTGGGCAATGATCTGATCCTTCTACTTGATCTAAAATCTTAGAATCTTTTACTTTCTCTAGAAATTCTTTGTTCACAATAAAGTAATCTAATCTCCATCCAATTCCTTTCTCTCTTGCATGCCCCAAATAACTCCACCATGTATATTTTACTTCTTCTGGATAGAAATAACGGAAGGTATCGATAAAACCACTTTCCAACAATTCTGTCATTTTATTTCTTTCTTCTATCGTAAATCCAGCACTTCTTTGATTCTGTTTTGGATTTTTAATATCGATTTCTTCATGAGCAACATTCAAGTCTCCACAATAAAGTACATGTTTCTTTTGAGATAGTTCTTTTAAATAGTTTCTCATATGATCTTCAAATTCCATTCTAGAATCTAATCGTTCTAATTCTCTTTTTGAATTAGGTACATAACAATTAATTAAATAAAAGTCTTTGAATTCTAAGGTAATTGTTCTACCCTCTTTATCATATTCTTCAATACCAATTCCATATTTTACAGAGATTGGTTTTTCCTTTGTATATATCATCGTTCCAGAATATCCTTTTTTCTCTGCTGGAAACAAGTATTCCTGATATCCATATGGATGAAAAGGATTTTGTTCTTCTAGAACTTTTGTTTCTTGCAGACAAACAATGTCTGCTTTTTCACTTTCAAAGAAACGGTCAAATCCCTTATTTAAACAAGCTCTTAGTCCTGCTACATTCCATGATATAATCTTCATGCTTCCTCCTAATACAAAATATTATCTTTTAGTACAACGATCGCTGGTCGAACACCACTGCTAGCATTTCTACATACATCAGTAGAAATCATTTTTGGGGATCCACTAACGTTATAAACATAGAAAATAGTATCTGCATAAGACTCTAGATAATATCCTCTTGTAGTTCCATTATGATTTTCAGTATAAGTAGTGTTTTCTAGTAAAAAGTTACAGGTACTTTCTAAATCCCTTTCTGCACAACCACCATAAACAATTTCTCGGTAAGTAGGTATTCTTGCTACTCTATTCGTATACGTAAAGACTGGAAGATTGTATGTAGTACCATCATGATTAAAGAAATTGGCTCCTGATTTGGTTTTTATTTGTCTTTCAAAATTACTAAATAATAATGGATTCTTCCATTGAGCGGTTGTTGGTAATTGAGTATAAGCAGAAGTAGGAGCATAGTTTCTATCATTATTACAGAAGCTGATCTCTCCTTTATTATTGGGAACTCCTTCTACTACATTGTTGTAATATAGGAGAACGATTTTATTGCTAGAGGCATCTCCTTCTTCTGGTGCAATATAATAGAATCTCTCTGTTTCCTCATCATAGATACCATCATCATTTACATCACAATTGAAAATATCTCCTGTTGTTAACAATCCATTTACTCCTAAATTTCCATAGTAGATATTTGTTCCCACTGAAATGTGGAGAGAACAATATAAATCTCCTGATCCATATCCATAAGCATTACATACTTCTACGTGTTTTTCTGTTCCTCTAATACATACAGGTTTTGCTGATATTTTAACATTCATTTCTAAATGAATCATTAATTTGTCAATTGCCCATACCGTTACTGGTAATAATAGTAGAATTAATACTGCTATTTTTTTATTCTTTTTGGCTAATAGTAAGATTCCTACGATCAATAATAGTAACAAGATAGCAATGATATTCATACCGGTTTTTGGATTCTCAAAATGATCTAATTCAATGGATAGATTCTTGGTTTCTATAAAAGAACCTTCTTCTCTTAATACATCTACTGGTACTTCTTTTTTATATTGAATGGTTACAAACATTGTACTTTTCTTATGACTTTCTATGATTTTATTTTGATCATCATATTCATAAATATAGTCAATATATTCACTCTTATTTTTATTTTCATCCATGATATAGTCTTTATCTGTATCATTATTGATTATTATTTTATACTTGATATAATCCTCTTTTAATACAAAATTAACATTCATTTTTACGGTTAAATTCTCAATCGTAGCATCTTCTAAAATAACTGTATTATTTGATTTCGAATCTACTGTAATACTTTCTATAGATACTCCCTTTGCATACACCGGTGTTGTTCCTAAAAATAAGAGTAATAATAAAAATACTCTTATTATTTTTTTCATAGTCTCACCTTCTATCATTATATCATATTGTTTATAAAAAAAAGACTATGGATTCATAGTCTTTACGAATCTTTTTCAAACTTCTCTTCAATTAATCGAATTGGAAGAGATTTATCTCTTAATAGTTCTGTAATGGAGATATCATTGTGAATACTATAGATGATTTTTGCTAGATATTCGGAACAATCACAGACATGTAACCATTTTTCTTTTTGATATTCTTCTGGGATATACGATAAATTGGTTGTATAGATTCCATCTAGCATTCCTTTTTCCACATAGTCTTTAAATTGATCAATTCCTTTTGTAAATAAAGCATAGGTTACAACTACGATAATGTGTTTTACTTTATATTTCTTTAATTCTTCTATACAATCAAACATACTACTTCCAGAAGAGATCATATCATCTGAAATAATTGCTGTATAACCTTCTAGATTGTTATTTCCACAATAATCATGAGCAATGACTGGGTATTTTCCATCTACAAAGTTATTGTAATCTCTTTGTTTGAAGAAACTACCTGCTTCTCTATGAATATATTTCGAATTGAAAGAGTTCAAATAGACATTTCTTCTTCCGGTTGCTCCATTGTCTGGGGCTACAAAGACTATTTTTCTTAGTTTTGCTTTGGGAAGGTCTTGGATTAATTGTTCTAAGATGGTATTGGTTGGGAAAAAGTTATTAAATTCCATATTATGAATCGCATGCTCTACTCCTTGATCATGTGCATCAAAGGTAATAAATCCTTTGATTCGACTCATTTCGTCTAGTTCATGTAGCATCATCCCACAAGCTAGATTTTCTCTTGTATTTCTTCTGTGTTGTCTTCCTGCATATAAGAGAGGCATTACAATATTAATGGTTTTTGCATGACAATTACAGGCACCAATTCCATCTTTTAATTGATTCATAATATCGTTGGGACTTGTATGATTGATAAAACCATGCATTTTGTATTCAATAGAATAATTCCCGATATCGGTTAGTAAGAAGAGATCTTTTCCTCTTACGGTTTCTTCTATTTCCACTTTGAAGTGTCCATCTTCAAAATAGTTCTGTTTAATAGGAACAATAAAAGTATCTTTTTCGGCATCTAAATGATACATATCGAGAAGATGTTTATCGACTTTTTCTCCTAAGTCTTTGGCACTATCAAATACCATTAATCGTAAGTTATTTGTGTCTATTTGTTTTTTCATTTTTTCCTCCCTTTCAATCAAAAAAGAGTAAACTTCTGTTACTCTTTATTTCATTAATAAAAAATATAATAATACTAAAAGTCCTAGAACAATTCTATAATATCCAAATACTTTGAAGTCATGTTTACGAATATAATTGATTAAGAATTTGATGACAAATAAACTGACTATGAAAGCCGTAATTGTTGAGACAATTAAAATTCCGATTTCTAATCCCGTGAATGATAATCCGACTTTTACGATGTATTTTGCTAATTTTAGTAAGGAGGCTCCTGCCATAACAGGGATGGCTAAGAAGAAGGTGAATTCTGCAGCAGCACTTCTTTCTAGTCCAATTAATAATCCTCCAATAATCGTGGATCCACTTCTAGAGGTTCCTGGTATTAAAGCTAGTAATTGGAAGGCTCCAATTCCTAGAGCTTGTTTATAAGTAATCTCTTTTGTTTTTTTGGTCTTTCTCGATCCAATTTTTTTACTTTCAATGACGATGAAAATAATACCATAGATGATTAAAGCTAAGGAGACTACTACACTATTATAGAAGTGTTCATCGATCCAGTCATCCAATAATAATCCAATGACAGCAGCTGGAATACAAGCTACCAAGATCTTTCCCCATAGATTTAGGATATCTTTATCGAACTGGATTTTTCCTTTTTCCTTTTTGAAAGGCCAAATACTCTTAAAGTAGATGACTACTACAGCTAGAATCGCCCCTAGTTGAATCACTACTTCAAATAATTTATAAAATTCTTCTGAGACATTTAATTGTATGAATTCATCTAGTAGAATCATGTGTCCTGTTGAGGATATAGGTAACCACTCTGTGATGCCCTCTACGATTCCAAATAATAATGCTTTTAAGATTTCTATCATGTCTATCTCCTCCCATTTGATTGTATCATAGATTGATTCTTATTTTTCTTATTTCTTTTAATTTTTTTTACTTTTTTTCTGATTTACGTTAATCTTGTTTATTCTTAGGAATATATTTTCTTGCTCCATGGATGCAATACATTTCAATATACGTTGCAATCTCATCACTTGGAAGTTCAAAATCATTCTTAATCCAATAATTAATGACTCCTAAAGCTCCATTAAAAATAAAGACAACAGCATTCTCTAATTCTGGTCCTTTAATATCTGGTTGCTCCTGTTCCCATCTACCAATACATTTATCATAAGCTACTTCCAATACTTCATTTAAGAAATATACATTGCGATCGGTATTAAAAAGAATTCTTACTAATTTCTTATTATTTTCAAAGATCGATAAGATTCCCTTGGTAAAAGAATAGATGGAATGCTCTTCCATTCTCTCAATCGATGGAGAATTTTTAATTTCTTCAATAAAATCTTGTTCTATATTCTTTAATAAGTCATAGACATCCATGTAGTAACGATAGAACGTTCCTCGATTAATATCTGCTATTTCACAGATTTCTGTTACCGTAATACTCGCAATATCTTTTTTCTCTAATAAATTTAAAAATGTATCTTGAATGACTTTTTTCGTATATTTAATTCTTCGGTCCATAGAATCTCCTTTTTGTACAAAACTTGTTTTATTTGTTCAACAACGAACAATTTTTTTCATAATTGATGATTGATTCCCTCTCTTTTTCGATTATACAATATAATTGTTAGATATTCAACAATTGTCTAATATACGAGGTGGATTATGAAATTTTTTTTATTCCATAAAAAGAAGAATAAAATATGGCAAAAATATTATGATAAAGATAAGAGAAATGTAGAAGTTCCTCCTATGTCTATTTATGAGTTTTTAGCTTCTAATAATGAAGAACATATGGATCATGTTGCAATTAATTATTTTGGAGCTAAAATGACTTATCAAGAGTTATTTCAAGAAATTGATTATTGTGCCAAAGCCATGAGAAGTCAAGGAATTCGAAAGGGAGATGTTGTCTCTATTTGTCTTCCGAATGTGCCAGAGTCTGTTATTGCTTTTTATGCCGTTAGTAAAATTGGAGGAATTGCGAACATGATTCATCCTCTTTCTGCAGAAGAAGAGATTAAAGCATCGATTCGGGATACAAAATCTGTTATGTTATTTACCGTTAATTTTAATTATAAGAAGATTTTATCGATTCTAGATGAAACAAGTCTATATAAGACAATTCTCATTTCTCCAAGAGACTCTATGCCAAAAGCAATGGGAATTGGATATTTTTTCATGCAAGACAGAAAAGTAAAGCTTCCTAAAAGTAATGAGAGTTTTATGTTTTGGAAGGATTTTCGAAATAAAGGAAAGAATTATAATCGAGAAGTATTGAATCCTACTTTATGGAATGAAGCTGCTGTTATCTTACATAGTGGTGGTACTTCTGGTACTCCGAAAAGTATTGTTTTATCGAATGGAAATGTGAATGTAGTAATTGGTCAAGCAAGAATTGCTTTACCAGAGAATAATGATCGAGATAGTATGCTTGGGATTTTACCTATGTTTCACTGCTTTGGATTGGTAGAATGTGTTCACTATCCCCTATCGATTGGAGCTTGTTTGATACTAGTTCCTAAATTTGATGCGGGTAGATTTGATAAATTACTTCGGAAATATCGTCCTTCTATTATTCCAGGGGTTCCTACTCTATTTGAAGCTTTAATTAAGAATAAACATATGGATGATGTAGATCTATCCAATGTCAAATATGTTGTTTCGGGAGGAGATGCTTTAAATGTAGAGAGAAATCTTGCCGTTAATGAATTCCTTCATCAACATCATTGTGTTCATGGGGTTGTCCAAGGATATGGTATGACGGAAACGAGTGGTGGTTGTGTCTTTAGTACGACAAATTCTTATACATTAGGAAGTGTTGGAATTCCTTTGCCTGGAAATGATATGAAGATTGTCAATCCTGATACGAAACAGGAAGTAGAGATTGGACAAGTGGGAGAAATCTTAATATCGGGTCCTTCTGTTATGATGGGATATTTAAATGATGAAGAAGAAACGAATCGTGTTTTAGAAAAGGACCAGAAAGGCATTATTTGGGTCCATACAGGCGATTTGGGTTATATGGATAAGAATGGGTGTCTCTTCTTTGTACAGCGCTTAAAACGTCTTATTATCTCTTCTGGATATAATGTCTATCCTTCCCATATCGAAGAAGTCTTAAATAAGCATCCTGCTATCTTAAATTCATGTGTGGTAGGAGTTCCTCATCCTTATAAAGTACAAGTACCGAAAGCTTATGTTGTCTTAAAGAGTGATTATAAAGAATCTTTAAAATTAAAAGCAGAAATTAAAGAGTATTGTGAAAAGAATTTATCGAAATATATGATTCCCAAAGAATTTGTATACCGAGAATCTCTTCCAAAAACTATGGTTGGGAAAGTGGATTATCATCAGTTAGAAAAAGAAAATGAAGAAGAAAAAAAATAGGAAATCTCCTATTTTTTTGTTGTCATTTGAATAATCTCTTTCTTTAACTCTTTTACTAAGTCTTTTTCTTTTACTTTTTTGATGATTTGTCCTTTTTTAAATAGAATTCCTTCTCCTACTCCTCCAGCAATTCCAATATCTGCTTCTTTCGCTTCTCCTGGTCCATTTACTACACATCCCATGACCGCTACTGTGATACTCGCATGAATGTCTTGTAAGAACTCTTCTATTTCTTTTGCCATTGGAATTAAATCAATCTGTGTTCTTCCACAAGTAGGACAAGATACGAGAGTTGGCATATCTTCTATTAAATGGAAATTCTTTAAGATTTCTTTTGCGACGATTACTTCTTCTACAGGATCATCTGATAAAGAGACTCTTAAGGTATCCCCAATTCCTTCTTTTAAAAGAATTCCTAGTCCTATACTTGATTTAATGGTTCCACTAAATGCAGTTCCTGCTTCTGTAATTCCAATATGTAATGGATAAGGAAACTCTTTACTCGCTAGTTCATATGCTTTGATACATAAATCCAAATCGGATGATTTAAGAGAAATACAAATATCATGGAAATCAAATTTCTCTAAAATTTCTACATGTCTTTTGGCTGATTCTACTAATGCCTTTGCAGTTGGATGATGATATTTCTCTAATAAATCTTTTTCTAAAGAACCGGCATTCACTCCAATTCGAATGGGAATCTTCTTTTCTTTGCAAGCATCTACTACTTGTTTTACTTTATCTTCTCCTCCAATATTACCTGGATTAATTCTAATTTTATCAACTCCACTTTTGATCGCCTCTAGTGCAATCTTATAATCAAAATGAATATCGGCAACAATCGGAATATGAATCCTCTTCTTGATTTCTTTGATTGCTTTCGCATCTTCTAAATCTAGACAGGCTACTCTTATTACTTCGCATCCTGCTTTTTCTAATGATAAAATTTGTTTTACCGTACTATCTACCTCTTTTGTTTTTGTATTACACATCGATTGGATAATGACTTTATTTTGTCCCCCTATTTTGATATTCCCTACTTGTATTTGTCTCGTCTTTTCTCTTTTCATAACTTTCCTTTCTAATAGAAAAAGGCTATTACTAGCCTTCTTGGATTAAATCTCTTAAACTTCCTACTAAATCATTAATGGCATCGGATACTCCATTGGTTCCACTATTCGTCTCTGTTGGTAATGGTTGTTCAGGAGCATCTAAATTTGGAAAGGCTTCTCCTGTCTCTACATTAATGACATATATTTCTTTTGGAGTTTCTTTTAATTCAATTTGAATCATTGGATGGGTAATGACTGTTAAAGAAGCATCTACCGTATCTGGAGTTTGTTCTTTAATATAGAAGTAGATATCATCTCCTTTTTTATAGGCACTATTAACTACTAAAGCATATCCACTTGTTGATTTTTCTCCCATCGATACATAGATAAATCTACGATCTCCTTGTAATTCATATTTGTATCCTCTGGTTGTATAATTACTCATCTGTTCATAATCAATGACATCATATCCACTGAACCCTTTCATCTCTAAGAAAGATGGTTCATTATTAATCATACTATAAATACATCTTCTACCAAAATCTGTTTTAATATCATTCATGGTAATGGATTTTGTATTACTCTTGAACATGAATGTTAAATCCATGAAGATACGAAGTGCTCTCATTTGATTTTTCCCAAATTGAATATCATATCCCCCTAAGTTTTCTACATTACAAGGTTCTTGTTCACAAATCATTTTCCGATTCTTTGATATTTTAATCGCACTATTATCACGATAAATATCATATACATATTCTCCTGCAAAATAATTTAGGGTTTGATGAACATTGTTGGAATAACTTACATATCTATTTTTTAAGAAGATTGCTAAAAAGATAACGGCAATGATTTCTGGAATGGTCATAATATTTCGGATCATTTTCTTTCTTTTGGCTTTCTGCCTTCTTAATTCTGCAGGTGTTAATTCTCTTTTCGTTTCTTTTTGAATGGTTGTATTCGTAATCGTTTGTTCTTGGAAAGCACTACTTTTAGAGCCTTGTGGACCCAGTTCAGGAAAAGATGCTTCTTGTCGTTTTACTCTTTCTTCTTCCTCTTTGGCTCTTTTCTTATCTTCTTTTTCCTCTTGTCTTTTTTCTTTCCACTTTTTGAATTTATTTTTCCATTCTTGAATTTTTTATTGTCTTTATCTCTTTTTTTGTACTTCTTCCGTGTTGAGTTCCATTAAATTTTTATCATTATTATCATCCATATAAACTCACCTACTATCATCTTATCATACTTTTTCTTTGGTTTTGTTTGATTTTTCTTTCTTTACAGTCTTTTTTTGTATTTTTTCTTTTTTTACTTCTTCTATTTTGACATCTTCATTTAATTTAATTGCATCTTTCACAATGATTGGTTTCTTCTTTTTCTCAGCTTCTTTTTTAATTCTTTCTTTTTCCATGGTTGTCATGATTGCGATTACAATAAATGCAACGATTAATCCAGGATTCATACTATCCCTTCTTTCCTACTCTTTTTCTATTTTATTATATCATATTTTTATATTATAATGGAATTGAGGTGTTTTCATGAAGTGTAAAGTAATCTTATTATTATTCCTTCTTTTTCTAGTCTGTGGTTGTGAAAAAGAAGTGGTTGTTGAAGAAAAAAAAGAAGAGAAGCCTTCTCTTAGTCCCGAGGTAGTTGAAACCTATCAAGATCAAAACAATACTCCGATTGGTATTTATCAATTAAATGGAAATACATTGACGAAGTATACGACCATTACCAAGAAATTAGTGGTAGAAGAAGATGTTGGTATCTTTCAAGTATATCCTTCTAATGAAGATGTTGTTTCTTTAGATAAAGGGTTTGCTGATTCTTATTATGAGAAATGGATGTCATATCAACCCCTTCATTTGGGATTTAATTTGAAATTTCATTTAATTTCAGGAGAAGATGTTTCTTATAATATGTTGTATCCTAGTGACTGTATGAATCGTTGGGAACATTTTATGAATTATTTATATGATGATTATGCCAATAAAGAAAAAGGTTTTTATTCTCATATTGAAAATGATGAATATAATGAGAATACCCTATTTACTGCCATTAAGATTCAAAGTAGTTATCAAGTATCAGAAGTAGATTCTCCTATTTATTTAACAGTATTTACGTATGATACAGAAGATGATTTTGATGAAAAAGGAGAATATAGAGGAAATAGTTCTTATACGATGAAGATTTTTCCTGAAGGAATTCTTTGTGAATAAAAAAAGATGTATTTTACATCTTTTTTAATTCTTCTTCTAATTGTTTCATTTGATATTTGGTTTAATAGAAAGCATACATTTTTCTAGCATTATCTCTTATGTAATCTCGAATAATCGTTATCTTTTCTAATAATTCAGGAGTTACTTCTCCTCTTTTTTTTGCTTCTGAAAAACATTCTTCAAAATCTTTCATTGCTTCTTGAAAAGTCTTTTCTTGTTCTTCTGTATCTACATAAACGATATCATCAAAAGAATCTTTGATTTTTATGACTTGATAATCTCCACTCCAAGTGTTTTCCATTTGATCTGTCTTCTCTACTTTTAAGAAGGGAGGAAATAAAATCTCTTTTTCATCTTTGAAAAATTCTCCTTCTACTACCTCTTCCATTGCAATATAAGGAATAAATCCATCTTCTATTTGATAGACAAGAGGAGTTGTATCCTTGTAATGAAAAACAGTTGCTTCTGAATGAGATTGAGAAGTTGATTTCATACAAGGAATTTCTCCTTTTTCATAACACTCTAAATTCTTATTGTTTTCATATCGATATATTTTTTTATTCTGGATGGGATTTTCTAAAGCATATTCGCAGGAAGCATGAATGATACTTTTGACCATTTCTATCATGTCTTCTACTCTACGAACATATATATCTTGTATCGGTATCGATGTAGGATCTGATAAGAAGCTCATAAACTTATTTATGTTTTCATAACCCCATACTACATCATATATAAATAGAAGCTCTTTTGGTATGGTAGGATCCAATTTTTGAATGGCTTCTTCTTGATTATTTCCCTTATAAATTTGTAGAAAAGCTGTTTCTGTTCTGTTAGTCTCATAGGCATCCCTCTTTTTTATCATATCATAAAAAAAGAAGTTAAACTTCTTTTTTATACACATGTATATCCACCATCTACTGGTAGAATGACTCCTGTTACATAACTTGCTTCATCACTTGCTAAGAAGATAGCTGCTGCATTTAATTCTCCTTCTTGTCCATATCTCTTCATTGGTACATGAGATTCTGCAAATTTTTGGAACATTTCTGTATCTAATACTGCTGTTGTTAACTCTGTATAGAAATATCCTGGACAAATACAGTTAACAGTAATTCCATGAGGAGCTAATTCAGCAGCTGCTGCTCTTGTGAAGTTTACAACTCCTCCTTTAGATGTATGATAAGCAATCGTTGGAATTTCTGTATTTCCTACTAATCCATACATAGAAGCAATATTTATAATTCTTCCATAATTTCTCTTTGCCATGACATTTCCAAAAGCTCTTGTCATTTTAAAGACAGATGTTTCATCCGTAGCAATGGTGAAATCCCATTCCTCATCATTCATTTCTAATACACCTTTGTCTTTCGAAGAACCTGCACAGTTTACTAAGATATCTACTTTTCCAAATTTTAATTCAGCAGCTTCTGCCGCTTTTTCGATATCTTCTGACGAAGTAACATCACATTGTACTGGTAGAACCGTAATACCATATTTTTGTTCTAATTCTTCTTTGGATGCTTCTAGACGATCCATTCTTCTTGCTAATAATACTAAATTTGCTCCTTGGGAAGCAAACCCTTCAGCCATTTGTCTTCCTAATCCAGAGGAAGCTCCTGTAATGACTGCTACTTTTCCTATTAAATTAAACATAAACAACCTCCATTTATTCTCTTTTATTATATCATCTTCTGTTCTCTGTTGGTTTTGTTAAAGTATATTCTTTACTACTTTTTACATTTTCTGACATTTTTATTTTGGAGTCAATATAATAATCCCTAGTATATTTTTCATAATTTAATCTCATAATCGTATCTCCTATCACTTCATAACTATATTCTGGAAATACCAAGTGTAATTCATCTTCTACTAATTGATCGACCATTTCTTGATCAATTCTTTCTAATGGTACAACAAAAGGGTCTATTCCAATTACTTTTTCATTGATATCTTTTACAGGAACTCCATTAATAAAATCCATTAAGAAGAATTGATAATGATAATCTTGTTCTTCTTCATCATACTCTGGATAAGCTAATAAATTATAAGAATGCATCTCTGGCCTACGATCTCTAATTTTGGCATTTCCGATTACTAAATAACTATTGAAATCAAATAAACGAAGAATATTTTGAGCCATCGTTGCATATTCACTACAGAGAGCTACTCCTTTTTTCTTAAAGTCTCCAATACTACGTTCTTTGGTTGGTTTGAAAACATTTCCTTCATGGTCATAGAGAGTGGTAAACATCGCATCCCGATCCCCTCGTACGATCGTTCCCAAATATCCTTTTAAGAAATCACTTACATACCCTAAAAAATCATAAATATTATCAATCTCTAATCCTTTGATGTATTTACAAAATTCATAGAGATACTCTTGATCATCCATGTAATAATAATGTCCCCTATTCCCCAGTTTTCTCGTTGTAGGATCTAAAGAAACACCATAGACAATTTTCATGTCTTTGGGAAGAAAATTATTATAAAAACAGCGAATCTTACAGGAAGTTGTAAATTTATTTCCATCCCACTTAAACTCCTTGATCGTTGGTTTATAATCCATTAAGTATCCTAAGGCATCTACCTTGGGATTATGTGTCTTACTCTTTCTTTCTAATCTCTCTATCTTTTGAGCAATTCTTTTTTTCATTTGTTCTTCTGATAAATTGTTAATCTCATTTAGAAATCTCATAAGAGGTCTCCCTTCTTTAACTTTTTATTATATCTTATTTTATTGAATTATGGTACACTTATCTTAAGATAGAGGTGATTTCATGAAACCAAATAAAAAAATTATTAAGATTGTAAGAATTGTTTTAGGAGTTGTTCTTGCTATCTTTATCCTGAATGCTATTTATTTAAATGTCTCTTATAAGATTCAACAAACAAATTATCAAGATGCTTTTTCGATTTATGGGAATACAGAGGAATATGTTCCTCAAGGATTAACCTATTCTCCTAAATACAATGTTGCGATTCAAACATCTTATAATGCGAAACATCAAGTCAGTAGAATTTATGTAATTGATTTAGATAAACAAATGCTTCTAAAGTCCTTAAAACTACAAGATCCCAATGGAAATGAAAATACCCATCATGTGGGTGGAATTGCTACTAACGATGAAGTATTATGGATTACGAATGATTATGAAGTAGAAGAATATTCTCTAGAGGAAATTGTTTCCACGAAAGTTGATCATATCAAGGCAAAAAGAGTCTTTGATCTTCCTATCAGAGGAGATTTTTGTAGTTACTATAACAATCAATTATGGATTGGAGATTTCTATTTAAGACCTTTCTATAACGTTCCCAATGGAAATCCATTACTCATGGCATTTCCTGTAGAAGAAGAGATGCAATATAGTGTTCCTTCTGTTGTCATATCTCTTCCGAAAATGATTCAAGGATTGGCTTTTAATGAGAGAGGAGAACTTGCTTTTACTGCTTCTTATACATATTTAATTCCTTCTACTTTTTATCTATATCCCAATGTATTAGAAGAGACTGCTCCTAGTACGATTACGGTTAGTGGAAAAGAAATTCCTTATTATCCATTTGATAAGAAAAAGATCATTACAAAAAAATCCCTTCCACCTATGGCAGAAGGAATGTATTATTTAGATGGATCTTACTACATTTTATTTGAAAGTAGTTCTGATCATTATTCTATGGCATTTCCTAAAATTAAGAAAGTTATTCAATATAAAACAGATAAGTAATCTTATCTGTTTTTTAGTGTCTACCTTTTTGAAAAGGATTTTCATCTTCCCCTTCTTCTGTGACTGTATATCCTAACTTTCTTGCATATGCGATGAGTTCTTCTTCACTCATAGCTTCTATCATTTCTTTTTGAAGCATTGCTCCTCCAAAATTTCCTACAAAGAAAGCTGATTCTAAATCTAAATCATCAATTAATGCTTGTCTAAACTCTTCTAATGTCATAGAATTAATCCTCTAAGATATATTTTTTTACATAAGAAGCATTTACTTCTTCTTGTACTTGATTCTTCTTTCCAAGATCGATTCCACAAGCAATCGTTGTTTTACCATAATTCAATGCTTTACGGTATGTTTCTAATTCTCTATCTCCTTCTAGAGTAGAGATCTGCACTTCATAAATATAATTGATTGTATTCCAAATTTCTCCTGCTCCTACTGGTACGGTATAAGAAGTATCTCCTACTTGAATTCTGTAAGGAACTGGTCCTTCTGATGCAGAACGTCTTGCAGGTGGAATTGTTACTTTTCTGTAATCTTCTACGGATAAGTTTAATTCATCTGCTAAAGCAGCTTTTACAGAGGAAAGCATGAATGAGATAGAAATAGATTGTCCATAAGTTCTTACCCATTCATTACAAGTTCTATATAAGTTCTCTAATTGTTTTAAAGCAATCATTTTTTCATCTAATAAGGTAACGTCTTTTCCTTTATAGTTTGCTTTTTTAATTAATAAATCAATTTCTTCTTTCGGTAGAGAGAAAGCTTCTGCATATTGTTCTTCTGTTAAGGGACTTAATTCTCTTACACCCTCAAAATTCATGGATTTTAATTGATCCATAATATCTAAGTATCTTTCTAATTGATCAGCAGCTTCTATAATATCTAAATCTTCTAAATAACCTAAATCATTATTGATTAATAATTCATCTAATAAGGTTCTGTCTTTTACATCTTGTAATTCTAGTAAGAAACTAGGTGACATAGATTTCATATTGACTTCTCCATTACATGCTGATAGAGAACATGCCATGGTACCTGCTACTAAAAGTGCTGCTAATTTACGATATAAGTTTATTTTTTTTATTCCTTTCATAGAATATACCCCCTCACTCAATGTGTGTATATTATACAACAAATGTTGGTTTTTGTCAATTTTACAAACAAATAGAAGGCTTTTAACCTTCTATTTCTTTTGCGACTAAAATTTGATATTTTTGTTTAGATTGTACTCTTGTATCAAAGCTACAAGTTTGTAATAACAAGACTCTTGTCTCTTCTGTTAATTCTATTTTTCTTTGAACAAACGATTTTTTCCTTAATTTTTCTAGATGTTCTTGATAAGTTAATCCACCAAAGTTTTCTACATTGACATAATCAAAGTCATTTGTCTCTATATAACTAGAAAATACTTCATAAGTATGTTTTCCATTCCCATCTATTAAGTATATATAAAGATGGGTATTCATAAAGTCCTTTTTATTATATTTCTTTAATTGTGTAAAAGGTAATTGATCCCATTCATCACTATGACTATAGATTAATAATTTCTTAGAATTTGTTAAATTAGAACGATAATCTAAGAAGGTTGCACCTACACTTCTCTCTTCGTGCGTTACTGTATGATTTAAATAATAATCATTATTACTGGTCTGTACAACAGGTTCTTCAAACATATCTGGTAATTGCAATACGGCTACAATATCATTATTTCCATATTGTACTCTTAAATTGTTGATGACATCTTCATAGTTTACTTCTTTTTCTACTACTTCCGAATTGATGATCGTTGGTTTTAATTCTGCCTCTACGGTTCTAGGACTATTCCAATACATGGAACAACCTAATAAGAAAGGAAGAATCATTAAAAAGATATATCCTATTTTCTTTTTCATAGTATCACCCTTTTCAATCGCATATTATACCATAAAATCCTTATGATTACAATAAAAAAGAGCGTTACCGCTCAATTTTATTGTTCATTTTTTCTTCTTACTACAATTGTATAACTTGCAGTTAGTAAAGAGATAATCATCTTGAATAATACATTGTTGTTTCTACCTGGTTTCTTCGTTATCACTCCTGTTGGAGGAGGTGTAATTTCAGGAACAGGTCCATTATAAGTATTGTAGATATCAAATCCGTCGATTTCCGTTTCATAGAATTCTACTGCTACCTCTTCGATAGAGTAAACAATCTCGCAACCTACTTCTCCGTCTCTGATTGTATACTTAGGAAGATTTTCGAATGTATAACTCCATCCGTTTTCTTCATTTAATTCACCCGTTGCAACGATTTCGTCATCAGCAAGTAAATTAACGGTAATGCTTCCTGGTCTCTTCTTATACTTATCATTTTCATCATACCAATATTTATTTACTGTAATCGTTCCATCTTCATTATATGGGATCTTATCATGTGTATTGGTAATTGTATTTTCAAGTGCTTCTGTATCTTCTTCATTCTTTAGTTGTGTAATTGTTTGTGTTTCATATAAATCAACACCATCTTCTGTTAATGTATATTGAATTAATGATTTTTGATAATACTTTTGTAAGTTGTCGAATGTGTAAGTCCAATTTCCATATTCGTCTTCATAAACGTCCATGTCTCTTGTAATAACAACTTCTTCTCCAACTTTACCAACTAAATGAACTGTAATGTGGTCTGGTCTCTTACCATCATTATTATCAAAGTCTTCCCAGTTTTTCGTTACTTTATAAGTAATAGTTGCATTTTCATGTGTGTTCGTAATTGTATATCCGTCTACTGTTGGTTCATATCCATCTGGAATATTTTCATCTAATTCTTGAACAGTATATTCAATTTCTTCTCCTACTTTATGTTCTCTATATACTGGATAGTCTTTGAAAGTTACTTTCCATTCACTTTCAGCTGTAGCTTCTAGTGTTTCTTGCTCTACTCCGTCAGCGAATAAGGTAATCTTAACACTTCCTGGTCTCTTACCATCATTATCGTTATCATCAGCCCATGATTTAGAAGCTTCAATATCTTTTAATAAATGGGAATGAGAGTTTGTAAGTGTAATCGTTCCATCTTCTGCTGTTTCGTTTGTAGTTGTTGGATACATAGTAGTATCTACACCTGACTCTTCTACGGAATACGTAATCCAAGTTCCTTTAAAGAAGATTGGTACTTCTGTAAATTCAGATGTCCATTTATTAGAATCATTTTCATCTGCATCATCTACAAAGATTGTAATTGAATCTGTATAAACAGGATCTGTTTCACTTGGTACTGTTCCTTTTAATGTGAATGTAATAGATGTTGGTCTAACATTATCACGATTATTTTCATCATCCCAAACTTTTACTACAGGGATATCTTTTGATAAGTCTTTAATTGTATTAACAATAATCTTACCTTCATTATCTCCTGTTGGTGGATATGATACATCATAATAATCTGTAATTTGTTGATTTGGAACTTCTTCTACTGTATAGATAACCGTTCCTGTACCATGATCTTTCTTAACTGGTAAGTCATCAAATGATGAAGCCCAACCATTGTCTTTATTTAATTCAACTGTCTTTCCTGTATCTGCTCCATCTGCTAATAATTTAACAGTGATTGATGTTGGACGGTATTTTTCACCCTTCTCATCTACCCATGTCTTTGATACTGGAAGACTAATCTTTTCAGTTTCGTAAGTATTTTCAATTAATGAATTACTCTTAACGACACCCTTATATCCTGCTGGTACTACTTCTTTTACTACATAAGTAATTGTTTTTCTAACTCCACCAACATTCTTATATACTGGTAAGCCATCAATTGTATATGACCATTCCTCTTCTGTATTTAATCCTTCAAGTGTATATGGTTTAACGATATGTTCCATATCATCTTCATCATATACATTGATTGTGATGGAAGTTGGTCTTTCTCCATCTCTATCACCATCATCATACCATTTCTTAACACCACTAATACTTGTAGTTTCTGGTTTATGTGTATTGGTAATCGTTGTTCCATCAACGGATGGAGTATATCCTGTTGGAATATCTTCCTTAGCTTCTCCTACTGTATAAACAATTTCATGTTTATCTGGTTCTTCTTCTGTTCCTTGATTTACATATTTTGGTAAATTTTCAAAGCTATATTCCCAATTGCTTTCAACACTAGCGGTTGCTGTTTCTGTAGCAACTCCATCTGCATATAATGTGATCGTTACTGATGTAGGTCTTAATAAGTCTCTATTTTCATCATCTGACCATACTTTGATACCAGCTACTCTTGTCTTAGCCGTCGTATGAGTATTTTTAACATCGTATCCAGTTACTTCTGGATCATTATACTCAGGTACTTTGTCTTCTGTAATTGTATAATTAATTTTTGTACCTTCATCCTTAAATTTAGGTAAGTCTGTCCAGCTCCATGACCAATTTTCTGCTGCTGTAACTGTCTTAGAATCTTTTTCAACTCCGTCTGCTAATAAGTGGATTGTGATTGATTGTGGTCTTGCTCCATCTCTATTACCATCGTCGTCCCATTCCTTACTTCCTTCTACATCGACCGTAGCAGGAGTATGTACGTTTGTGACAGTTAATGTTGCAACTTGATCATAAGCATATTCTGTAACCTCATTCGTTGCATGATCAGGTGTTGTTTGAGTATAATCTGCTTTATAATTTTGATTTTGTGTTATTTCTTGTACAGAGTAAACAATTTCTGTACCCATGTTGTATCTTGGAAGATTATCTTCTGTATGCTCCCAATTATTGCTTGCATTTAAGACAATTTCTTTTTCGATAGCAACACCATCTTTTAAGATTACAAATTTAACTTCTGTTGCTCTTAAACCATCTTGGTTAGATCCATCTTGCCAATCTTTCTTGACTTTTAATGATGTCTTAAATGGAGTGTGAATATTTTCTACATCGTATCCAGTTACTTCCGCATCGTAATAGGTTACTGCATCTTCTGTAATGGTATATGCAATTTCGTGACCTTTATAGTATTTTGGAAGTGGATCCCATGACCATTTCCAGCCATCTGCTTCTGTAACTACTTTAAACTCACCATCGTTAAGTGCTGGTTCTGTTACTTCTCTTTCTCCATCCATGTAAGTAATTATTGCGTGTAATGTAATCTTAATAGAACCTGGTCTTAAGTTATCTTGGTTGTTTTCATCGGTCCATTTTTTCGTTCCTTCTACTTTTGTCGTTTCTGGAGTATGCTTATTCGTTACATTGTATCCAGATACTTTTGGTTCATCATATTCAGAAACTTGTTCTTCGGAAATGGCATAATTAATCTTCTTACCACTATCATATTCAGGTAAGTCAGTCCAGCTCCATGCCCATCCATCTTCTTCTGTAACTTCAATTGTTTCAGTTGAGAAGGCAGTTGTTTCTCCTTCTTTTGTTCCTGTTAATGTTATGAAAATAGATGTAGGTCTCTTACCATCTTGGTTGTTTGCATCATCCCAAGTTTTTGATCCGGAAACATTTACTTTTCCAGGAGTATGAATATTCGTTACAGTTCTATTTGGTTGATCATAAGAAGGGGTGTAATTACTTACTGTATTTTCAGAAATTGTGTAAGATACTTGTTGTCCTTCCCAGAACTCATAAACATCTTCGAATGTATAAGTCCACTTATTCTTATCCGTTTTATCAACATTTGCAACTGCTGTTAAAGTATGTGATCTTGCTAAGTCTGCAATTTCTCTCTCTTCTTCTGTTAGATTTCCATTTGCATCTTTTACTTTAATCTTACCGATTAAGTTAATGGTAATATCATCTGGTCTCTTACCATCTTGATTGTCATTATCATCCCAGATTTTTGTAACATCGATATCAATTGTTGAAGGGGTATGTGTATTAACAAGAGTTGTTCCATCTTCAGCCATTGATGGTTCATATCCATCTACTGTATCAGTTACTCTATAAGTAATTTCACGTACATCAGGATTTGCAACTGTTCCTAGATTTACATTCTTTTGTAATCCAGTAAAGCTATAAGTCCATCCTGCTTCATCAGATAATGTTTGTGTTGGAATAGAACTTGTATCAATTGTTTGTAATACTTTTCCTTCTTCATCTAATACTTCTCCCACTAATTGAACCGTAATAGATGCTGGTCTAATACCATCTTGGTTATCGGCATCAGACCATTCTTTTTCACCTTCAAGTTTGGTTGTGAATGGTGTATGAGTATTGACAAGAGTTGTTCCATCCATTGATGCAACATAATCATCAACACTATCTGTTACCGTATAAACAAATTCATGTTTATCTGGGGCATTTTCTGTTCCACGGTTTTCATTCTTTTGCAAGTTAGCGAATGAGTATGTCCAGTTGTTTTCAGCAGAAAGTACTTGTGTTTGTCCTTCTACTGGTTGTCCGTCTCTTAATAATTGAACGGTAATAGATGTTGGTCTAATACCATCTAAGTTATCAGAGTCTACCCATCTCTTCGTACCAGAGATTGAAGTTGTATCTGGTGTACGAGAGTTTAAGATATTTAAGTTTGTTTCATCATAATATGTTGGAGTATATCCAAGGGATGTTAAATTATTTTCACGTACTGTATATTGAATTTCTTTTCCAACATCTCCTTCTTTATATTTAGGAAGACTACCAAAGTTATATACCCATTTACCTTCTGCATTCGGTGTAACGGTAATCGTTTTTCCTTCTACAGGTTGTCCATCAGCATAAAGGGTAACTTCAATAGATGTTGGTCTTGATGCATCTTGGTTACCAGCATCAGACCAAGTCTTTTCACCACTTAATGGAACTGTTTCTGGTGTATGAGTATTTTTTAAGTTTAATGTAATCACTCTATTTTGATTTGTAGTTTCCTCTGTTTCATATTGTGGATTAGAAATTGTTGCTGTATAGTCAGTCGTTACTACTCCTACTTCTTTTACGGTATATGTTACATCAGATCCAGCTGATTTACGTTGAACTTCAATTGTCTTCGTCCATCCATCTTCAGCTGTTAATGTAATTACATTATTATTTTTGTCATCCGTAAGAATTAATCCTGTACTATCTTGTAACACTACATTGATTTGAGTAGGTCTCTTACCATCTTGGTTGTATGCATCAGACCAAGATTTATTAATTGTTACGGTTGATTTAAATGGAGTATGTGTATTCGTAATACTATAATCTGTATTTGCTGTAGGTTTTCCTTCATAGTATTGAACAGTAGCTTCTTCCACTGTATAAACAATTTCTACATAGGTTATAGTCGTTTCTCCTGTTTCTTCATTTGTTGTTGAAACTTTCTTATATTTAGGAAGATTTTCCCATTTCCAACTCCAGTTATTTGTTGCTGTTACTACTTTTGTTCCTACTGGATTCGTTTTATTTCCATCAGCTATTAAATTAATGGTAATAGATCCTGGTCTTACACCATCTTGGTTATTGGCATCGTCCCAAGTCTTCGTTCCTTCAACAGTTGTTGTTTCTTCATTTGTAATATTATTTACTCTATTTGTTAATGCATAATTAATGGTTGCACTACTTTCTGTTCGTACTGAAACAAACTTAGGTGTTCCGTCTGCATTGATGTAACTTACACCAGTAAGTGTATTTTTCCAATTATTATCTGCATTTAATGTAACTGTTTGTGTTGTATCACCAATTAGTACATTAACATCGATTGACTCAGTATTTAGAGGAATATCTGTTGCATTAACAACAATGTCTTCTGTTCCAGCATATGTTGTTGTGTATGTTCCACCCTCTATTGTTGATTCTTTTGTGTAGTATTCATAAACTTTGTTATTTGCATCTTTTACATCTAAATCTTTCCATGTATATGTCCAATTGTTTGCAGCATTTAATGTAACAGGGTTTGTTAAACCATCTTGTGTAACTTGTTGTTCTGTTCCATTTTCTACTTTTCTATATAAAGTAACTTCTACTGCCTTTTTAGCATCCTCTGCTACATGCCAGTCTTTGTTAACTGTTAAATGTGTTTTTTGATATTCATTTGTAAATGTAACAGCATACGTATTATTAGGAGCATAGATAGTTCCCGAAATGTTTTTATTTGGTTCATTCTTTGTTGGTTCATAATCGAATTCATAATGAACTACTGTTTGTCCATCTATAGTATCCGTTACCTTTGTATATTCCACTCCATTAACATCGTATGTAGTATCAGATGTTTGTACTGCATTTGCAGGTAATTCAGGAACACTAACTCTAACTGTTCCTTCAATATCCTTTAATATAAAGTTAGATGGTAATGTTGTTTCCGTAATATCATAAGATGATTCTGTTCCAATGTTTGTTACACGAACATTCCATCCATCTTTAATATTAACGGTAATAGGTGTATTGTCTAATTTGTAATAATATCCTGTAGCTTGTCCATTTTTATATTCTGGCTCAGCATCAGTTAATCCTTCACCTTTTTCTAGATAATCTGATATATGGAATGTATCTGAATCTGGTTCATCACATCTGTGTCCAGCTGCTTCTAGTTTTGCAGGATCACATACTGAGAACCAAACTGAATAATTATTCATTTTGTCTTCATCAGTTGCATCTGCAGGAATATTGTTTTCATCAATATTTGTATCATTGATTGTAAATGTAAATCCGAATACTTCGTCACCAACTACATCTCCTTCAACTTTTTTCGTAAAGTTAAAGTTACTCTTACGTAAATTGTATGCATTTAAGTGAGCTTCTGGTATTAATGTAGATTCATCTTGTGCTGCTTGTTGTTCAGCAGCTTCTTCTTCTACAATATATTTATCATAATATACATGTCCATTAAATCTATAGAATGTATGATCTCCGTTTGAATAAACATCTGAATGATCTCCTGTCATTCCTGTAGGAATTTCATTTGTTGGAACTTCTACCAATGTTCTTAAGTGTCCATCAACAATCATTGGGTGAACTGTTTCCATCTCTAATTCCCATTGATATTGTTTAAATCCTGGGAATGTAATTTCTTGTTCTTTTAGAGCATAGTCATAACCTGGATCTAATACTTCAACATATTGTTTACCACTTTCATTCGTTTTGATTCTCATTAAACCTGTTGCAATATCAACTGATTCTTCCCAACCATTTCCTTTGTTTGTTTCAACAATTAATCCATTAGATTCAAGTTCATGAGTATCTAATTTTTCTTGTTGAACATCAAACTTTATGGATAATCCTTCTGGAGCTGTCTTATCATCTAATTCATTTAACCAAACTTTTTTAACACTCATCTTTGATGATTCTGTTGGTACACCACCTGGATTTCTATACTTCTTAGTAACTGGAGTTGTATTTCCATTTCTATTATCTGTATAAGTTAGAGTTGCATTTGTATTTGTTTCAAGAGTAAATTCTCCTGTTGAAGAGTCTCTCTTTAAATACTTTTTGATATTTGCATCTAAAGCATTATATGCTTCTGCAGGATTTTCTGCATTTTTAATATCTGCAACCATATCATATGTTTCTTGAGAAGGATAAACATCAAAGTATACGGTGTATGTAACATCATCTAATAATGTTCCTACTGTTTCTCTATCTAGATTCCATTCTACTTTACCTGTTGTAGTACTATACTCTGCAGCAGGTGGAGCAACATTATAGAAATCATTTGCTTCTTCCCAATCATATTCAAATTTTCCTAAATTAATTTTACCTTTTAAAGTTACACTATTTGTTCCCCATGTAGCTTGGAATGTTCCATCTTCGTTTTTAGTTAAAGTAATAGTGTAATCTTGGCCTAAATCATTTTTTCTTGTCATTGTGTATGTATCAGTTTCACCTGAAACAGCTGTTACAGGGAATTTCATACCATATGTAAATGAACTTCCGTCAACATTTAATAAATGAGAAATATCTCCTGATGATGTTGTAACATTTGAAGTAGTACCATCATTGATTACTACATCTCCAACACCTAATGTTTCAACGATTTTTCCAAAGATTACAGAAATTGATTCTTGTAATGCTGAAGTATCTGTTGCATTGAAATATGCATCATTTGTTCCATCAGTATTTCTTCCTGACCATTCTGCTTGGTTTTGTCCGCTAGTTCTATCAGATGCAGGATCAGAATATGCATAGTAAATTAAATCGTCTAGTAAATCACCTTCAGAACCATAAGCATAAATACCATAGAAATTTGTATTATCATTTACTGTTTGAATGTTTCTAGCTTCATCCATTGCATTTCTATAATTTATAACATCGTCAAATGTAGATTGTCCATAACCATAGTAAGTACAACCACTACCATTATTTGCATTACTACAAGTTCCTGATCCAGAATATCTTGTAAGAGTTCTTGTTAATCTGAATGTTGGAGCTCCATCTGTAACGAATATTACGAATGTATCATATCCTCTACGAGCTGCTGGTAAATCTTCTTTTACTGATGTTTCAGCTCTTCTCATAGCAGCTTCCCAGTCAGTTCCACCACCATAGTTTAATCTAAGGGTTGATCCTGGTCTGGTTGTTCCATTTGATGATAAATGTTTTGTAATATCAGTAATAGTTCCTGTCCAACCTTCTATTACAGTTGCATCATCTTCTGATGTAGTCGCTCTTAATGATGTTGGTCCAGAGAATGTTATTAATGACATATAAACCGTATTTTCTGTTATTTGATTATATTCATTTAAGGCTGACGCAAAATCATATATTACTTTTTCAGCTTTTAAACCTTTTTCACCATCATTAGATCTAGTATATCTTGTACCAGTATATCTTTCTTCAGTGTCTGAAAAATACCATCTACCATTTGATCTAGTCAATTCTACATACATATCATTACGTACACCATATTGTGTACCACTATTA
>JAGCSA010000030.1 GCA_017964405.1 Bacilli bacterium
CGTTAATGGTAAATACTATGATAAGAATGGTAAAGTTGTTTCAGAAGTTAACTACATTATTAGTTGTCAAGCTCCAAAATGTAAGATTGTTAATGGATATTACTTTGGTAAAGATGGTAGAAATGTAGATAAAGCAACTTATGAGAAAGAATGTACGACACCAACACCAACACCTACTTATAAATGCCAATATGTAAATGGTAAATATTATGATAAGAATGGTAATGTTGTTAGTGAAGTTAATTATATTATTAGCTGTCAAGCTCCAAAATGTAAGGTTGTAAGTGGATATTACTTTGGTAGTGATGGTAAGAATGTAGATAAAACTACTTATGAACATCAATGTTTACTATATGAATATTCTAAGACAACTAATGCTCAATTCAGTGATTGGACAAGTTGGAGTAGTTGGGCTAAGACAGATTGTAGTACTCAAGAAATCAATTGTAGTGATTCTGATGTAAAATGTTTATACAAATTACAAAGATTAACTAGAAAAGAGAAAATTGGTACTTACCAAAAAACATATTCTAAGAAGAGAGAAATGGTTAAGCAAACAGGATCTTATGAAAAACAATCTTGTGCTAATTACAACTATGTAGAAATTAATAAGAAACTATATGCTACAACAACTACAACTCCATATACTACAATCAATACAATTACAACAACAACGACTCATACAACCGGTACATGGAAATACAATGGTAGAGCAAGTTACTCTAATCCACCAGTTGATTCAGGATCTACTCATTATAAATTTGTAGGTGCTGATTACAGCTACTGTGGTGAAACTTGTACTACATTACCTAATTATTATTATGATAGTTATACATACACTGGTGGTTTAGCTACTGTAAGTACTACTACTTCATCAACTACAACTGCTGGTACACCATTAAGTGAAACACATTTAGCTGGTCAAACAACTACTTATGCTGCATCTTGTGGTCAAATCGTAACGAAGACAATTCCAATTTACTCAACGATTACTGTTACAGAAAAAGCTACAAGAACAGAACCACTATATGGTGATGTATGTTATCAAAGTACAAAATCAAGAACCTTAATTAGTCCAGGAAAGACCGAAAAGAAATGGAGTACCTATAATGATACGTCTCTATTAAATAATGGTTGGGCTTATACTGGAAATACGAAAGCCAAATAAGAGGGGGAGATTTTAAATGAATTATAAAAAAATTGCTAATATCGTTTTCTACAAAGTTTCTAATGGAAACGTAGAAACGAAACAAGCTACTATTTTCTATCAAGATGGAACAGTTCGTACTGTTAATTTTGAACAAGGAATTGATGCTTGTGAGGAAATTGTAAAAGAAAGACATATTCAAACAAAAGATGCTTTTAAAGAAATGATTAATCATGATATTGTTCATGTCATTTCTGCTAAAGAATTTAAAGAGAATTTTAGTAAATATGTACCTTCTAAGATTATTCCTGCCGAAGAAGAAGCACTTCATAATGAAGAAGTAGTAGAGACTCCAGCTGAAAGAGTTTCTACTCCTAAAACTTCTGAAGAAGCTTCTGCTGAAGAGGAAGAAGAAAAAGAAGAAGTAGTTACTGACGATGAAGACGAAGATGTTGCTGCTATTGATGATGAAGAAGTAGAAGAAGATCATAAATCTTCTGTAGCTCCTGTTGCTGTTGGTGCAGCTACTGCTGCAGCTACCTCTAAAGGTGCTGCTAAATCTACGAATTCTTCTAAAACTACGGTAGCTAAATCTAACGATGCTAAAGAAGAAAGTGATCCTAATGTATATCATTTCACTGAGGAAGAAGAAGAGGCTTTAAATAATGGAACTTATCCATCTGAGACTTCTTCTGAATCTCATACGGATGATCATAAAGTTGCTTTTGATTCTTCTATTGAAGATCGTCGTTCTGTACAACCTCAAAAAGAAGAAAAAGAAGGATTCTTTAAGAGAACTTGGAGAAAGATTAAAGAAAATCGTCTTATTAAGAAAGTTCTATTATGTGTAACGGCTTTAGCTGTTGCTTTCGGAATCTATTCTTGTTCTCAAAGAAAGACTCTTGAAGGAACAATGAATCGTAGTAACTTACCTGCTGCTACAACCCTTGATAACACAAATAATGCAGATAATAGTACATACTACAGTGATGATGTTATTGAATTAAGCGATGAAGCATTACATATTAATGAGGTAAATCCAGTAGATGCTCATTTCTATAACAATGCTACTTTAAAAGCTTTATTTGATAGAACTACAAATGATACACAAAAAACAGCTATGATCAATGTAGGAGCTGCTATGGATGCTTTCAATAATCGTTTTGCTTCTTACTATTTAGAAGAAGGAAAAGATGTTCGTCCAGCTCTTAAATTTGATGAAGTAGTTGCTTTAGGTGCTGCTTATAATGATTATTCAAAAGAACAATTACAAGCTGTCTTCAATGGAGCTGATATTCGTTCTGCTGATTTATCTAGATCTTATAAAGATGCTAACTTACAATTAATGGGTGCTTATGCTATTGAAAATAGTGAACATCCAGTTGATATGTCATCTTTACTTTTAACGCAAGAAGGAAAAGAATTCTATCAACGTTACCATAATGCTTTCTTAGCTGCTAAGGAAGCTACTGGAGATGAGAAATTACGTTTAGTTTCTGATTTCTATCAAATGGTACGTGATGATTTCCCAATTACGAATGATGTACGTACGGAAGGTATTTCACATTCTCATAATTATGATTCTATTGAATCTTATAAATTATCTGTAACTCCAATGATTGCAGCTGCTGAAATGATGTGGCAAAATCTACCTACGGATATTACATTAAATGATTCTGAAATTGATTTCATCAATGATTTAGGATTATGTAATTATGCAGATAAAACATTTGAAAGAGCTGAATTAATCACTCTTACTCATGATGCTGATCCAAAGAATCCAACTTACCAAGAATACAAAGCTGCCTTTGTTGGATATTATCAAGGACTTGGTACTTACTATGTTGATGATGCACATCGTGAATTAACAGAACTTCAATCTTTCCAAGATGCTGTTAACTGGCATTTTGATCCACAAGGTGAATGGGAATTCCAAGGACAAACTTGGACAGAAACAGAAACTCATCAAGAAGAAGTTCATTGGGAAGAAACTACAACTACTTACCATGAAGAAACAGAAACTCGTCCTGTTGATGAATCTGAAGTTCCTGAAGAAACTCGTGAAAAACTAAAAGAAAAAGTAGATAAAGAAATCGAAAAAGAAAACGAGAGACGTAAAAAAGAAGCTGAAAAAAAAGCAGAAAAAGAAAGACAAAGATTACAAGCTGAAGCTGATACAGAAGCTGCTAGAATTGAAGAAGAAGTTAGACAAGATGAAGAAGACTTACAACAACATATTGAAGATGCTAATGAGCAAATTGATCATAATCATGAAGATCAAAATCCTCAAAATGATCAACCTGTTAATGAAGCAGATCTTGGTCATGGAGTAGACTTTGATGATGATCATTCTGATGAACATGGAAACTTAGATTCATCTGTTGAACATATTACAACAGATCCAACTGGTGATATGACTGATCAACCTCTTCCTGATCCTAACCAAACAGGAGCTGCCTTTGATGCTGCTGCTGAACAAAATAACAGTAATCCACCAGCTGGTAATACAAATGATGATAATGGTTCCGTTGAAAGTGTTCCAGTACCTGATGATTATTACTATGAGGATTCATGGATTGAATATGATGATGCTGTAGCTGGATATGTTGATTACTTAGCTGATCAAATGTTTGTTGAAGACGTTGATAGTTATCAATATACTAGATAATAAAAAGCACAGAAATGTGCTTTTTTCTTTTTCTTTCAAAGAAAAGTTGACAATAACCTACAAATGTGGTATAATATAGACACATTGAAGGTAAAGAGGGGTTACCTAAATTCAGGGGGTTGAATATATGAGTACCAATTATATATTTGAATATTTAGATGAAAATGATTTTAGAAAGAAAGAACGTTCTGTTCGTAAGTATAATATGTTAGCTTATAAAAAATTAACATTTACTTATTATCCTGAACTTCGTAAGGGAACTTTCTTAGGGCGTGAAGTAGGGAAGAATGAAAAAGATCATACGATTAGTTATGAATTGCAATTACCTACGGATGAATTGTTTAAGAAAGTACATGGACCTATTGTTCTTCATTATACAGTTTATACGGAAAAGGGAATTATTCTATTAACGAATATTACTCCTGAAGGTATCTTAGATGAGGGACATCGAGCTGAATTATCTACTTATAAAGGTGTCATGATTTCGAAGACAAATCCTGAAAAAGATATGTTTAAAATCAATCTTTTAAATATGTTAGGAAAATAGAGAATTTCTCTATTTTTTACTTTTTTATCTTGCTTATCAAATGGTTTTATGCTATTATTAAGTAGCACGGACCCTTAGCTCAGTTGGTTAGAGCATCCGGCTCATAACCGGGCGGTCATAGGTTCGAGCCCTATAGGGTCCACCATTAACATATGCGGGTATGGCGGAATTGGCAGACGCGCTAGACTTAGGATCTAGTGTCCCAGACGTGCAGGTTCAACTCCTGTTACCCGCACCACATAGGTTATGAATCAATCAGAAATGATTGATTTTTTGTTTTATATGACACTGTATTGTAAAGTTTCCTTATTTTCTATTTTCTTTTTTGAATTTCAATGATACAATTATCTATAGTAAGGAGTGTTGATTATGGTTAGTGGTGGTACTGTTCAAGGTGATTTATCTTCTTTTCAATCTTTATGTGGGAAATATGATTCAGAGGTTGCTGGATTATCTGGATCTTGGCAAGGTGCCTCTTATGATAATCTTTCTTCGAAAGCAGATGCTTGTGCAGAAGAGTTTAAAAATGCTTTGAATTCTCAAATGGATGCTTTTGCTTCTGCTTGTGATTTATATGTACAGTATGAAACCTGTAAACAAAATCTACAAATATCAAAAAATAATTATAATACGGCTGTTTCGAATCAAGATGCTTCTGCTATGACGAGTTATGGAAATCAAGTAGCTTCTTTTGGTAGTCAATTAAATCAATTGAAGAGTCAAATTGAAGGTTTACTTGCTTCTGCTTCTTCCATTCATTTAGAAGCAACTCCATTATCTGGTGTTTCTTCTAATAGTGCACTTGGTGCTTTAGGAGAACCTAGTTATGGTAGTTTCCAAAGAATGACTTATACGGCTCAAAATGGAAAAACAGTCGATTATTACTTATATATCCCTGATTATGGTACCGATAAAGTTAGTGGTTTACCAATCATGATTTATATGCATGGATCTGGTGAAACTGGTGCAGGTACCTTAAAATGTGGTTTGCCAAAACTGATTAGTGAACAAGGAATTAATCCTTCTGGTATTGTTATTTGTTTACAAGCTCATTCTACGAGTGATTTCTCGAATGGTGCTTATGAAGATGCTGTTGTTGAAATGACGAATTCTGTTGCAGCTGAATATGGGGGAGATTTAAATAAAGTTTCTGTTAGTGGACATAGTATGGGTGCGATTGCTGGTTACCGATTAATTGGACGTTATCCTGAATATTTCTCTGCTTTTGTTCCTATCAGTGGTGTTCCTTCTAATACCGATAGTTTATCGAATGTTTATACATGGGCTTTCCATGGTTCTCGTGATACCAGCTGTGATTATTCGAAAACAGAGTATATGGTTCGTAAATTAAAAAATGCTGGTTATGATATTAGCCTTCATACATTCCAAGGTGCTGGACACGGTGGTGTTCAAAACTATACTTGGACAGAAGAATATGAAGATGAAGAAGGAAACTCTGTTAATCCATTAGAGTGGGCCTTTGGTAAAACAAAGAAATCAGCACAAACAACTGCTGTCTAGTTAGGTGGTGAATATATGGTAAGTGGAGGTACAGTTCAAGGAGATTGTTCTTCTTTAAGTTCTTGTCTTTCTTCCTTTGCTTCTGAAGTAGGAGGCCTTTCTGGATCTTGGATGGGTTCTTCTTTTGATAGTATTAATCGACAAGTTAGTGCTTGTAGTGAAGAGTTTAATGGTGTTATTTCTAAAGAAATGGAGGCATTTGCCTCTGCTTGTGATCTATATGTTCAATATGATACATGTAAAAAGAGTTTAGAAGCTGCGAAAAGTCATTATAATAGTGCTGTAGCAAATCAAGATTCTGCTAGTGTATCTAGTTATGGAAATCAAGTTGCTAATCTAGGAAGTCAATTAAATCAGTTAAAATCTCAAATTGAGGTTTTACTTTCTTCTGCATCGTCTGGTGCTTTAACAGCGACTCCTTTATCTGGTGTTTCTTCTTCGGATGCTTTAAGTGCTTTAGGAAGTCCTTCTTGGGGTTCTTTCCAAGCATATGAATATACAGCTCAGAATGGATTAACGGTTAAGTATTATTTATATGTTCCAGATTATGGAACAGAAAATGTTTCTGGTCTTCCTGTCATGATGTATATGCATGGTGGGGGAGATGACAATAGTTATTCGAATTTATTGGAAAGAGGCTTATCAAAACAATTAAAGAATCAAGCTGTGAATCCAGAAGGAATTGTTATTATTCCCTTTATTCAAAGCTTCTCAAATAATAAAACGATTCCTGCTTTAAAAGATTTAGTAGATCATGTCGTAGAAGAATATAATGCGGATCCTGATCGTGTCTCTTTAAGTGGACATAGTTATGGAGCAAAGACTTGCTATCGATTGGTCAATGCTTATCCAGATAGTTTCTCTGCCATTGTTCCGATTAGTGGATATGATAAATTATCCGATGCCTTCAAAAATGTTAAAGTTTGGGCCTTTACGGGTGAGTATGATCATGGAGCTGATACCAAGAAACTCATGGAACAGATTCAAGCGATGGGTGGAACGGCTTCTTGCCATATTTATGATCATAAAGGACATTCTTACGTTCAAGACTATACGTATGAAGATGAATATACTTCTCCAGAAGGGGAAGAGATCAGTCCTCTTACTTGGGCTTTTCAACAAGTACGAGAAAAAACAACTGCTTAAAAGAATTAGGAATCTAATTCTTTTTTTATGTCAAGTGCTTTCTTTTTTTGCTTTATTTTTGATAAAGAATGATAAAATAGAGATAGTAGAGGAGGTTTTTCTATGGTAAGTGGTGGAACTGTTACAAGTGATTTATCGGAAGTTTCTAGCTGTTTTAGTGAGTATTCTTCTGTTATTTCGGGATTATCGGGTGCTTGGAAAGGACTTTCTTATGATAATATTTCGACGAAGTCCGAAGCATGTGTCTCTGAATTTTTAGGGGTAATATCTTCTCAAATGAGTTCTTTTGCAGCTGCTTGTGATTTGTATCCAAAATATGAAGATACGAAGAATCGTCTTGTTAGTTTAAAAAATACTGTTTATAATGTTGAGGATAGTCGGAAAGCTAATTATTATAGTCAAATTTCCACGTTAGAAAATGAATTAAGTACTTTAAAAGCACAAATTGAAGGATATTTGGGGGCAGTTAGTGGTCATTTAGAAGCTTCTAGTAGTGATAATAGTAGTTCTTCTTCTAGTTCTTCTGTTGAAGGACTTACTCCTTCTTTTGGATCTCTTACTGTTCAAAGCTTTACTTCTTCTAATAATATTAATATTAAGTATTTATTATATATTCCTGATTATGGTCAAGAAGTATCTGGTCTTCCTGTTCATATGTATATGACAGGTGCTAGTATGAAATCTACCGGAGAACATATTATGACGGATGGTGGTATTGGAAAACTTCTTAATGAGAAAAATATCAATCCATCGGGAATTGTTATTGTTCCTTATGTTCCTTCTGGACATGAATATGAGTCAGAAGCATATCGAAAAGCATTAGCAGAACTTCCTAAAACGGTTTGTAAACAATATAATGGTGATGAGAGTCGTATTTCTCTTAGTGGACATAGTTATGGTGCAATTACGGCTTATAATTTGGTCAATGAAAATCCAGATGAATTCTCTGCTATTGTTCCTGTATCAGGTTCTAAACCACCTACAGAAGCCTTTAAAAATGTTAAAGTTTGGGCATTCCATGGAGCTCAAGATAATCCTGGAAATAATACCGATTATAAAAAAGCCGTTAAAAATATTAAAGCCATTCAAGAAATGGGTGGGGAAGCTACCCTTCACAGTTATACGGAATATCCAAACTGTTATCATACTCATACGGGTAATTATACGTTTGCCAATCAATTTGATGATCCTGATGAAGACGATGATGATGATGAAGAAATTAGTCCTTTAGAATGGGCTTTCAAACAAAAAAGAACAGTCAAAGCCTGATTCTTTTTTTGTTGATGTCAAGTATTTGTTTTCTTCGTTGAAATTCTTTTGTTTCTACGGATTCAATGGTAAAATATTGATAGAGTATAAAGATAGTTTCCTATATAGGAGGTATTATGTATGGCAAAATATGTATGTGATTTTGAACAAGTTTATTCGATTGGAGAGAAAGTAGTGGAGACTGCTACTACGTTAGAGTCTTCTGTTGCTACGTATGCTTCTAAGATTGAGAGTGACTTATCGACTTGGTCTGGTATTGCGAAAGATTCTTTTTCAAAGACAAATTCTGAGCAAGTATCTGTTGCCAAGGAAGATGTTACTTACGTAAAAGAATTAGGAGAGTTTATTAAAGCTGCTTCTCAAAGTATTCAAAAATTAGAGGAAGAATTAGCTACATTATCTATTTAATCGATAAGGTGTGATTGTATGAATGATTTTAGTTTTTCAGAGTATGGTATTTTTGCAGATGGTATTTCTACCATTCATACTTTGAATGAAAAATGGAAGCAAGGACAGAGTGAATTAACGACTTATTCATCCAAACTAGCAGATTCTTCTATCTTTATGGGACCTGCTTGTGATTCTTGTATAGATGGGATGAAGAAATCTGATTCTAAGGTTTCTACTTTAGTTGGTAATTTTTCTCAGATTTATCAATTTTTGATTACTTCTGCAGAAGATTATCAAAAGAGTGATCAAGATTCTAAAGTTACCGTTTTGCAGTCTGATGAAGATGGTGTGCAAGCTACTACATTGGAGCATACGGTCGTCAATGGAACTCCTGTTTATTATAACCAAAATGGATATTATGACAAAGATGGAAATTGGAAGAAATGGGAATCTAGTTGGGGCAAAGATATTGCTTCTAGTGGATGTGGTCCTACTTCTATGGCTGCTGTTTTAGCGACAATGTTAGGAGATACTTCTATTACACCTTCTACTGTTGCCAATTTAATGGATTATAATGATAATATTGGTGGTAATTACGTTAAAAAAGTGGCTGACAAATATAACTTGGATCAAACGCATTCGATTGGCCTAGATAAAGATAAAATGAATAATTTCTTACGGAACAATGGTAAAATGATTGTTGCGGTTAATAATGGAGGACATTATATTTCCGTTTTAGGAATCAATGATAGTACAAATCCTCCTACCTATATTGTCTGTGATCCAAATGATTCCAAGACAGCTACAAAAACATGGACTTATAATGATATTGCAGCTGGTCATACGATGGTATTCCATATTGCTCCTCCTGGAAAAACGGTAGAGGAATGTGTTAAAGGAAAAGCTGTTCAAGTATAAAAAGATGGTGATAAAATGAATGATAGTAGTTTAAATCAATATGAATTTGGAAGTTATGGTATCTTTAGTGATGGTGTTAATACTTGTAAGACATTTAATAATGAGGTTAATACTAATATGGATATCCTTTCTACTTGCCAAACTCAATTAAATAATGGATCTGTTTTCATGGGACCTGCTTGTGATTCTTGTGTAGAAGGATTTTCAAAGGCTAGCAGTAAATTAACGTCTTGTGTTACCAATTTTTCTGCCATCGGTTCTTATTTAGTGGAATCTAGTTCGACTTATAAGGCAGGAGATGATGCTTCTACGAAGCTTATTGCATTAGAAGGTGGTAAGATTGTTACTTCTGAACATAAATCTTCTAATTCTGGTAATGCTAATCAAGATTCTATTTATAATTATTTATCCAAACAAGGATTTAATGATGCTGCTATCTGTGGTATTTTAGCGAATATTCATCATGAATCTGGATTTGATCCTCATGCTTTAGGAGATGGTGGTACTTCTTATGGTATTTGCCAGTGGCATAAGGGTCGTTGGGATAACTTAAAATCTTATTGTTCGGAACATGGACTTGATTCTACGACTGTAGAAGGACAATTAGAGTTCTTAATGCATGAATTAAAGGACAATTATCCAAGTTTATATGAATCCTTTAAAAATACTCCTAATACAGAACAAGGAGCTTATGATGTTGCATATCAAATGACTGTTAAATTTGAAAGACCTGCGAATGCAGAAGCTTCTGGACAGAATAGAGGAAAGACTGCTACTTCTAAATTCTGGCCAACTTATAATACATAAAAAAAGACGTTTAACGTCTTTTTTTAATATCCTAATTTTTCAATAAATGCTTGTACATCTTTTTTAGATTCTTTTAATACTTTTACATATACGATTGTATTATCTACTCTTGTAATCATACCATAATGTTGATCGGTATCATATTCTACTTTATTAAAGTTCTTTCCTTTATCCGTTCTCTTTCTTCTTTTCTTGGTTTCCATGGTTTGAAAATCGATATCTATACTTTCATACATTGTCTTTGCATTTTTCTTTTTATCGATAACATAGAATTCTACTTGCCATCCATCAGATGATGCTGCCGTCGTTGCTTCTTTTATATATTCTACGGTAGAGAACTGATCTTTTAAATCGGCAACGATTAATCCTTCTTTTTCTGCTTTTTTGATAAAATCTTTTGTTGTGATTGCTGTTTTTGGTTCACTTTCTCCTCCACAACCCGTTATTAAAAATAGTGTTATTCCTAACATTATTATGGTAAATATTTTTCTTTTCATACTTCCTCCTAATTCTCTATACACATTATAACATAAAATTCTTTTCTGGAAAGTCTATTTTTCTTTTTTTCCAAAATATGGTATGATATCTTAGAAGATGATGAATACGGAGGTGTCTTATGAGAGCTACTCGTTTAGAAGTCAATATTCCTCAATTTAAAAAGAATCTTGAGAAGATTCGAGAATATATTCCCAATAAAGAAATAATGCCTGTATTAAAAGCAAATGCTTATGGTACTTATTTAAACAAAAGATTAGATATTCTTAATTTATTTTCGATTGTTGCGGTTGCTTTAGTTGATGAAGGAATTGAAATGAGAAAAAAAGGATATGAAGGAGATATCTTTGTATTAAATCAACCTTCTATAGATGAAATTGATTTGATTGAACAATATCATCTAATGATTGGTTTAAGTGATTTATCTTTCTTAGAAGAATGTGTTCGAAGAGAATCGAAGTTTAAAGTTCATATTGAAATTGAAACAGGTATGAATCGGACAGGAGTACTTCTTTCTCAATTAGAAGATTTTTTAAATGTACTTCATACGAGTACTTTAGATGTAGACGGTATTTATTCTCATTTTTCCAGTGCTGATTTTGATGAAGAATATACGAATAAACAGATTGATACGTTTCAAAAAGCTTTGAGTATTTGTAAAGACGAAGGATTTGTATTCCGATATGTTCATATTAGTGCAAGTAATGGATTATTAAAGTATAATTTACCATTTACGAATCTAGTTAGACCAGGTATTTTATTATATGGATATGAATCTTATCCTGGTTGTTTTGAAGAAATTGATTTAAAACCAATTTGTCAATTAAAAACAAATATTACCTTTTTAAAAGAATGTAAATCGGGAGAAAAAGTAGGTTACTCTCAACATTTTATTTGTTTAGATGATACCGATGTTGCAACAATTCCTATTGGTTATGCAGACGGATATCGCAGACATTTTTCGAATGCTGGATATGTGTTAATTCATGGAAAGAAAGCTCCTATTATTGGAAATGTTTGTATGGATAGTTGTATGGTAGATGTAACAGGAATTCCTTGTAAAGTAGGAGATGAAGTACTTCTATTTGATGAGAATATTATTCCGGTAGAAGAGCTTGCGAATATCTGTCATACGATTCACTATGAAATCTTGTCTACTATTAGTGACAGAGTTCCTAGAGTTTTTATAGAAGAAGATTAATTCTTCTTTTTTTTTCTTCTTTTCTTTGATAAAATAGTCTTAATTAATACTTGAGGTGATTATAATGAATATCTATCAATATATGGATCAATTTGGTTGTTATACGTTTCAAGAAAAGCCTTTTAATGAAGTCGATAGTGTTATTTTTGCATTTTTATCGTATGCTGATTTTGGGGGTATTATTGAACATAACAAATTAAGATTAAAAGATGTTGGTAGAATGCATTTAGGTCTACATAAAAAAGAAAAGAATATTGTTGCTGTTAAAGAAGCTACCAAAATGTTAAATTATATGAAAGATTTAAATCGTTATCGGGATTGTATGCTTTATCATTATGTTTATGAAGCTAATAAAGAGTATCAATTTAGTGCGTTATCGATCGAATATCAAAAGAATCATGTTTATGTATCTTATGAAGGAACAGATCAAATGATCAGTGGTTGGAAAGAAAATTTTTTATTAAGTTATTCTTTTCCGACTACTACTCATTTAAAAGCAATTGCATATTTGAATCAACATTTTACTCTACCTCTTAAAAAATTAATGGTAGGAGGACATTCTAAAGGTGGAAATTTAGCTTTAGTGGCTTCTATGTGTTGTAATCCTTTGGTAAGAGCTAAAATTGATCAAATTTATAATGTAGATGGTCCTGGTTTATTAGATAAAGAATTTC
>JAGCSA010000031.1 GCA_017964405.1 Bacilli bacterium
GTGCTTCTGGTGGAGGATCTGGTGCTCCTGCTGCAGAAGAGACTCCTGCTGAGGAGTCTACCGATGATGCATCAGAAACGGATGATACAGAAGCAGAGGGAATTGCAACACCTGATTCTGAAATAACGGATGAGACAGAGGAAAATCTTCCAATGCCACAACCAACCCCACCACCTCAAGAAGAGGAGTCTGAGGAAGAAGCAGAAGAGGAAGCACCTCCTGAACCACAGCCAGGACCTGGACCATCTCCAGAGCCAACTCCAACACCAACTCCTGCTCCTGAACAAACAGAAGCAGATGATGTCCCTGCTGAGTCAGAAATACCAGTAGAACAGGGAGCACAAGAAGAGCCAGAGATTCCACAACCACAACCAACCCCACCGCCACCTGAAGAAGAAACTGCTGAACCAGTAGCGGAGGCAACTCCAGAACCTACCCCTACAGAAGAACCTGCTCCAGCAGAGGAAACTCCAGCACCAACACCTACACCAACCCCAACCCCTGCTCCTGCAGCAGAAGAACAAGCTGCAGAACCAGAAGCCGTTGCGGCAACAGGATCTATTCCAAATGATTCGAATGTCGTTAGTGTAAGTGAATCTGGTGTTAATAATGAATTAGGAGAAACGATTGGAGAACATGTTGAATTCTCTAATCCATATAATAATGAGACGGAAACGTTCTTTAAAGTGAAAGCTGATTTCAATGATGGAAAAGGGGAAGCTGATCATTATTTCTACAATGAAGATACTTACATTGATTATTACAATCAATCTCAATTGGCATCTCAGATGCATGCTGCTGCACAATCTAGTACGGGAGAAATGACTGTTATGATGCCAGTTAATGGTAGTTATGAACCAGTTACTGTTTACTATGAATACGGTAACTGTCCAGATTCTTTCGATGTCAATGTTAACCAATCTTGGGTTTCTGAATCTTTACAAGATCCAAATGTTACCCCTGTTTCTGGTTGGGATACCGGAGGTTTTAGAAATATTCAATTCAGTTATGAAGTTGATGGTGAATGGATGGATGCTACTGGAGAAGAATTATTAAGAGATTGTCTTCCTGAATTAGATCCAGAACACAATTTGGGTCACGGATAAAATAACCAATAAAATAAGTATGTTTTCTTTGCATACTTATTTTTTTATGCTATAATGTTTATGTGTTGCTCCCATGGCGGAATTGGTAGACGCGACAGACTCAAAATCTGTTTCTAGCGATAGAGTTCCGGTTCAAGTCCGGATGGGAGCACCATTTGTATTTACTAACAGAAATGTTAGTTTTTTCATCATATAGGAGATGAATTTTATGGGGTTATTGATTACTTTTCTTTTAGGGTTATTCTTTTTGATTGGAGTATTATTTGTTCATTTTCAAAAGAATACAAAAACAGTAGAAATCTTATCCATTTCTATCGCTTTAGGGACTATGTCTTCTTTAATTATTTTTGATTTAATACCAGAGATGTTGGAACATATGGAAGGAATTTCTTTTATTTGGATTGTTCTCTTTATCTTATTAGGAATTGTTCTTCTAAAGGGATTAGATTTCTTTGTACCCGATCATGATGATCATGAAGCTCCTCATAAATGTAGTGAAGAGAATTTGATTCATATTGGAATTGTCTCTTTGATTGCGATTGTTCTTCATAATATTATAGAAGGAATGGCTGTCTATAGTTTAACCGTTGAATCTTTGAAAACTGGACTCTTAATTGCTTTGGGAGTAGGGCTTCATAATATTCCTATGGGAATGGTAATTGCTACTACAATGGAACATGAGAAGAACAGTCATAAAATTCTTTCTTATTCCCTAGCTATTATCTCTACTTTTGTTGGAGGTTTATTAATGATACTTATTCATTCTCTTATTAATGAATTTGTGATTGGAGTATTAATTTGTATTACATTAGGTATGATTTTATATATTGTATTATTTGAATTGATTCCTCATATCATTCATTCGAAAGATCAAAAGATTTCTTTGATAGGATTTCTCATTGGGATTGGTATCATTATTATTAGTACATTGTTTGAGTAAAGCGAAGAATCCTTCGCTTTTTTTATTGAATAAAAATAGAAAAAATGGTACGATTGGGATGATAGAGGTGTGTGAAATGGAAGAAAAAGAAGAGGTTGTTTCAGAAGAAACAAAAGTGATAGATAATTTGGAAGATATTTCTTCTGAAGAAGTTATTCCTGAACAACCAGAGGAAGAAGTTTCTGAACCACCAGAAGATGTTTCTGAACAACTAGAGGAAGAAGTTTCTAAAGAAACAGAAGAAGTTGTGGAAGATGTTCCTAAAAAGAAAAAATCCAAAAAATGGATTATCATTATTGGAATTGTTCTATTCCTATTCATCCTATTGGCTGTTTTTCTATTATTCTTTTTTGTAATACGACCTAAGGATCAGAAATCTGAAACAAAAGTTATGAGTGATGAAGAGATTATTAAGGATTATGGAAAACAATTAGAAAAAGTGATTGCTGATTATAAGAAGGAAGAAGGAGCTTTATTAGAATATGAGGAAGCAAATACTGTATTAGGCTATCCTTATAATATAAAGTGTAGTGTTCATGAGATTTATTTAGATGCGACGATTTATCTTAATAAATGTAAGATTGATCAAAGAAAAGTAACTTTCTCTTATGGAAAAAAACAAGAAGAAAAGGAAGAAGAAGATAATTCAGAAGAAGCATCTAGTGATTTAGAGGAAGTATCTGTTTATGTATCAAAGTCTACTGGAAAAGCAATACTTGATGAACCTAAGAATCAATCTGACTATCAAGAATATAAAATTCATTTAGAGAAGGGATTCACTAATATAGAATTGTTGAGTGAAACTAGTGACTTTGTAGTATATTCTATTAGAAATAATAATGATGTAGAGATCAAAATCCATAATTATAAAAAAGATCAAAAAGCTTTCTTAGATGAGAAATATGTAGTTACCATTCCTATTCGTTATGAAGGAAAGTATGATGATGAATATGCTGTTGTTGCGATTCGTGAGACTCATTTCTCTAATGGTCATGAGTACTATACTGATTCCTATGGAATTAATAATTTGAAAACAGGAGAGGAAGCTGTTCCTTGTATCTATAATAGAATTACATCGAGTTATGGAACGGCATTTTTCTATCGAGCAGCGGGAGATGGCTATATCGATGTTGTGAAAGAGGGAAAACATGGCATTCTCAATTATCGTACGAATGAATTCAGTGTTCCTTTGAAATATGAAACTCTTCAACAAAGTGATACTTATCTTTATGGAAAAGAAAAATATGGAGATACCTATTATAAAGTGTTTGATGCGAAGGGAAACTACTATTTAGAAGATCAACAAGTGGCAGAAATTCTATCAGGAGGATATGCCATCGTAGAGGATTCTATAGAAACTAGTAGTGAAGATGAGACAAAACCTAAACAAACGACTGCTCCAAATCCTAGCCCTTTGAATCGAAATGTTGTTCTCCGTTTAGTGACAATAGAGGGGGAAGAACTATACAATTTTGGGAATCGGTTTATTTCTCACTATTATAATCATGCGAAAGTGATTCGCAATTCGATTGTTTTTCAAATTGAATATGTTGATGCTCCGAATCATTCTCAATGTGTGCATTTAGAATATTCTATTTCTGCGAAGAAGGGTTATGTAGATCCTGTTAATCGATGTGAATATAATGTAGAACTATTACATGAATCTTAGAAAGATACGAATTGTTTCGTATCTTTTTTATTTTATGATATACTGTTAATGAATAGGAGAGAGATACATGGAATTTGTTACTTTAACAGAAAAAGAGTTTTTAGATTATTCAGAAAAAAGTCCTTATACGAGTTTCTTTCAAATGCCATTGTGGGCAGAAGTAAAGAAAGAAAATGGATGGGATTCCTATTATGTTGGATTAAAAGATGGAAAAAAGGTAGTAGCAGCTACTTTGCTATTATCTAAGAAAATAAAATTTTTTAAGAATATGTTTTATGCTCCTCGTGGATTCTTGTTAGATTATTCTAACTTAGATATCTTGGAAGAGTTTGTGAAAGGAATTAAAGATTTTTTAAAAGATAAGAATGCTTTGTTCTTAAAAATTAATCCTTATGTAGATTATCAAGAAAGAACGGTGGATGGTGAAATTGTTCCTGGTACTGCTAGGGATGATTTGATGAACAAATTAAAAGAATTGGAATTTATTCATAATGGGTTTTATATTGATCAAGATAAGAAAACGGATTTGGAACCTAGGTGGATTTCTGTATTAGATTTAGAGAATTTATCTTCTATGGATGATGCTTATAAGAATATGAGAAAGAGTTGTAAGTGGAGAATTAATAATTCTCGGAAGAATTCTTTAAAAATCATAGAAGCTGATGAAGAGAATTTGTTTGAATTTAAAAATTTAATGAAACATACGGCAGAGAGAAGAGAATTTGTTGATCGACCTTTATCTTATTATTTAAATATGTTTAAGATCTTAAAAAGAGAAAATCTTGTTAAAGTATTGTTAGTAGAGATTAACTTCCAAGAATTATTAGATACTTCTAAGAAGAACTTAGAAGAGAATGAAAAGCAACAAGAGGAATTCAAAGGAAAGGGTAATAAAGAAAAACAATTAAAGGAATTAGAGTTAGAAAAAGAGAGACTTGTTGATAAGATTGGAATTTTAGAATCTACGATTCAAGAGTATGGAGAGAAGAAGATTATTGCTGGTGGATGGTATATGCTTTATGGTAGAGAGATCAATTATTTATTTGGAGCTAGTTATAAACAATTTATGAAATATAATTCTCAATACTTATTACAATATGAAATGATTGATTATGCCATTCAGAATGGATATCATGCTTTTAACTTTTATGGAATTGATGGTAATTTTGATGAGAATTCTAAAGGATTTGGTTTATTTGATTTTAAGAGAGGATTTAATGCTTGTGTTCATGAATTAATTGGAGAGTTTGATCTCATTATTGATAAACCAAGGTATTCTATTTACCGATTTGCCTTTTCATTGTATAAGAAAGTAAAGAAGATTAAGAATTAAACGATGTTTAATTCTTTTTTTGTTGTGATGGTTTGTTTTATGTTATAATCAAATCAGGATAGGAGTGTTTGACTTGAAGAAAATCTATATTGTTTTATCTTATACGGGAACGATTCTTTCTCGGATTGTAAAGGTTTATACTCGAAAAGAATATTCTCATGTTTCTATTTCATTAGATAAAGACTTGAGTCATATGTATAGTTTTGGAAGATTAAATCCCTATAATCCTGTATGGGGTGGGTTTGTACAAGAATCTCCTCATTATGGTACTTTTAAGAGATTTAAAAATACAAAGGCATTGATTTATTCTTTAGAAGTAGAAGAAAAGGATTATGAAAAAATAAAACATACAATTGAAGAGATTCAAAACAATAAAAAGAATTATCGTTTTAATGTAATGGGTTTAATTGCAGTGATGGCTCATTATCATTTAAAGAGAGAAAAATGTTTTTATTGTGCTGAGTTTGTGAAGTATGTATTAGATTGTTCTGATGTAGAGTTAGATTTACCGGATATGATTAAGCCAGATGATTTTCGAAATGTTCAAGGAATTGACATTATTTATACCGGAAGATTAAGTGAATATCCTACATTGTAAGAATCTGTAAACTTTTTTATTTAAAGTATTGTGTTTTTTGAAATCTTTGTCTATAATGGTTATTAGATAGATAGTAGGGAAGGTGGATTTGGCGAACACTGTTAAAATTAAAAATAGATGGTAGGTTGAGTTATGAGCGAAGTAGAAGTAAAAGCAGAGAAAATTTATAAAAGAGATTTAATCAAAAAGATAACGAAGATTGCCTTGTTACTTTTACTTATCATTATATCTGTTATCTATTTGGTTTTATATGTGGCTTATCAGAGTGGACGGTTTACTGTTTCACTGGATAAGAACTTGTCAAATCAAAAAAATGTGTACTTATCTGAAAATGGAGACATTAAAGAAAGAACACGTCATCTTGCTGCGGAAACTGTCAATTATATGGACAACATCTCCATAAAATGGTTGCCAGAAGAGATTGATACAGAAGCGGATGGATCTCACAATGGGGACAATTACATTGCCTATACCTTTTATGTAGTAAATGGTGGCAATGAATCAGTTCACTATTGGTTTGAGATTGATGTGGATGATACGATTAAACGTGTCGATGAAGCAATCCGTATTATGATCTATCGAAATGGAGAACCAGTCGTTTATGCAAAGAAAAACGAGAAGACAGGAGAGGCTGAGCCAGATACAAAAATGTTTGTTTCTGATACAGTAGCTGTATTGGAACAACGAAAGAATTTCAAACCAAAAAGCAAAGATCGCTACACGGTTGTTGTTTGGATTGAAGGTGATGATCCTGAGTGTAAAAATGATTTGCTTGGGGGAGAAATTAAGATGCACATTGATATTACAGAAGAGCATCTGAGTGGAAAGAAAAAATAGTGAGGAGTTTTATTTATGAGTAAGAAAAGTAAAAAAGAAAAACAAAGAAAAAAAAGAAGACTATTTTTAGCAATTATCATGATTTTATTTGTCGGTGTAGTGTTAACGACAAGTACTTATGCATGGTTTACTGCCAATAGAACAGTTACCGTTGAATCTATCGATGTTACTGTTACAACTTCTGAAGGTTTGCAAATCTCTACAGATGCTACAAACTGGAAATCTGTTGTAACGAACACAGATATCACGAGTGCTGCTTGGAGTGGAGTTAATAACCAATTACCACAAGGTACGAACTTATTATCTCCAGTATCTACAGATGGTACAATTGATTCTAATGGTTACATGGAAATGTTCAAAGGTACTATTAAATCTGATGGTACTACTGGTAACAACATTTTAACAGCTATTAAATCAACAGAAACAAATGGTACAAGTGGAGACTTCGTTGTATTCGATTTATTCTTCCAATCAACGAATGCTCAAACGATCTATTTAACTAGTAATTCATCAGTAGTTGCAAAAGGAACTTCTACTGGTATTGAAAATGCTGCCCGTGTTGCTTTAATTAAAGAGGGTAGTGTAGCTTATGGTTCTGCTGCTAGTGCTGCTTATGCTATTAAAGGTAGCCAAGCTAAATTTATTTGGGAACCAAATTATGATGTACATACAACAGCTGCTATTGCAAATGCATTAAATAACTATGGTACGACTATTCCAGCAACTGGAGATTCTAAGAGAAGCTATAAAGGTGTTACTGCTGCTATCCCTGAATCTGCTGGTGTTGCATTAAATAGTACTGATACTGCTTACTTTGCAGATGTTAACCCTGCTACAACAGGAAGTGTTACTTCTGGTATTCCATCTTCTGCATACTTAAGTATATTCCAAGTTGATGCTGGTATTACAAAAGTTAGAATTTATATGTGGATTGAAGGACAAGATTACGACTGTGAAGACCGTGCTTCAGGTGGAAGCTTAACTTATAGCTTACAATTCAGTATTGATGACAAAGCTGGTTAGAATATAAGTGTATTTTAAAAGCCTTCTTATTAGAAGGCTTTTTATTCTATGAGGTGATGAGATGGTAGATGCAATGGAAATTCAAGAATTAGATGATGAAACTTTATTAGATTTATATCAACAAGTCGTTGATCATATCCATTTTCTAGATAGTTCTATCATAGAAGTTATTGAAGAAACAGAAGATGAAGAAGGTGATTCTGATGAGTAATTTAGAACACTATCCTATTGTTTCTGAGATGAAGGGTGATAGAGACTATATTGAAAATTATGAGTTAGAGACGGATAAAGGTACGAAACGGATGAAAGAACGTTTCTATGAGACTGCTGCTACAAGTTTAAATCAGTTTATTTATGATAAAAGGAAAAATTACGTTCTAGTAGAAAAAGCTCTCTATGATGAGATTGCTAGAAGATTTCCTCTTTTAATGCCAGTTGATTCTTCTGAAGTATATGAGAAGATGAATCATACGGTTTCTGATTTATTGTATTTAGTACAATTAAATTCTAATTGTTCTAACTCTTTTAAATTAAAGATTGATTATATTATCGCTTCTATTAATGATTTAACTTCTTTAGAAGATTTAAATCAAAAGATCAATTTCTTTATTCATCGTTTTAAAGAATTTGGTATTGGCCTTAATATTAGTGATTTTACTTATACAATGTTTACAGAAATGTATATGAATACCTTCTTTGAGAATCCTGATTATGATGCTGTTAAAGAGACATTTGAAGATATTTATTTTAAATGCCCTGATATTAAATTACAATTAAAGATGAACTTAAAGAATATTGTTGAAAAATATGATAAGCAATTAGGGGAATATGTTATCTTATTAAAGAATAAGATGATGAATGATTATTCCATTCCTCCTACTACGGATATTATTTCTCACTATGTTCAAAATCGTTTTGAACTAGGAGATGGTATGGCTACGGATGCTTATTATAATACGAAGGCATTTATTGATGGTAAAAAGAAAATTGTTGATTATTTAGAGGGATCTACTACGAGAGTAAAGATCTATAACTCTTTTGCATTAAATGATGATTATTATTCTTATAATGATGAAGAAAAGAAATTATATAATGAATCTTTAATGAGTTTTTATCTTACTTTAAATGAATTAAAGAAATTCTATAAATATGAGTTTATTTTACAAGATTTGATATCTTTCTATAAAGATAAAGCATCTGCAAAAGGAGCTTATACGAGTAAGAAGAAAGAGATTGAGAAGGAAGAGAAGAAGAGAATTGCTCTTAACAATCAATATAAGAAAGCTTGTGGAATTGGATTCTTAGCAAAGGTATCTCCTAATAAACAAAAGTTTGTTATGTTACAGATGAATAATCATATTCGTCATTTAAGAGATTTATATCAAGAATTAGATGATTTAGAGATTCGTTATCAAGTTAGTAATTTAACAGATTCTTCTAGTATTTATGATTTATTCTTAGTATCATTATCTTCTTTTGCATTCCTTGAGAAATGCTTTCAAACAGAAGGTTTTGACACGATTGATTTAGAAGAAAATATTGTAGAATATTTAAGGTTTATCTATAATCCGAATAATAGTTTCTTACGAAAAGTAAATGGACTAGTGGATTATAATATTACAGATATTGTTGCGGATAAATATCGATTATTGAATGTCGATGTTACAGCAGAGTTAATTCAAGCAGAAAACATTGATTCTACACTGCAAGATGTTCAATTTATTAATTTAATTCAGAATATTGAAAGAAGTAAAATTACACTCTCCCAGATTCATAATTTATGTCGAATGCATGAAATTATCGTAAAGAGTGAAAATGAATAAGAGAAAACTATAAAAAGTGACTAAAAAGGCTTTTATAGTTTTTTTATATTGTGGTATAATGTAATATGAGAATAGATTGGTGGTGACTAAGATGAGTAGAATTAAAAAAATATTCAAAATAATCGCAACATCCTTTCTAGTAGTCTTAGTTTTATTATGTATCTATACATTTGTTGTTACAGATATCATGAAAAAAGACTATGTGAATGTATTTGGGTATACTTATTTTGTAGTTGCTTCTGGATCTATGTCTGGAACGATTGAGGTTGATGATATCATCTTTGTTAAGATTACAAAAGATGTTAAAAATGATGATATTATTACGTTTATTGATGAAGATGGCAATTTAATTACCCATCGTTTAGTCAATCGAAATGGAGATCGGTATATTACCAAGGGTGACGTCAATAATGTTAGTGATGATCCAATTACCGAAGATCAAATTATTGGAAAGGTATCTTTGGTTGTATCTCCTAGCTTTATATTAAAATCGATTGCGATATTCTTAATTATTTTTATTTTACTTGCATTGGTTAATTTCGATCAAATTATTAAAAAATTTATTGTAAAAGCACCTCAAAAACCAGAGGAAAAGTTACCGGATGATATTTTTGCAAATCCAAAGAAAAAATATGAAGAACCTTCTTCTGGATTAACGGTTACGATTAATATGGAAGAGTTGGATAAATTAAACAAAGATCATGATGATCAATCTAAAAAAGAAGAGGAATCTGAAATCTTCCAATGTGATGATTACTTTGTTTTTGAACCAACGACTTCTAAGAAAAAGACTGTTTTTGAAAAAGAAACAATTGATTTAGTGATTTCTGTTTTGAAATGTAAAAGTAGTAATCTAGCAAGTGCTCGTATGAATAAGAAATGGTTAACGAGATATCAATATATTTATAAATTATGTCAGATGATTTTATATAGCGATATTCAAGATTTAAGCGATGAGATTAATAATCCACCATTCCGTGAAATCTTTGATTATGATTTAGATAAGTCTGGTTTAACAGAGACCATTCGAAATCGTATTTATGATTTACCAATTCATTTATTCTTAAGAGTATTGACTTATTGTATTTTATATAATGATGATGAAATGTTTGATGGTGTTTATAAGATTATGAAATATAAGATTGCAGTGGATAAAGACGATAGTTTTAAACAGATTGCTAGTACCGATCGTCATTCGATGCAAGAGTTAAAATCTTTGATTGCTTTTATGAAGAATGTATCCAATCGGTTTGATAAAAAACATGTATTTGATTTAGATAAAATAGAAAAAATGGTAAAGATTAAAAATTATTAATGATAGGAAGTGAGAACAATGAAGAAAAATATAGAACCAAAGAAAACTTTTTCTCTTCTTGTTCTTGCTTTTTTTGTTGTTTTCTTTGCTTTTTCTATCTTTACAGTATTATCTGGAATCCTTTCTTTTGCGGAATTAGAGGGATGGGATGGAAAGACCATTGCAACCGAGTTTGCTTCTGGTAATGGTAGTGAAGAAAATCCTTATGTGATTCATAATGCAGCTCAATTTATGTACTTTAAGTCTCTTGTAGAAGGAGATACTTTTTCTTCTTATCAGGATAAATATTATGTATTAGATTCTGATATTGATTTTGGTGGATATGATATTACTCCTATTGGAATAGAGGTTTCGAAAGAAGTAGTAGAGATGCCAGTAGAAGAGAATGGGGAAGAAACTTCTATTGAAGAGACGGAAACAGAAGAGGCTGCAGTAGAAGAAGTTAAAAATGTAGAAGATAGAATCTTCAAAGGTACTTTGGATGGAAAAGGTTATTCTTTGATGAATTTTAAGATCAGAGAAGGTACTGCTTTAGAGGGAAAGACTTATTATGCTTTCTTTAGTAAAGTAGAAGAGGGTACCATTACAAGAATTAATCTTGATAATTACCGGATTGAAGTTCCTGAAGATGTGGATGCTGTTATTTCTGGACTAGTTGGTAATCAACAAAAGGGAATGATTGAGGATGTTACTCTTCGTAATTTTTATATTCATACGCATAATAATGCAGATTCTGTTGTTGGTATTATTGCAGGAGAATCAGATGAAGTTAAAATTACAAAAGTTTATGTAGATGGAGAAGTCAATGGTTCTTCTCAAGGATTTGTACGTTATTTTGATAAAGGAGAATCTACTTTTATTCTTTCTCGATTGACGTATGATGGTATTTTAGAACATGAGAATGTAAAAGATTTATATTTTGTAAAAGATGGAAAGATTCTTTTAGAGGATACAGAAGTATCCGAAGTTTCTTTACTTGCTTTATTGAATGATGGATTAGAAGCTGATTATTATTGGGCTTTTGATCAAGGAGTCTTTAAATTCTCTACTCATGAATTAGATGTTGTAGAAGTTCCAGAAGAGTCTAAGGAATTTGCTTTTTCGATTCAGGATGCTCCTAGTATTACTGTTCATGATACTGGTAGAGACGGAACTTCTGTTTATGTTAATGATTTAGTAGCAGATTACAATTACTATATGGGTCTTAACTATACAGAGTTAACTAGTACGAATGGTACTCTTCCCAATGGAGAGAATCAAGGATTATACAGTAATAGTAATTTAGCAACGGTTTATATTCGTTATAGTGCTTATGATATTAATGATTCTAGTATTTATGGTGCGATTAGTACAACAGAGAATTATCGTGAGATGTATTATTACAAACGTTATCCTGTTGTCAATGGATATGTTGAATTTGATTTAATTGATAGTCCTTGGGGAAGTAGACCGAATAATCGTGCTTTCAATGGATGGGTTACAGATGATCCAAATGCAGTTATTACGTTAGATATTGAAACTTATACAAGACATGTTAAAATCCCTGTTACGAATGTAAGTTCAGTAGTTTCTATTACGTTCTATTCTAGTTGGACTACTGCTACAGTTGCTACTACAACGGGTAGTTTAGGGGATTTAAAAGTAGTTGGAATGAATTCGATTCCAAGTTCTTGGGAAGATGTATCTGGTTACTTTATTACAGCTCATGTAAATAATGGTAATAATTATCCAAATGTTGCGAATTTATATGATATGAGTGGAAATTCCATTACAGCTGGTAGTGCTTGTAATACAACGGGTGGATGTGATTTCTATCGTAGAAATACAACATCTACTTATAATGCTTCTACGGTATATTATATGATTACTCCTGGAACAGGAGGAAATCATGCTACGATTGAGATCTATGCTCCTAAGAAATATCCAATTACGTATTATAGTGAGAATGCTCGCGCTGCCGGATACTTTAAGGCAGTTACTTCTGGAACAGAGAATATTTATAATTCTTCTGGAGAAAAATTAGCTTCTTGTTCCTATGGTACTTGTTATCAATTATTACAATATAGTGATGGAATTGTTGATCCAAATACGACGTATTATTATTTAACAACTCGTGATACGAATTTATTCGTTCCTTCTACTACGAATACGATTAATACCAGTAACATTTCTACTTCTCGTCCTATGACGATTACAGGAATGCATAATGGTTCTAATAATGCTAATAATCGTACGATTTATTTAAATGGTGACTGGACGATTAATTCGGATTTAAGAATTGAACATATTCGTTTTTATACCAATACTACTTCTACGACGGTTACCAATTTAACAACTGATAACTATGAAATTATTGGTAATTACCATAACTTAAAGATTGGTAGAGGATTGGTTCGCTACACTGCGAATGGACGAACATATTTGACGGCCGGTTCTTTCATTGGAGGATCTAGTTCGAGTGCTACTTCCTTAAGAAGATATACGACGATTATTGAATCTGGTTGGTATCAAGCAGGTTCTGGTATTGGATATTATTCTACCCAGACACATCGTGTTAATGCGAATGTTGTCTTAGGAAATGATTATGACCGTGTTGTTGGTACGAATGATGCTTTAATTGTTTATTACTGCTATGCAGGATCTTGGGCTTCGAACTTATATAATAGTTCTTCTAGTTCCAATACGTATGATTTCCCTGCGATTGTTACAACGGTTAAGAGTGGTAGCTTTGGTACGAATCAAGGAGATTATGCTGCTGGTGTTTATGCTGGTGGACGTGGTTCTGGTACTCACTATGCTCTTCGTTCTGTCATTGTAGAAGGTGGATATATCTTCAACTTAATCGGTGGACCGGTTTCTGCGGATGGACGTGCCGGAAAGAACGATGTTATCCTAAATGTTAAAGGTGGAACGGTTAGTTTAATTGTTGGTGGAGCAGGTGCTTCTGATACTGTTGGTAATCGTATCTTAAATATTACGGGTGGTACGATTGAATATGGAATCCTTGGTGGAAGTAATGCTTACACAAGTGGAAATAGTAGTAACCCATATGGTAAAATTGATGGAGATACTTTAGTCTACGTCGGTGGTAATGTTACTGTTGGAAATCAAACGGATTCTTTATATAACGTTGCGAGTGGAAATGTATTTGGAGCTGGTAACGGACGTCAAGGAGAATTAGATGTTGGTTCAGTCAACAATTCGAATGTTATTATTGGACCTTCTGCTACGATTAAAGGTAGTGTTTATGGAGGAGGTAACTTCGGAGCTGTTGGTGGAAGTACTGCTACGAATGCTACGTATGATGGTAATACCAGTGGTGGAGGAGATACTCCTACGGATACTGGTGGTGTCTATATTGATAGTACGGCAGATGCCAATATTCGTTATTATGGAACGAACCCAGACAACTATATTCGTTTCAATAATGAGACTTATCGTATTGTTGGTTTATTCTATAACGTAGAAACCAATAATGGTACAGAAGATTTAGTTCGTCTTGTTAAGACAACAAGAAATGGTAATGGTAACTATGGATGGATTACCAATAACTCTTATATTACAAATGGAAATAACCGTGTTTATTCTAACTACTTTGTTCGTAATGATAATGATGATAAATCTAATATGTATAACTATTTGAATACGACTTACTATGGAGCATTGAATGCAACTTCTCAAGGATACATTCAAGCTGTCAATTGGCCAATGGGTGCGATTGCCAGTAACGTGAATACGGCTCCAACGTTCTATTCTGCCGAACATGGTAGTACTCCAGGTAGTAGTTATTCTGTTACATCTTATAATTCGAATGTTGGATTATTATATGCTTCAGACTTTGGATTTGCGAATAATTCTAGTACTTGTTTAACGACAAATTTATCTGCTTATGCTGGAACTTGTGCGAATAGTAACTGGATTAGTAGTATGATTACGAATAATGCTTGGACGATGACTCCATCTACTTATTCAGAAAATATTTATCAGAGAACTGGTCGTACGTATGATAGTTATCATGTGTTCTATATTGGTACGGCTCATAACTTGTATCGTAACAATGTAGCTTACTATAGTGGTGGTTATGTTGCTCGTACGTATGCCGTTTATCCATCTTTCTATTTGAAGAGTGATTTAACGATTGCAAGTGGTACTGGTACTCAGGGAGATCCTTATGTCATCGGAACAGGTGATCAATTATTAACGGATATCATCTATGGTTTAGCCCATCCTGATAATCCAGAAATTCCAGATGATTATGAACCAGTAGAAGATGATGGTATTTATCAAGAAGCTACGGATTATGTAGGACGTACTCATGTTCAGATCTTAGGTGGTACGATTCAACAATCTGTTTATGGTGCTGGTAACAATAATGGTTCTGGTACGATCGGTAATAATAACCGTATTGCTTTAACAAAAGTAACCATTGATATGGATGGTGGTACTGTTGGAGACTCTGTTTATGGAGGAGCCAACGAAATGGGTACCGTTTATGGAGACGTATTAATTAATATTAACAATGGAACGGTTACGAATTCTGTTTACGGTGGAGGTAAAGGAGGTTACTCCGGTACTTCTAACGGAACGTATGTTTCTCGTGATGTAGATGTTAATATTGGTAGTGCCTCTACAACAGCTCTTTCGATTGGAAGAAACGTTTATGGTGGATCTGCTTTTGGTACGGTTAATGGTATCGGACAAAATGAAGGAGAGAATTCTCATCATGTTCGTGTAACGGTTAATGCTGGTGTTGTTACGGGATCTGTCTTTGGTGGTGGTGAAGGAGATAGCACTTACGTACCAAAGGAATATGGAAACATTTATGTTCACGTTAATGGTGGAAGCATGACCAATGTATTTGGTGGTAATGATTCCCGTGGTGAACCAGGTAATATTGATATTGTTTATTTAAATGGAGGAACCATTGGTAATGCCTTTGGTGGTGGTAATAATACTGGTCAGACGTATTCGGATATTCGTCTACAAGGAAGTACCATCTCTGGTAATTTATATGGTGGTTCTAATAATTCAGGAGAAGTTGCTAGTACGCATGTTACGGTATCTTCTGGAATGGTTACTGAAGTATTTGGAGGTAACAACTTAGGAGGATCTGCTGGAAATACCCATGTTAATGTAACGGGTGGTATGATTACTACCGCTGTCTATGGTGGTGGAAAACAAGCAGAAGCTACGACAACAGCAACGACAGTTACCGGATGTACGGTTCCATCTGTCTACGGTGGAGGTAAGAATGCTGGTGTTGATGCGACTACGACTGTTATTATGAATAATGCGACTGCTACAGCTGTCTTTGGAGGTTCAAATGCTTCTGGAGATGTTGCTAACAGTAGTGTTCGCTGTATTGGATCTACGATTGGATCTGTTTATGGAGGTAATAACTCTGGTGGAGAAACCGATGCCGCTCACGTTCGATTAGAAACTTCTACTATCGGAAATGTATTCGGTGGTGGAGATAATGCAACGACCGGTACTTCTTCTGTGATTGTCGATAGTGGTTTAATTACCAATGTATTCGGTGGAGGAAATGAAGCCGGTGTCACGACAACTGATGTAAAAATCAATGGTGGTACGATTGCTAATGTCTATGGTGGTTCTAATACCCAAGGAGATATTGATTCTGCGAATGTTGCTATCAATGGTGGTACGATTACAACTGCCTTTGGTGGAAATAACTTAGGTGGAGAAACTGATGTTGCTACGATTACTTCTACTGGTGGTTCTGTTGGAACCCTTTATGGTGGAGGAAACGAAGCTATAGTAGGAGAGACAACACTTTCTCTTGATTCTCTAACAGCCGGAACTATCTATGGTGGAGGAAATCAAGCAATTGTTAGAGGAGATGTCACTTGTGGAATCTCTAATTCGACTGCTTCTGGCCATGTCTATGGTGGTGGAAATGCTGCTGGTGTCAATGGTGGTGTTTCATTAGAGATTGATTCTTCTACCATTACGGGAAATGTCTATGGTGGAGGAAATGAAGGTGTTGTTCAACACAACACAGATGTTCATGTATCTGATACGACTGTTTCTTCTAATATCTTTGCAGGAGGAAATGGTGCGACTGCCATTGTTTATGGAAATTCTACTGTTACGATTGATGGATCAACGGTCGTTGGTAATAGTACGACTGTTGCTCCGAATGCTGGATGTGTCTTTGGATCTGGAAATGCTGCTGCTACGGGATCCGATGGTCATCCATCAGTTGCTACTGTCAACATTGTAGGAGGAGAAATCTTCGGAAATGTTTATGGTGGAGCTAAGATGTCTGTTGTTTATGGAGTAACGGATACCAATATTGGTACAGCTGCTGTTAATAAGAATGGTTTAGTGGAAGATGATATTCATATTCACGGAACTGTCTTTGGTGGAGGAGAATCGAATGCTTCTGGTAGTGAAGTTTACGACTATACCTTCATCTCTGTAACGGATGGTATTACGGTTGATATTGATGGTACTGGTTATATTGATCATAGCCATGACTTCATTATTAACGGAAGTATCTTTGGTTCTGGTAATGCTTCTTCTTCTGCAGGAGATTCTGATATTACGATTAAGAACCTAGGTACGATGGCTCAACCAAATAGAGCAATCTCTATTCAAAGAGTTACGAACTTAGTGATTGATTCTTCTGTCATTGAACTAATGGGTGCAACCGACAGAACCAATGACTTAGTTGATTTCTTATATTCATTTAACCAAATTGATTATTTGGTCATTAAAAATAACACAACTTTATTCTTACAACACAATGCCAACTTATTGAAGGAAATTTATAGTGGTGTTGATGTAGGAGGTACGTTAACAAAAGCAACTGTTACAATCGATGATGATACGAAAACAGTTACGAAAAATGTTGATAATCGTATCTACATGGTACCAGGAGAAAACTTACATATTGCCGTTAACCAATCTGCTACGGCTTATGGACGTGTTAATGGTATGACCTTCTATGGAATGTATACTTCTGGTGATAGTAATAACTATCGTTTAGGATTATATGATCCTCAATATGACTATGGAGATAGTGGTAATGCAAGCTTAGAGCTTGTTGGTGGTAGTTATGTTGTTGGTTTAAAATATACCAATCATAATATTAAAGTAGATGGATTCTATACGAATATCTTGGATGATGAAACGTATTCTGAGATTGTTACGAAGTATATTGATCCTAGCCGTATCGGTGATACCGGTTATCGTTGGATTATCGGTTTCGAAGCCATTAACTATACGGTTCCATTAATTATTTCTAAATATTCTTCTTTAGGTACGTATGAACTTTCTATGATCGATTTTGCCGAAGGTAATACAACCTTTACCATCTTAGGATTTGATGCGACTGGATTAGAAAATGATGTTCAATTAATTGATTCTAATTTGGTACCAAGAATTGCCGATACCGAAGAAGAAGCGAATAGTATCTTAGGACTTTCTATGAAGGTTGAAACTCAAGAGTGGACCAGTACCGGTACTACGAAATTCTATAGTGCTGGTGGGGGAGATTACTCTGGTGGAGACGAGTATGTTACCGATAGTCGTCAGGTAGCTCCTTCTGCGATGTTCTATGCTTACCATGCAAAGAACTTCTCTCGTACGACAGGAGATATGGGTGACTGTATCATTACGATGCAAGTTGCGATTCCAAAGAATGAAATTGAGTTTGATATTAAGTTCGTTACGATTACGGTAGAACTTTCTGCTCGTAGCCATGATGAAGGACCTTTCTATGATGCTTCTATTACCTATGATAAGAAGTATGAAATGCCTGCTGCTACCGATGTTTATATTACGAACCAAAGCCAATTTACTGCTTATTTCTCACTAACAGATTTCTTTGATAACTATGCAGCTGCTTATGGTCAGAATAATGAGTTCTATCGTGTCCTTACTTTCTCAAATCCACTTCCTGCCAATACGATGATTACCATGATGGATTTTGGTTCGAATAGTAGTAGACCAGAATATTATTACTATCGTATTTCGCAAGCAGATTATACAGCTTCTGTTACGGAGTGGGAGACCTATGGTGAAGTTGCTTATCCATTGTCGAGATTTATTAAGATGGATAGTACTTCTACGAATAATACCTATAACGATGCTGCTGCAAACTTGTTGTATTATGATACGACAACAGACATGGTCGATGAGGAATTCTTATTCATTGTCGATATGAAGGAAACGACTGCAACGGGAGAACATTTAGATAACCACGTTTCTTTCGAACTTCGAAATGCTGATAACTGGGCTGTTATTAACGTCGTTTCTGGACGTGATGCTTTGATGGTTTATAATACATTTGATAGTTCAAATGTTGTCTTAAGGCAAACCTTTGCAGATGTCGATTCTTACTTGTATTACAACGTTCCAGATGTCATTAATTATTCTACGGAAATCTTATATAATGAGACTGAAAATAGACAGTCTATTATCGATACAAATTATGAGTTTAGTAGTATGGGTCTTAATGTTACGATTATTGATCGTACCGGAGAACCTGTTAGTTCCAGCTTGTTAGTTGGTACAAACATCGTGGTAGGAAACCATGAATACTATGCAGATGGAAAAGGTGTCTTTCGAATTAAATTAGCGAATAAAGTATCGAATATTAACAGGAACTTGAATCTTGTTATTGGTAGAAACTTACCTGCTGGTAATTATACCGTTCGTTATACCTTATTTGCTTCTGAAGATGGACTTCATAATTCAACGTATCAAAATTCTGTTACGGAAGAATTTAATGTTACAGTTGTATCTTCTTCTAGTTACATAGCTGTTTCTTGTGAGGATGAGACAAAACTTGTTTATGGAGAAACAGGATTGAATCATGGAGAGACTCGTATTAATACCTATACGGTTGAATATGTATCTGAATTAAGTAATCCTAACTTTAGGGTAGAGATCTACAAGAGAAATACAGATAATATTAATTCTACGGTTTATCAATCTGTTGCCTTCAGTACTTTATTTACGAATAACTATACTTCTGCAGGAAACGGAAATGAAGTCATTTTACCAGTTGTGGAAGATGATGAAGAAGATTTTGATTTCCAACTTGCGACGAATTTAACGAGTGGTACTTATCGAGTAGTCTTTAGACTTTACGATAACAATCAGTTAATTGATGAAGATATCAAAAACGTGATTGTTCAGAAAAAGATAGATTAATCTTTGAATTTATTGTATAATTATGATAACATTAGGATGGTGAAATAAAATGAAAAAAGTTTTACATTTTATCTGGTCTGTTTTAGAGTTTATTATCATTATTTATGTCATTGTTATGACCTCTGTTTTACTAAGTAAAAATAAATATGGATATACTCAATTTGGAACCTATACAATCAGTTCTGTTAACTTAGTTAGCGAACGTGGAATGGCAGGTGCCCAAGCAGGAGACTTATTGATTGTTAAAAATACCAATAAAATAAAAGTAGGAGATTTAATCTATTACTATGTGGTATACAATGAGTCTTATATGATTCAAAGTGACAAAGTTGTTCGAATGGAATCAGATGATTATAGTGCTTTGTATACGATTGATCATGATGGGGAACTTAATATTGCTAGTAACCGTGTTTTAGGAAAAGATGCTAAAATCTACCATCACATGGGAAGTGTATTAGATGTTCTTGAAAGTAAACTTGGATTCTTATTCTTAGTTTTATTACCAATCCTAGTTATTTTCATTTATCAAATTTATGAATTAGTCATGATTTTCCGTTATGAAAGTGTATCAGAAAATGATTCTGACGATGAAGAAGACGAGAAAGATAAAAAATAGGTAAAAAAAACGTATAATTAACAAAAAGGATTATTTCAATAATCCTTTTTCTATGTTATACTATTGATAGTAGGAGAGAGTATGAAAGTAGTATTTAATAAAAAAATTGTTATCTTTCTCATTGTTGCTTTCAGTATTGCTTTTTTATACTTTGGAGCAAAGGGTACTTATACGGCCTATGAGTCTATTGTCAATGGAAAAGTAGGAAATAAAATCTCTCAGATTCATTTAAAAGTGAATGGTGAAGAGTTAGAGAGCAATGATAATGTCATTGTGATTGATGATGTTACTTGGACTTCTACACATACAAGAACAGGAAAACTTTCTCCGGGATCAACGGGAAACTTTCAATTTGAATTAGATCCAACGGGTAGTGAAGTTGCTATTCTATATGAGATTGAATTGATTGATAAGACAGTTGATTCTACTAAAATGGTTACCTTTCAAAATGTTACTTGTGACAGAACACTTGTTAGAACTAGTGCCAATGTCTATAGTGGTATTATTTCTTTATCCGATATTCAAAGTTCCTTAAAGACACATGTTACTGTTTACTTTGCCTTTTTGGATGATGGAGATATCGAAGGAATTCAGGAAGATAACCAAGTATTTGATGACTTCTTTGAAGTACATCTACATGTTTTACAATATCAAGGAGAAGAGTTGGTTGCTTATACAGGGTAGTGGTGTTTATGAATCAAACTAAAACTCGTCGTATTTCATATTTCAGTGAGAAAGGAAGGTTTCTCCTTTTTGCGTTGTTTTTAATTTTTGTTTTATTTGTAGCTTATTACTTATTTCAAATGGCTTATGCAAGATATGAGATGAATGCTAGCCTAGTAGCAAATATTGATAAAGCTTTGTATATTTTTGATACAGATGAGATTCGTTTTAATCTAGATCCAGATGGTATTATTCCTAGTAATGAACCTTATACTTATCGTTTTAGTGTTGCGAACTTTAATGAATCGAACGATAGTGATGTCGATATTTCTTATCATGTAACGATTCGTACGACTACGAATTTACCCCTTACGATTCAATTGTATCGTAATCAATTACCTACTGACTCAGGTGCTGTTAGTATTATCGGTAGTGCACAAGATGTACAAGATGAAGATGGTGCTTGGTATCATGTTTATGATGTTGCTACGGATTATGAAATGTATTATGCCAATGAGACAACGGATTACTATACATTAGTCATTAATTTCCCTGCGATTTATGCAGCAGATATGACGTATGTCAATTCGATTGAGAATATCGAAGTAACCCTAAACTCAGAACAGATGATATAGGAGGGATTTTATGAAATTTATTCGAAAACATAAAACACTCAGTATCGTCCTATTGAGTGTGTTGATTGTATTTGTCATTATTGCAACGGTATTTGGTCGTTATATTCGTAATATTATTCATAACTATATTTTAGAGACGAAAAATTTCTATTTTAATAGTTCCATCTTGCATATTAATGGAAAAAATTATTCCATTACAAACTGGGATGGTGTTAATGCTTATACATTGACAATTGATTTGAATAATCGTAAGACCGATGAGATTTATACGACTTCGGATATTAATTATACGATTCAGGTTAGTTGTCCTAGTACGGTAATTTGTACTTTGAGTAAGAATTCTGGAACTCTTCATCCGCAAGACTCTACCGATTCTTATCAAATTACGGTCAATCCCATTCAAAGTTTTGGAGAAAATGATAATGTTACTTTAACAACAACAGTTGAATCATCGACACCTTATCATAAGACCATGAGTGCGACTTATACGATTGGAGTAGAAAGAAGTAACTTCTCTTATGAGATTGTCGATGGTGTAAATGAAAAATACTTAACTTTAAATCTAACCAATGCGGTTACTTTCTATCAAGTCAGTGAAGCATTTGGAGATTATGCGGTAGATGACTATGTTAGTGTTGATGATTATACATTGTTATCTCCTACGGATCAGGCAAAATGTTATTCAGCGATTGTTAGTCTTCGTTATGATCCAGAAGTGTTATTTGTCGATATGAGTAATAAATATTATATTAATCGACTTCCAACGAATTACTATGAGGAAACAGTAGGAGGATACCAATGGGTATCGGGATTCTCCTTTAAAATGAATGCTAGTTCTAGTAGTGCCATTAATTTTTATAAAGATGATATCACGGAGAATTTTACGTATCCTATCGTCAATAGTACTCCTGTGATTCAAGTTAGTGTACAACTTGCAAATTAATAGATTTCTTCTAGGAAATATGATATGATATATAAGATAGGAATAAGATAGAAAGGGTGATTTTATGGACAATTTAATATCTGTATTTATGAACTACAAACTAAATCGCCTTGTAGAATATGGAGTAACGATTTTTCAACAGGATTCTCCTTTTATTCGTAGTGTTCTATCCAATTATTTTCAAACCTATATTGATAATTACTATTATGGTGTTTTTAATACCATAGAAGATGAAAATATTTATAATCGTAAGAATTTAAAAACAGAATTTATGGGTATCATGGAAGAGATGCTTTACGATTATCAGAACTTTGAAGGGCAAGTTTCCAATGAAGAGTTTCAAAATAATAAAAAGACGATTCGAGAATTAAGAGATCTATCTTATGAGATTGTAAAAATTGATACTTTGGAAATTCCTAATCGAGAAGAACTTCCAGAATTTGTTCATCAATTCTTATTATCGAATGAAGTCTTTCAACATTATCTAGAGGGAAAGACAGAAAAGATGATTCGATTGATTCGAGAAACGTATACCAATGAAAATAAAATCCTTTCTTATGAAAATCAGTATTATCAAATAGGAGAAAGACATTTTGTAGAAAGAGATGATTGTGTTTGGTATAACCTACAACATTCGATTCGATCATTAGATGTTTATCGAAAAGGATTAGTTGGAAAGGTTTTTGAGGATGAGAGATTTGATTTTCTAAAAACGGAATGTTTGATTCAAAAAATTTCTTATCAGTTATTAGTGAATTTTTTAAATCATAAAGAGAATAAAAAGATTTTTATAGATTTACCTAGTTCCTTAGTCAGTAGGGGAAGTATTGATGAGAGAATTCTTTCTTTGATTGATAATCCAATGTTTCAAAGAAATGTATGGTTATCCGTTCCTTACAATACGTATTTAAGTAATAAGAATGCATTCTCAGATGATTATCATTTTGCTTTTATGCAGGATTTCCGGCATATTAATGATATTTATCAAAAGACGGAAGGAATTTATAATGAAGGAATTACTCATTTCTTGATTATGTTAGATTGTAAAGAAGATGATCGGGATTTCTTCCAAAACTATAAAAATGATGTAATGAGTATATTGATATTTGAGGAGGAATAGTATGGATACTTATGTAAGATTTTTATTTGAATTTATGTCTGTATTTTTTAAAGGTGTCGGTACTATTTTTGGCGGTATCTTTAAGGGATTCATTCAGATGTTCAATATTCGGGAATATTTATATGTCATTGATTTTTATAAGAAAGACTTTACACCAGGAGAATGGGTATTAGCGATTATTTCGATTATCGTTATGATTATTATCTTGGTATTGATTGTTGCGGTGATTATCTTCTTATTTAGAAAATACTTCAAATTCCGTAAGACATTAGTAGAACAAGAATCTATGTTGAAGGAGATTGGAGAATTAAATCAAGAAGTTAAGAACTTAGTAGAAGAGAAAGAAAAGATTCTTGCGATGAAGGTTTCTCAACTTGGTTTAAAACCAGGAGAGAGTCCTACGATTGAGGGTGAAGAGAGTCCTGAAGAAGAGAAGAATCTTGATGGTAATTTGGATGGTTACCGATTCTCTAAACTTCATGCGATCGACTTAGAATATCGTGATTACAAAGTACAGAATTACAACAATACCTTTACGTTGGAAGAGTTGGTTGGATTATTTAGAAACTTCTGTGCTTCTCAATTAAGACTTTACTATACAGAAAAAATGATTCGTTTATTTATCTCTGGTTTAAGTGCTACCAAGTTAGTTATCTTACAAGGTATTTCTGGTACCGGTAAAACTTCGTTAGCTTATGCTTGGGGTAAATTTATCAGAAACGATGCGATTATTGCATCTGTACAACCATCTTGGCGTGATAGAACTGAGTTGTTTGGTTACTTCAACGAGTTCACAAAGAAATTTAATGAAACCGATGTATTAAAAGGTTTATATGTAGCTGGATATACAGATGATGTCTATGTTACCGTACTAGATGAAATGAACATTGCACGTGTTGAGTACTACTTCGCTGAAATGTTATCTATTTTGGAAATGCCTTCTCGTGATGAGTGGATTGTTGAGTTAGTTCCAAGTGCTTGGGATAATGACCCAATTCATTTAAAGAATGGTAAATTACAGATTCCTGGTAATATGTGGTATATCGGTACCATCAATAACGATGATTCAACCTTTGCTGTTACTGATAAAGTGTACGACCGTGCTATGCCAATTGATATCAACGATAAAGGAGAACCTTTTGATCCAATTGAAACAGAATCTATGAATATCAATAGTTCTTATTTAGAAGGATTATTTGAAGTTGCAAAAGAGAGACATCCTTTAACGAGTGAGATGGAACAAAAGATTGCCGATATGGATGATTATGTTATTAAACATTTCCGTATTGCTTTCGGTAACCGTATCGTTAAACAGTTAAGAGATTTCGTTGCAACTTATATTGAAGCAGGTGGAACAGAAGTAGATGCAGTAGACTATTATATTGCTCGTAAGATTTTAAGAAAGTTTGAACAATTGAACTTAGCTTATATCCGTGATGAAATTGATCCATTTGTAGAATACTTAGATAAGAGTTTTGGAAAAGAAAACTTTATGGAGTGTAAAGAGTACTTATTAAGACTTAAGAAATTAATTTAATAGGAGGTGAGTGACATGAACGAGGAGTTAGAACAAGAAGAGATCGAGGAAGAAGAACAATTAGAAGATGATGACTTGTTCCTTCATAATTTGAATTCTACTTTGTATGTTAAAAAAGATTATGACATGAAAGAATTCAATTATGAATGGTTAGATATTATTGAAGATTGTATTCCTTATATTCAAAATATTTTACGTAACCCTAGACGTTTCATTATTAATGAAGAAGAGATTGTTAAGGTTGAACTTGCTCGTCGTGTTACGGTAGAATCTGTTATTCACTTATCTCAACATACCAATTTAATTCAAAAGATAGAGGATAATGGAGATGTTAAACCTTCTAAGATTTTAAATATTAATAAAGAGGAAAGTATGGATACCTATGAAAATAGATTTATCTATACATTAGTTAATAACTTACGTATTTTCTTTGAACAGAGACTAGAGGTATCTGGTGGTAATAGTTATTGTTTTGATAAGAACAATTTAAAATATGAAGCGAATACCAAAGTCTATGGAGAAAATTTAAAGATTAGTATTGATGTAAGTGATGTCACAAGAGATGTTATGGAACATACAGGAGACAAAGGTGGCCTTACTTTAAGTGAGAGAATTCGAAAAGCAAAGACACAAATTGATGGTTTCTTTGGAACAGAATTAATTCAAATTCTTGGTAAATTACATGTATCTCCTGTTAGAAGTCCGATTAAGAAAACAAACGTTATTTTAAAGAACCCTAACTTTAGAAAGGCTGAGGAATTATGGAACTATATTCAGTCTTTTGAAAGTAAAGATCGCAGAAAGAAAGAAAATCGTGAATTCTTTGATAAGGGTATTTTAAAAGAGGAATATGATCAAGCATTTTTAATGGCCTTTATTGCGAATAAGAACTTTATTAGTAGTAGTTCTACGGCAACAGAGACCAATATGATTCAACAGATGACGCAGCGATTGATCGATAACTTATTGGAGACAGATCCGAATATTACCGAAGATAAATTAGATGAGTTATTTCATAAACAAGTGATGCTTACAAAAGATAAGAATACACAGAGAAAAGCAAGAGTCTTTGATGTGATGCAGAGTCGTTTAGAGAAAGAAAATAAAACGATTTCTGATTTGTTGGATCATCTTAGGAAAGAGGGTACGGCGTGAAAAAAGTATTTGATAGTAAGATCTTTCGTATTACGACGGGAATTGTAAAAACATTTATTATTTTGGTGATGGTTTTCTATGTTGGATTTGTCATTGTTCAACGAGCAACCGGAAACAGAAGTATTATGAGTTATCGTTTCTTTACCGTAGCAACGGGTTCTATGAACGGTGTCTATGATATTAATGATGTGATTGCCGTAAAAGATTGTAGTACAAATGATTTAAAAGTAGGGGATGATATTGCTTATCTTGGATCTCGTTCAGGATTAGAAGGTAAGATTATTGTTCACCGTATTATAAGAATTGAAGATGCTTCCGATGGTGGAAAAATCTTCACAACAAAAGGTGTTAATACGAATGTAGAAGATCCTATTATTAAGGATCAACAAGTGATGGGAATTGTGGTTGGCAAAATACCAATCATTACTCAGATTAATCATTTGGTTCGTAGCCAATTAGGATTTTTCTCATTGATTTTTTGTCCATTAGTCGTTATTATTGTGTTAGAAATATTACAAACGATTACGGACTATCAATTAGATAAAAGACAAATTCAAGCCATTGAAAAAGAAAGATAGTAGAGGATGAGTGTATGGATCTACAAACTAGAAAGGAAAAACTAGACGCTCTTAATAGTCGTTTAAGACGTAAGAAGTTTGTGGCAATTTTATTGGCACTTTTTACGTTGGGTGTTAATGCTTTCGCATGGTTTGTATTCTCTACACATTCTGATTATACTTATGATGGTAGGGTAGCTGCTTGGGATGTAGAAGTAAAAGAAGGAGAACAGTTAGTTAATAATGTCATTGTGGCAGTTGATATGAAGCCAGGAATGACGGATTTCTCTAAAACCTATACAATTAATAACTTAGGAGAGGTTACGGCAAAAGTGTCTTATGCCGTTAAGAGTTTTACGATTTTGGGTAGAACGGTTAATATGTCTTCTATTTCGAATGTAGATAATTACTTACAAAATTATTATCCATTCTCCATTCAAGTATCTACGAATAAAACAACAATTGCTCCTGGAGAATCTGCTACTTTCAATGTAGTGGTTCATTGGGATTTTGAAGATAGTACTGCTTATTATCAGTTAAATGATATCTATGATTTTAATGAGACATTCTCTTATTATACAAAGTCTGGATCAACGTATAATGTCTTTAATGCCACTTCAGAGAATTATGCAGCCAATCGTAATTCTTTATACTTAGAGAAAGATGATGCCGATACTTACTTTGGTATGGAATGTGGTACTTATCAAGATACAACACATTTAACTTGTTTAGAGTTAAAATTAGTACTAACAGTAGAACAAAATAGTTAATAAAAAAAGATAGCAAATGCTATCTTTTTTGTTCGAAGTGGATTGTTATGTTTACTTCGGTATCAATATAATCATCTTCTTGTGCATAAGCTGTATCTTCTTGATTATCCATGGTGTTTGTTGCACTGTCGTTCCATTCAAAATACATTCGAATGGTCGTACGAGAGGTATTCATAGGAATATCTCCTACAATTCCTGTTGTGGAATTATAAGCGGTTGTCGAACCGTTATTAACTTTGTAATTTTTAATAATTAAATCTTCCAAAGGAGTATCATCATCGACTTCTCCTGTTACGGTATAGGTGAAATCTACATCTACGTTGGTAGCATCTATGATGATATCAAAATATCCGGATGATCCAGGAGCAATTGTTCCTGCTTTTACATAGGGATTGGAATCAATCGTAGGAGTAATGGAATTGGTTAAGGTCGTAGAAGAAGAAATATCTTCATTATTGACTTTTAAATTCCAACTGGCAACTCTTGCCTGTACGGTTGTTTCTGTCTGCCTTCGATACTTCGCATAGGAAGACTGAAACATGTACATTAAGGTAATTCCTACTATGACTGTAAAAAGAACTAAAAAGTAAACATCATTTTTCTTTTTCATAGTCTCACCTATTATTATTTTAACATAATGCATTTATTTTTGATAGTATTTTCTTTCTTATGATACACTAATAGTAGGTGAATGTTTATGACATTAGAAGATGAATATCGAATTTTAATTGGTGGGTATTATGGGATTTCTTATCTAGATGAATATCCATTAAAAGAATTTTTATTGAAAGATATCGAAAAATATATACAAGATTATTTAGAAGAGAATCCTTTGGAAGGCTTTGATTTTCAAAGAGAAAGTGAGATTTTAAAAGAGAGTCTTCCTCCCAAGAGAAAACTACAGGATGCTTATCTTTTGATGAATCGTATGAAAGGACCTATGGATGTTGTGTTTTTGATTCAGAAGAAATTAAAGGAAATGGATTCAAAATAATTGACATTGACACTTTACAGAAAACAAAATACAACTTTCCATTCTTTTTTAGATATGGTATATTTTAAGTATAAGGTAGGGATAGAATGAAAAAGATTTTTAAATTATCTATTTTATTATTATTTGTTTTAGTCATTTGTACTGCTTGTGAAGGGGATGTAACGAGAGCTCTTCGACATGAAGGATTTTCGGTAGGAGGAGAGTTTGTCTGTGATGCTTTCTTTGATGAGAATTATACGGATAAGATTAAGTATTTAACGGCTTCTAGAATTATTACGACTTCTGGTAGAATTTATGAGGTTAATTTAGGACAAAAATTCTCGAATAATGCGAATTGTAAAGTAGCAGATACTTCTTTAAAGGTTGTTTCTATTTTTGATGATCGTATTTTTAAAGCAGATGATGGAAAACTATATACTTTGAATGAAGAAAATAATGCGAATGCTTTTACAGAGGTTACTTCTGCTGATAATAGTTATGCGATTTATCAATTGTTATTGGAACCAGAAGGTACGATTAAAGCAATGACTGCGGATAGTGGAAATGGTATTTATTATGTATTAAAGAGTGATGGAAATGTCTATGGAATTACGATCTCTCAAGAAGACCGAAATGCACCTCCTATTATTGTAGGATCTGTCTTAGTTTATAGTCGTGATGATTATGGATCTAATATTGTGGATTTTGGATATCATGGAGATAATGCGACTACGTTTGTTCGTACCGAAAATAAAGTATTCCATATGAGTGCAAGTAACCGGGATGAATGTTCTAAATATGCAGATATTCCTTGTAATTATCAAATGGTAGAAGCGACTGTTTTTGAAGAGTATAAAGATTATATTTTAGTCTTTAATGGTAGTACGGTTATTACGACCTATAAGAGAGTATTCTCTATGTCAGGATAAGCAAAAGCAATTGTCTTTTGCTTTTTTTATGTGTTATAATATGTTCGAATTGAGGTGGCTTTATGTTTATTAGTGAGGATTGGAAAGACTATGAATGTATCGATGCTTCTTGTGGAATGAAGTATGAAAGATGGGGAGATGTCTTTTTGTTAAGACCAGATCCTCAAGTTATTTGGGATCATGGGGATTTAGAAGAAAAATATCGTGGAAAAATCGATGCCATTTATCATAGAAGTAATAAAGGAGGAGGAAGTTGGGAAAATTTAAAACCGGTTCCTGCTTCTTGGATGATTCATTATCAAAATCTTACTTTTCATATTAAACAAATGGGATTTAAACATACGGGTTTATTTCCAGAACAAGCTGTGAATTGGAACTGGATGATTTCTAAAATTCGAAATTCTGGTAGAGAAATTAAAGTATTAAATTTATTTGCTTATACAGGAGGAGCTACTGTTGCTTGTCTATCGGCAGGAGCTCATGTTACCCATGTGGATTCTTCTCGTGGAATGGTTGATTGGTGTAAAGAAAATGTAGAGAATAGTGGTTATCAAGGAGATCATGTTCGCTATATTGTCGATGATGTTGTGAAGTTTGTTCAAAGAGAAATTCGTAGAGGAAACAAGTATGATGCCATTATCATGGATCCTCCTAGTTATGGAAGGGGAGCGAATGGAGAAGTATGGGATATTGAGAGAGATCTTTCTTATTTAGTATCGATTTGTAAGGAAGTTTTATCAGAAAATCCTTTGTTTTTCCAAATTAATTCGTATACGACCGGTCTTTCTTCTACGGTTCTTGCTAATTTATTGGAATTACAAATTGCTTCTTCTTATGAGGGGGTTGTCTCTTGTGGAGAAGTAGGACTTCCTATTACCAGTGATTCTTTGATTTTACCTTGTGGTATTTTTGGAAGATGGGAGAAAAAATGAGTAAGTTAACTGTTTTATATGAAGATAATCATATTATTGTCGTAGTGAAGCCTTTCAATGTTTTGAGTCAAGGTGATGCGACAGGAGATCCTTCTATTATGGATACTGTTAAAGACTACATTAAAAAGAAATATCATAAACCGGGAAATGTTTATTTAGGACTGGTTCATCGACTAGATCGACCTGTGGGTGGAATCATGGTTTTTGCAAGAAGTAGTAAGGCTGCTAGTCGATTAACGAAAGCTTTTCAAGAACATTCAATTGTGAAAAAATATCTAGCGATTGTTCATGGAAAAATGGAAGGTTCTGGAGAATTTGTGGATCTCCTTGAAAAGGGGAAAGATGGAAATTCTTTTGTGAGTAAAAATGGAAAAGAAGCCATTTTAGATTATGAAGTTTTAGATTATAATCAAGAGAAAGATTGTTCCCTAGTATCCATTACTTTGCAGACAGGAAGACATCACCAGATTCGGGTTCAATTTGCTTCTCGTGGACATGCGTTAGTTGGAGATCAACGGTATGGAGAATTGGATCATAAACAGATTTGTCTCTTCTCTTATTACTTATCTTTTTCTCATCCTGTTACGAAAGAAATCTTAACCTTTCAAACGTATCCGGAAAAGGAAGGAGATTGGACAATTTTTACACTGTAAAAAATATGTACAAAAAATAAAACATTTGCAATTGCAGATGTTTTTTGTTATTATATTTATAGATTATAGAATAAAGGGAGTAGATTCAAAATGGGATTTGATTTAGGATGGTTTACCACTGTACCAGGATTATTAATTACTGGTGGAGTTTTAGCATTATTTATTGCGTTAATTTTATTAATTGTTACTGCAAAAAAATCGAAGAAAGAGAAGAAGGCAAAAGCAGAAGCTGCTGCAGCACCTGCTAATCAGGCTGCTGCTATGACAGTTCCTGGGGCTCCTGCTCCAGTTGCTCAACCAGCGCCTGCACCAGCACAACCTGCTGCTATGGAACCTGCTCCAGTAGCTGCTGTTCCAGCACAACCAGCACCTGTTGCTGCTATGCCTGCACAACCAGCACCTGTAGCTGCTGCTACACCTGAGGCTGCACCTGTTACACCAGCACCCGTTGCTCCTGCAACACCTGCAACACCAGTGATTACGGCTGCTGAACCTGTTACAACACCAGCTGCACCTGCACCTGTAGCTGTTACTCCAGTAGCTGCTGTACCAGCACAACCTGCTGCTTCTCAAGATCCAGTTATTTATGGAGGAGCTAACCCTGCTGCTCCAGCACCTGTAGCACCTGTTGCCCCTGTGGCACCTGTTGCTCCTTATGGAGGAGCTGATCCTGCTACACCTGTTGCTGTTGCCCCTGTAGCACCTGTTGCTCCTGTTGCCCCTGCTGCTGTCGTACCTGTGGCACCCGTTGCACCAGTACCACCTCAACAATAGTTCTTAAAAAAGTATAAAAGATTTATACTTTTTTTTTGCTTTGATATTGGTCTTATTTGTAAAAAATGATATAATTTGAATAGGGTGGTATTATGAAGAAAATATCCATATTATCCTTGCATTTAGGATATGGTGGTATTGAAAAATCAATCGTGTCATTAGCCAATGTATTATGTGAACGATATGAGGTTGAAATCGCGACCTGTTATAAGTTGTTTGATCAATGTGTATTTGATTTAGATAAAAGGGTTCATGTTCTCTATTTGAACCGAGATGAGATTGTTCCGAATCATGAATCTCTTCGGAATGCAGCTCGTTCTAAAAATGTTTTTCATTTGATGAAAGAGGGATCTTTCTCTTTAAAAGTTTTATATTATCGTCGAAAAAGTATGATTCAATATCTTCGAAATTGTGATAGTGATGTCATTATTTCTACTCGGGATATTTTTAATACTTGGTCTGGATTATATGCAAGAGAAGAAGCTATCAAGATTGGATGGGAACATAACCACTTTCATGATGATGAAAAGTATGCTCAAAAGATTTGTGATAGTGTGAAAAATTTGGATTATTTAGTACTCGTTTCTTCTGAATTACAAAAATACTATAGTAAACGTCTATCTGGTAAGAAATGTATGTGTCTTTATATTCCGAATTGTATCGATAAAATTCCTGAGAAGAAATCTTCTTTAAGAGCTAAGAGATTAATCAGTGTAGGAAGATTATCTCCGGAAAAAGGATATCTCGATTTACTTCGTATTTATCATATCCTTTATAAAAAATATCCTGATTGGAAACTAGATATTATTGGGGATGGAAAAGAGAGAAGATTATTAGAAGAGTATATTCATGTTCATAATATGGAAAAATATGTTACTCTTCATGGATATCAAAAGAAAGATTATATTGATAAGATGATGCAGGATTCTTCTATTTATTTGATGACTTCTCATACAGAATCTTTTGGAATTGTCTTAATCGAAGCTATGAGTCATGGACTTCCTTGTATTGCGATGGATTCTGCTGAGGGAGCTAGAGAACTTATCAATAGTGGAGAAAATGGTTATTTAATTAAGAATCGTAATTATGATATTATGATTAAAAAAATTGGAGATTTGATTAAAGATCGAAAGGAAAGAGTAAGATTAGGGGAGAATGCTCGCAAAAGTGTTGAGAAGTATACTAGTGATGCCGTAGGCGAGGAGTGGTTTACTTTGATAGAAGAGAGTGATGTTTATGAGTAAAAAACATGTAATGTTTATTGCATCGACAGGAGGACATTTAGAAGAGTTGTTGCAACTTTCTCCTATGTTTGATCGTTATGATTATCAATTAATAACAGAGAAGACAAAGTCTAATCTATTTTTAAAAGAGAAATATAAAGGAAAAGTCTTTTATTTAGTATATGGTACAAAGCACCATTTTTTGACGTATCCTTTTAAGTTGTTGTGGAATTGCTTTAAGAGTTTATTTTATTATTTACAATTTAGTCCTGATTATATTATTACAACAGGAACTCATACAGCAGGTCCTATGTGTTGTATTGGAAAAATATTTGGTAGTAAAGTCATCTATATTGAGACATTTGCCAATATGGTTACCAAGACTTCTACGGGACGTTTGATTTATCCGATTAGTGATAAATTTATTGTGCAATGGGATAGTATGAAGAAATTATACCCTAAGGCTGATGTCGGGGGGTGGATTTTCTAATGATATTTGTTGTATTAGGAACGCAAGATAAACAGTTTACTCGATTACTAGAAGCAGTTGATCGAGAAATTGAAAAGGGAACCATCAAAGAGAGAGTGGTTGTGCAAGCAGGACAGACTAAGTATGAATCTAAAAATATGGAGATTTTTGATTTATTACCTTCTCCTGAATTTAGTCGGTTAATGGATGAGGCAGATCTCATTATTACTCATGGAGGGGCAGGAACGATTCTTACAGGAATAAAAAAAGGAAAAAAGATTATTGCAGCTGCTCGATTAGCAAAGTATAAAGAACATCATAATGATCATCAAAAACAGATTATTGGAGAATTTGCTTCGAAGGGATATATTCTAGAACTACGTGATTTCAATAAATTGGGAACGATGATTCAAAAAATGAAAAATTTTAAGCCTAAAAGGTTTGAAAGTAATACCCAAAATATGATAAAATTAATTGATGATTATATTCAAGATAGCGACCATACCTCTTGGTATCATAAATACAAAGAAGGACTTCTGTATTTATTCTTTGGAGGATGTACGACTCTTGTCAATATTATCTCTTTTATGATTCTTCGATTCTTTCAAATCGATACGTATGTTAGTAATGCCCTTGCTTGGGTCTTTGCCGTATTGTTTGCTTTTATTACGAATAAGTTATTTGTATTTGAAAGTAGAGGAAAAGGAGCAAAAAAAGCTTTCAAGGAAGGAGTTTCTTTCTTTGCTTTTCGTTTGTTATCCTTATTATTTGACATGGGAATAATGTATTTGTTGATTGATATTATCAATTGCCCAGAGTTAGTATCGAAGATTATATCTAATATTTTTGTTATTATTATTAATTATGTATTTAGTAAATTATTTATTTTTAAAAAATAATAGGAGGATGCATTATGGTTAGAAAGAATAATAAAGGGTTTACCCTTGTAGAAGTCATTGCTGTTGTTGCTTTGCTTGGTATTCTTACTTTTATGGTAGTACCAAGAATCTATACATTGGTAACGGATAGCCGTAAAGATATTTATGTGCAAGATGCGATTCGTTTAATTTCACAAGCACAATATACGATGAATTCCAAGAGCGTTAAGATTGATAAACCGGATGATGGACAGTGTATTGTCTTTAGTATGAAGTATTTGAGTACGAATGACTTCCAAAATCCTCCAAATGGTGGAACTTATTTACCAGAAGCTTCCTTTGTTGTTGTAAAAAATGATGGAGGAAATTATATCTATTCTACGATGCTGGTAGAAAAGACAAAAGATAAGGCTTATATTGGTGTTGAGTTCTCTACCGAAAAGGAATTGAATGCGAAGAATGCGATTAAGCATGTCCGTGTTTTTAAAGAAGATGAGATTGTTTATATTGACCAAGATGCGAGAGATTTGAATCATGGTAATATGTATGTTAACTCGACTTTCATCAATAATTTCTTAAATGGAGACGATGATGATGACTGGGATGTTACGAATGATAATCAAATCGTTGGTTATTACAACAATGAGACAGAAGAAGAGGATGTATTAACGGATACTGTTACTCCTAAGATTAGTGCGAAGTTTAGTACGAGTGGATCTTTGGTTACAACTTTAAGTGTTTCTGCAACCGATGGTGATGATCCAAAGAATAAGTTAAAAGTATGTGTTAAGATTTCTCGGAATGCGAATGATTCTTATCCAGATCCTACGAATGCTACCGATTATTCTAAATACTGTGCTAACTATGGAAATGGTAGCTTCTTTACGAAGGAAATCGATTTTTCTCAAGCTGCTAATGGTGGATTCTCTTATGAGGTAAAAGAGACTGCTTATGTCTTCATTTCTGTATCCGATCCAAGTAATAATATTGCTCATAAGAAAGTTGCTTATGATATTCATGAAAATGAACAACCAGTTATTGCAGGATTCAATGTTACTCAATTAGATTCTGATCCTCATAATTTACCAACCGCGAAAGTAACTTTGTCTATTTCTGATGATATGGATAATCAAGAAAACATTGATGTATGTTTTGTACAAGATGATCGAGATGCTACAGAATGTAGTAATTATCGTCCATATTCTGATTATTTTGGTAATACGGGAACGTATCTTTATACCTTTACCAATGACAATGGACAACCAATTGGAGAACCTGATGGATCTACCCATAATTTAAAAGTCTTTATTCGAGATTCTATGGGATTAATTAATACACAAGATATTACTTATGATATTTATCAAAATAGAGGACCAACCCTTTCTTTACAAGATTTGGGAACCTTCTGTATGTATGAGAATGCCAATGGTACTTGTGTTTGTACTTATGGATGTTATCAATTGACGGTTTTAGTTGATTTAACAGCAACGGATGATTTGACGTATGATGATAGTATTACAATTAAATTCTATGAGTTAGATAGTAATGAACAACGTATCAATGAATCGATTATGACATATGGTCAATATCGAGTTGGTGAAAAGAAGTATACGTTTAGTGGTTCTTATGAAGGAGGAACCAAAACACTTTATGTCGATGCTGTCGATGAATATGGCAGAACGACAACTGCTTCGAAAACATTGAGTAGAGTCTATAATGACCAAGCACCTACGATTCAGTTAATAAAAGATTCTGAAGGAGAGGATATTCCTTTCGTATCGAGTGCTGAGGATCCATGTAATGGAGCATCTACTTGTAGTAATCGTCGATATGGTGGTAGTTATAATGCTACTTTAAGTTTTGATGTTAATGATGATTTATCTGATAAGAGTTTACTAAAAGTTTGTGTATCTGATGTAGAAGCTGATTGTGCTCAAACAAATGTTGCTACTTCTAACTTTGTTCGTTTCAACGATTTAGGAACTAACTTTACGTTTAGAGAAGATGATACAATCCAAGATGGATTGATCTATCCAAGTTCTCAGATTACGAAACGTTTATATGCAGCTGCAGTAGATGATAAAGGCCATTATTCTACTTATGGACCTGTTAATTATCGTTTATATGCTAATCAAAGTCCAAGCACTACTGGAAGCTTTGAGATGAATTCTTCTTTGACAGGAAGAAATTTAACGACGGTTTCCTTTGATTTTTCTGAATTTACGATTACGGATGACTTTAATGATTATGAGGTTCGTATGTGTTATAGTCTGAAAACAAATGATCCTGATATTTGTACAGATTATTATCGTTATGATGACATTATGCCTCAATTAGAAGAGTTGTATGAATTCCGTACGGCTGATGGTGGAAGAATTCCTTATAATGGACAATCTATTCGTGTTCACTTTGAAGTTCGCGATAATTATGGATTGGATGCTAGTTCTGATACATTCAACTATCGTCTATATCGTGATGCAGAACCTGAGATTACAACAGCTAGTATTTCTTCTGGAGAAGTGGGATTTAACAGTTATTTGATTCGAGTATCTTTTGGTATTACCGATCCTGAGGATACCTACCGAGTTTGTATTACAGATCAAGATACTTGTGCGGAAGCTGATTATATCTTTAATGATGATGGATCTCCATTTATTGGGTCTTTACAAGAAGTTGATGGAGAGATGCAAGTTATTACATATACAGTTAATCTAGATGGACATTCTTTGTTTAACTGGAGTTCTGATTATAATGATGCTTCTCCAAGCAAAACTTTGAATTTATTTGTATTAGATTCCAATGGACATACTAGTAGTACGGAAATTGGACCCTATATTTTATATTCTTCTTGTGGAGATATTGAGAATATGACCTTAACGGATTCAGAACCTGTTATGGAATATGATACGAATGCTACAGAAGGAGGAAGAATTACTACTAGTTATTGTGAGGGAGCTTGTTATCAATCTTATGAGACGACAGCTGATACCACTCACACCAATCATTTGACAGGAACCAATGACAAATTTGGTAACTATAAGAAGACTCTTATGTATGAAGATAATAATGTTGGATTAACTTGTCCTGTTACTACTCCAGAAACATTAAAATGTAATTATGTATCTTGTTTTGATACTTTTGAAAATGGATCTTCTGAAAACCCTAATATTATTGGAATGAAACTAGTGGATGAAAATCTTACATGGAATTATACGAATTCTCATGTTGTAAAAGAAGTTGTCGTTGATAAACCTTACTGTGAGAATTTAGGAGACGATGATTATTTCCATCCTGATGATAGACGATGTGATGGAGAAGATATCTGTGATGGAAAAGCTCATTTAAAATGTGATGCAGAAGCTGATCAAGGACAAGCTGAAGTTGATGCAGCGAATGAACTTGCTCAATTAGAATATGAACTTCGTAAGCAAATCTATGAAATAGAAGAAGCAGAAGCTTGGAGACAATATTTACTTGTTAAATATTATGTTTCAGAAGAGGAAGAACCAAGTCCATCTCCAAGTGAGGAACCTTCTCCAAGTGAGGAACCAAGCCCATCTCCAAGTGATACTGGAGAACCAGGAGGCGAAGGCGGTGAAGGTGGAGACGATGAAGAACCTACCTTTATCTGTGCCATGATCGATGATGGAGAAGGAAATATTACTTACTATGATACGAATGGGGAACCAATGGATGATGAAGCAGAATACTATCGTCTATGTCATAGTTGTGAATTGAGAGACGATGTTTATTATGGTATTGATGGTACTCCTGTTACAGAAGAAGAATTCGAAGAACAGTGTGTGGAATCACCACCAGTTACGTTTAGCTGTGATGCCATCGAAAATGAAGAAACCGGTGAAATTGTTTACTACGATTTGGAAGGTAATGTAGTTGATCAAGCTACTTATGAAGCACAATGTACGATTTATAATGTATATGATGCTATTAATACCTGTGTATTTGTTTCTCTTCATATCAATGATAATGATTGGTTATTGGAAAAGGCAGCTATGTGTAGTGCTTATTCCGATTGTGTTCAATGTAAGAACAATCCAGGTAATTTACCACCTGCCACTTGTAATCCTTATCTTGAAGCAGAAAGCTGTGATCCTTTCATGGCTGCGACTCAACATGATGCTCAAATTTGTGATGTATTAAATGATTCTTCTGTTTTGGGAAATTGTATGATGTTTGAGACCCATGTGGCAGAAGATAAAGCAACTTTCTTAACTGCTTATGCTGCTCAACATACTTATCCAAGAGCACCTGTTGAGGAAGTATATGATTGGCAAGGATATGTTGATGCTTGTGTTGAAACTTATGTTAATGCTTGTATGCCATCTTATGATTTCTGTAATGAAGAATTTACTTCTTATAAGAAATCTGTTAGTTGTGAAGATAATCCAGATATTACTCCAATTAATTGTCGATTAAGTGGATATTTGGATGGTTATTGTTTAGAAAATGATACTACCTGTGATGATGCAGATGATGACTGTGTTCAAGTATGTTATCAGGATGTTAATTGTGAAGAAGAAACAGAAATTCGTCCGATTACTTTTACTTGTCATGGATATTTCAAATTGTATCAAGCCTCTCCAAATGAAGATTCTATTCAATTACTACCAACGGAGATGAGAATTTGTCCTGATTTCTATCAGTTGTATCCACAATTCTTTAGTTATGACTCCGATGCATTTACTCCGTTTATCCAATTTAATCCAACAGAAGTGGAGGAGAGATCATAATATGGAAAAGAAAAATAATAAAGATAAAAAAAGAACATTCATTATTATTGGATGTGTAGCATTGATATTAATTCTCTTGATTGTTATCCTTCTTTCTATTTCTCATCATGGAAAAACGGATAAGGGAAAAGTAGAAGAGAAAGAAAGATATAAGGGAGTTTATATTGATCCAAACACTGTTGTTGCGGGAAGTGTTCATCCTATTTCAGAAGAACACTGTACGGCAGGAAATATTATTTGTATTCATGATATTAATATTGTCTATGATGGTAACAAAGGAGTTATTAATTATGGAATTGATAATAATACCAATCGACAGATTAATGGAGCTATTCGATTAACATTAGGAGATCGGTACTTTATCTTAACTTATGATTTGGCTCCTTTTGCTGAAACCACTGGATATTTTGGTTATGATGGATATGATTTTGATTTATCAGACTTAGGTACTTTTGAAGTAGAGGATGCACAAGCAAGTGATATTTCGAATATCTATGATAACTTTACAGAAGAAGATAAAGAGTCTATTGCTGTAAACCCATAAAAAAGACATTGTAAAATGTCTTTTTTTCTTGACAGTTTTCATGACAAACAGCTTGTTTTTTGCTACAATTATAATTAGGTGATACTATGAACATTCGAAAGATTGCATATGGATTATTATGCTTGAGTTTTGTTTTATTATTTTCAGGAGGATTTTCGTCTTTTTTAGCGAGTCTTCGTAATGATCATCAACAAGTACTTCGTCGTATGGATGATGTATCTGGAACGTTTGAAAGTTTCAGTACGAAAACTACTCATTTTGAAGAATTTCGTGATGAGTTATATACCGAAGTATTAGGAAATGTTTATTATGATACGATGTTTGTAACTGATGAAAAAGTAAAAGAAACTCTTACGGAATATGAAGGAATTGTGGATGATATTACCAAAGATGCTAGAATCCTAGATGGATGGTGTGGAAATGTTTATTATCCAGAAGCTACGATTAATAATATGTGTATCAACTATAAAAGTATTTATGAACAAGTAATTAATTATTATGTAACCGATATTCATACCTATAATGAGAATGTTCAAAAGTATAATGAATATCAAAGCGCTATTCAATCTACTTTCTTAGTAGATCCATTTCAAACGAAATATCAGTACATTGATTATAATCATGATAATACATACGATGGTAGGGAATAGATATGTTTCAAAAAAAGAAGAGGGATAATACTTATAAATGGCCTCTGAAACGCAAGATTCTTGCGGGAGGTTGTATTCTTTATATTGTTTCTTTTTCTTGTTTTTTATTTCTTTTCTATGGACCATTTACTAGTTTCCATGAATTTTGGATTACGAGTGCTATGACGACTATGTCTCATCAATATTTAGCGACATGGATTTATAGTGATGACTATATTCAGAAAGTACTATCCAATAATACAATTGAGGAAGTAAATGAGATTAGTGATCCGAATCAAATAAAATTTCGAAAGTATTCGGCAACGATTTATCGAAATCAATATGAGAAAGAATTATTAACAAGAGATCCAGATGATCTATATAAAGTTATCAATATTACTGGTTCTGGATACCAAGGTTTTTTGATTGCGATTTATGATCCTTCTCGGATTCATATTGCGACGACTGCTTACTTGGGAGAAAGAGGAGAATCAATCTTAACGGTCAGTGAAAGAGAAAATGCTGTTATTGCGATGAATGCCGGTGGATTCTTTGATCCAGAATGGAATAGTAATGGAGCACTTCCACATGGTACGGTTATTTCGAGAGGAAAAATTGTCAGTGACTTTCGAGATGCTGAATTTGGGGGAGGATTCATTGGTTTTACCAATGAAGATAAATTCATTTTAGGAAATATGTCCAAAGAGGAAGCCATTGCGATGGGATATCGGGATGCGATTGAATTTGGACCTTATTTAATTGTCAATGGAAAAAGAAGCTTTATTCGTGGAAATGGTGGATGGGGGGTTGCTCCTCGATCTGCGATTGGGCAAAGACAAGACGGAATTGTTTTGTTCTTAGTTATTAATGGTAGAAGTGCTTCTAGTTTAGGAGCAGACATGATTGATTTATGTGATATCATGGAGCGATATGGTGCTTTTAATGCTGCTAATCTAGATGGAGGAAGTTCTTCTGAATTAGTCATCAACCATCAAATTGTCAATTCTCCTGTTGCGGGAGGAGCAAATGGACTAAGAGATATGTCCACTTTCTGGGTAGTTGTATAGAATAGAGAGGAGGTAGTATTATGTTTTTATTAGATGTTGCTTCTAGTTGTAGTGATCCTGGACTACAATCCATTTTAGCAACGGTAAAACGTATTCTATCTCTTTTTCAAATTATAGGGCCAATTTTGGCTCTTGTTAGTTTTTCGATTCATTTAACGCATTTGGTAAGAGATCCAGATGATAAAAAAAGACTTCCTAAATTAAGAAATAGTGCGATTGCTCTTTTGGTTTTATTTTTTATTCCAATGAGTATCAATGTTCTTTTTGGATGGTTAGATGATTCTACTGTTTTTAGTAGTTGTTGGAATAGTGCGAATTTTAATACAGGAGGAAGTGGTACTTATCAACCGATTGATGATCCTGATAAATCGCAAATGATTATCAATCCGGGAGATTATGAAAAAGGAACACCAAAACCTTCTTATAGTCCAACACCTTATTCTCCTGGTACTTCTAGTTCTCCAGGACCTGGTGCTACGAGTGGAACTTTAGTCAAACAAGAAAATAAAGAAACTCTTAAGGTTTCTATTTATAAAGTTAATACTTATTATATTACAGAGATTTGGGTCAAAAATGCTTATTTGCAGTTGAATAAATATGATTCTCCTAACTATGGATCTTCTTTGTATCGACCAGGAGATTTATTATCGAAGGCTGTTAGTCAAGATAATCTTTCGAATAAACTTGTCGTTGGATTTAATGCGAGTGGTTTCTATTTAAAAAATACGTATGATAATGCGAGTGTACAAGCATATCCTGCTTATGATCGGACGAGTGTTGGATCTTTAGTCATTACCAATGGAAGAGTAGTTCGTAATGCTTATAGTCATGCCGTAAAGACATGGTATATTGCGGGAGTTGATACTTCCAATCGTCTTCAAATCTATGAAGATGCTGCTACGAAAGATGCTTCTGCTAAAAAAGCATGGTCAGAATCTGTCATTGGAAATATTCGAAATACTTTTACGTTTGCTTCTCCTTTAGTAACCAATGGACAAGCTTCTTCTGTTACGACTTCTATGCCTTCTCCTGGTTCTTCCCTAAATCGACAAGCAATTTGTCAGATCGATTACAATAATTTTATTTTAATTACCGGTAGTAATCTATCTCGACAAGATATGATTAATATTATGTTGAATTATCATTGTCAAACAGGAACGAATTTTGATGGAGGAGGATCTATTGCTTTATTATATAAGGGTAGTGGTTCTTCTAATATTGAGACGATTATTGGAAATCGTAGATCTTTAACAGAGGTTGGTTATTTTACAGAATAGGGAAGTGAGTTTATGTCTTTATTATGGATTGCTTCTAGTTGTAGTGATCCGGGATTACAATCTATTTTAGCCATTGTAAAACGGATTTTATCACTGATTCAAATTATAGGACCTATCTTAGCTCTTGTTAGTTTTTCCATTCATTTAACCCATTTGGTGAGAGATCCAGATGATAAAAAAAGACTTCCTAAATTAAGAAATAGTGCAATTGCTCTTTTGGTTTTATTTTTTATTCCAATGAGTGTGAATGTTCTCTGTGGATGGTTAGATGATTCTACTGTATTTAGCAGTTGCTGGAATAGTGCCAATTATCAAGCACCTTCTGGAGGAGGTAGTTATGTTTCTCCCAATGGAGACGATTCTAAATCTCCTATTTTATCCGATTCTGGAGACTATCAAAAAGGTGATAAAAAGAAGAGTAATAGTAATCAATCTTCTACGGGAAATGGAACAGGTGATCGTGTGGGAGATGGCAACTCTTCTTCTAGCAAAGTTGTTTTTATTGGAGATAGTCGTACGGTTCAAATGTATGCTTATCTCAAAGGAAGCTGGAGTGGAGCTAATTACTCGAGTGGAGGAGTTCATGTCGTAGGGGAAGATGTCTTTGTATCAGAAGGTGGTATGGGACTTAATTGGATGCGAAGTACAGGAATTCCTGCTGCACAACCTTATTTTCAATCGGGAACAGCTATTGTCATTTTGATGGGAGTTAATGATTTAGGAAATATCGATCAATACATTTCCTATGTGAATGCGAATGTCAGTAGCTGGAAGAAAAATGGTAGTTCTCTCTACTATGTATCTGTGAATCCTTGTGATGGAAAGTATAGTCATTTGAATTCTAAAATCAATACTTTTAATGAAAAAGCTAAAAATGGATTGTCGAGTGAAGTGGGATGGATTGATACTTATGGAGAATTATCTCGTGTTGGATTTAAGACAACCGATGGTCTACATTATGATAAAGCAACCTATCAGACGATTTATAATTATATAAAAAGTAAAGTGTAAGTCTTGTACTTACTCTTTTATTTTGATATAATTTCATAAGATGGAGTGTTAACTATGGCAAGAACAAAAGAAGAAAAAAGACAGTTAAAAGAAGAGAAAAAAATTGCTAAAGAGAACAAAAAAAAGAAACCGAAAAAGGACAAAAAAAACAAAGAACATCATTACTATGGTCCTATTGAGTTTTCTTTTAATTTTGTTAGTTTAGTTGTTGTCATTTGTATTGGTCTTTATTTTGGAGGCCGTAGTTTCTATTACTATAGTTTGCAAAATCAAAAGACAAGAGAAACAGCTATGACATTAAATGGACTGATCTTGAATAATAATAAAATAGTAAAAGAGGAAACAGAAGGACTTCATCAAGATGAAGAAGGATATTTCTTTAAAGGAAATGTTCAAAATAATTATGTATGGTTTGCGAATCGTATGTTCCGTATTATGAGATTAAATGATGATGATACGGTCAAATTAATCAGTGAAGATTTAGTAGCTTCTTTTATGTGGGGAGAAGATACTTCCTATGAAAAATCGAATTTAAGAATTTGGTTAAATCCTGTTGAGAAAATTGGAGTATCTGGTGTTTACTACAAGACGATTCCTTCTCAAGATTATTTTGTTACGAAAACAAAATATACGATTGATAAAATGAATGAGTCTAAGATTGAGAGTGGAGATATTCCTTTTGAAGATGATGTTGTAACAATAACCTTAAATGATTATATTATGGCTGGTGGAAAAAACAGTTATTTAAATAATGGAAAATTGTTCTTTATTCTTGGATACAATATGGAAGGAGAAAACCTTTATATTGAAGAAGATGGAAGTATTATGAATTGTGATAGTATGGATGGTTATGGTGTTCGTAGTGTATTCACGATGAGTAAGAATATTCCTGTTTCTCAAGGAGATGGAACGAAAGATAATCCTTATGTGATTGAACAAGGAGATAAAACTAACTATGTCGATAGTTATGTAAAACTTGGAGAAGATACTTGGAAAGTTTATGAAGATAATAAGGGATTATTAAAGATGTATTTGAATGGGTATATTACGATTAATGGAAATGAACTTGTTCGTAATTATAGTTCTCATGATAGTAAGTTTAATTATTTTGCAGGAGATAATGTTGGCTATTATTTATATCATGATTATTTACCTAATTTAAGTTACAAAGATGTTATTGTTTCCAATAAGTATCCTTATGGAGAATTAAGTGCTGAGGTTGGATATTATTTTCCAAATGTTTATTCAGAAGAATATGATGAAAGAATTGGATTGTTAAATATATTTGATTATGTTTCAAATAATGAATTAAGTGATTTCTTCCGTGATAATACGGGCGCTAACATGAGTACTAGACAGTATTCTGTTGCAGCCAATGGATTACTAGAAGAAGCAGAAGTTACTGAACAAAAACATATTGTTCCTGTTATTTCTATTCAAGCTAGTTCGATTAAAGGTGGAAATGGAAGAATTGATAATCCTTATGTTGTGGAGTGATGGTTGTGAAGAAAAAAGAACGTGAAAATGTTTCAGACACTAAGGAAGAAAAGAAAAAAGATAAAGAAGAAAAGCAACAAGAAAAACAACAAGAAAAAGTAGAGAAAACAAAACAAACGAAAGTAGAAAAGAAAGCTCAAAAAGAAGAAAAAAGAGAACAGAAAAAACTAGAAAAAGAGGCAAAAAAAGAAAATAAGAAAAAAGCCAAAGAAGAAAAAAAAGAGCTTAAAAAAGAAGCAAAAGAAGAAAAGAAAACAAAAGGTAAAAAGAAAATTCGTTTAAAAATTAGTTTCTTTACCATTCTTGTCTTTTTAATGGATCTTTGTGTGATTGCAGGACTTTATGTAATCCAAAGAGAAGAGTTTAAAACTTTTTGGATTCCTTCTGCTATGACGACAATGTCTCATAAGTATTTAGCTTATACCTTGTATGATGAAGAGACTGTCAATCGTGTCATGAGTGAAAACTATATTGAACAAAGTACCGAAGAAGTAAACTTAGATGATATTGTCATCAATGAAGGAGATTTATTTTCTAAGAGATATACAAATCCTTATGATAAAGAAATCTTTACGAAGACACCTGGAAATGATGTTTATAAATTAATTCGTATTAATGAAAGTAAATTTAAAGGATGGTTAACGGTTATTTATGATCCAAGTGATGTAGAACTTGCTGTCAGCAGTAAATTAGGAAGATCTGGACAATCTGTTAATACCCTTGTCAAGGATAATGGTGGATTAGTTGGAATTAATGGTGGAGGTTTCGAAGACTTAGATGGTTGGGGAAACGGATCCATTCCTTATGGAGCCATTATTAAAAACGGAGAAGTCATCTGGAACCATTCTGGTGGATGGGGAAGTCTCGTTGGATTTAATAAAGATCATAAGATGGTTCTTACGTATCGTTCTCCTGATGAAGCAGTTGCTGATGGTATGATGGATGCTGTTGATTTTGGACCTTTCTTAATTGTCAATGGAAATGTTTCTAAAATCCATGGTGATGGAGGATGGGGAACAGCTCCTAGAAGTATTATTGCTCAAAGAAAAGATGGAGTTGTCTTATTCCTAATTATCGATGGTAGAATGCCTGGTTACAGTATTGGTGCTACGATGAATGATGTTATTGAAGTTCTTCTTCGCTATAAAGCTTATAATGCGGCTAACTTAGATGGGGGAGCTTCTACTACGATGAGTGTTAATGGTAGTCTATGGAATAATCCATATGTAGGAGGAGAATATGGTGGGAGAACTGTATCCAATGCTTGGATTGTTACCAATAGACAAGGAAAAGCTGTAACGATTCCCAATAAGAATGATTATTAAAAGTAGATTTCATCTACTTTTTTTATTATAATAAAAATAGGTGATTTGATGAGAAAATTTATTGTAAGTGACCTACATGGAAATGGGGATGTATACGACTCTATCATGGCTTATCTCGATCATAGGAGTCAATCTGAAAAGGTTTTGTTGTATATTAATGGAGATTTAATTGATCGTGGATTAGATGGATATCGTATGTTGATGGATGTGAAAGATAGAATGGAACATCCGGGTAATTTAGAGATTCATTATCTTGGGGGAAATCGAGAACTTATGATGTATCAAGCTCTTTTAGAAAGAGAGTCTGGTAAAAATGTAGATCCATGGTGTAATTGGATGATCAATGGTGGATGGAGAGTTGCTTATCAAATAGAAGATCAAGATAATTCAGAGGAATTATTTGAATCTTTCAAGCATTTTTTGGGAGAATTAAAAATTTATCATGTTTTTGAGGAAACGATTAAAGGAAAACCGATGGTACTCGTTCATGCACAAGTTCCGAAGAGAGTTTCTAAAAATCAAAATATGAAAATATCGGATAATCATATCGAGGTAGAAAAAGCGGTATGGACTCGAAAACATGAAGATTATTCGGGAATTTTAGGAGTAGCAGCACCTTTGACTCATACGAGAAGAATTGGTCTTCCCGGATATTTTGCGATTGTAGGACATACTCCTGTTTTGCATCCTCAAGGTTTTTCTTTTGATGCAGAAGAAAATTCGATTGATATTGATGGTAATTGTTCTATGTATGCTCAAGGAGAGTTTCAATTGAATCAAGTTCCTTTGGTAGAAGTAAAGAATGATTCTATTGATTTAATTCTCTTCAATCATGATAATGAGATTCCTTGTGGATATCATTATGATGGAGATCTTTCTCCCATGACAGAGGAATTATTAGAAGAACATCGAAGTCATTTAAATCATCAATATGATCATCAAGCAGAGGCTTATCAAAAAGAATTGTTGTATCAATTAGAATTATAAAAACAGAAGACAACTTCTGTTTTTTTTGTTATAATGATAATAGAGAAGGTGTTTGCCATGGGATTAGTAGAGCCTTATAAGGGAACATATTGCAGTGCTCGGTCAGCGAATGAAGAACTAGATATTCAAACCATCATGAGTGGTTGTGATGCAGTAGACAGTGCTGCTAGTCATCTCAGTGATCATTCTGCTCATTTAAGTTGGAGTTCTGGTACGTTGACAGCTGATAATTTTTCTGTCAACGAGAAAACCATTTTGGGAACCGTTGATGAATGCTGTAACAATATTGAAAATGTAGAGTCTTTTATTTTAGGAGCTACTTCTCAAATTAGAGGGAATGCAGAAGCAGCTTATAATCAAATCCAGAATGATTTAAATGATGAAGCTTATCAAAAAGACATGGCAGAACGTAATCGAAGAAATGCAAAATCAGAAAAGGAAAGTGATTCAAATGAATGAGGAATTTTTACCACTAGGAAGTATTGTTTTATTAAAGGGAGGAACGGTACCAGTTGTTGTCATTGGATATACCGTTATTGAAGAAGGTAGTAGTGAATTATGGGATTATTTAGGATGTGCTTATCCGATTGGTGTTATGGATCCAGAGAGAAATCTATTATTTAAGAGAAATCAAATTGAGAAAGTCCTTTTTGTTGGATATATTGATGATGATGGAAAGAAGTTTTTAAATCAATTGACAGAAAGTTATAAAAAAATAACTGAAAATCAATAAAAACACATATGTTTATGTGTTTTTTTTTCTTTTTTTTATGTTATAATTGATATAGTATGGAGAGTGATGATTATGATGAAAATAATGGATGGTAATGAAGCTGCTGCCCAAGTATCTTATGGATTTACAGAAGTAGCAGGGATCTATCCAATTACTCCAGCAAGTCCCATGGCAGAACTTACGGATAAATGGAGTAGTGAAGGGAAATTAAATTATTTTGATACCCCTGTCAAAGTAGTAGAAATGGAGTCTGAAGCAGGTGCTGCTGGTATGGTACATGGTTCTTTACAAGCAGGTGCTTTGACAACGACTTATACAGCTTCTCAAGGATTATTATTGATGATTCCTAATATGTATAAGATTGCAGGAGAATTGCTTCCTTGTGTTATTCATGTTGCTGCTAGAAGTTTAGCATCTCATGCTTTAAGTATCTTTGGAGATCATCAAGATGTTTATGCTTGCCGTTCTACTGGTTTTGCAATGCTTGCAGAAAGTTCTGTACAGGAAGTCATGGATTTAACCGGTGTTGCTCATTTAAGTGCTATCAAAGGAAGTGTTCCTTTTATCAATTTCTTTGATGGATTCCGTACTAGTCATGAACTTCAAAAAGTAGAAGTGATTGATACCGAAAAATTAAGAAAATTAATTGATGAAAAGGCATTAGCTGCTTTTAGAGATAGAGCAATGAATCCTAATAAACCTACGATTCGTGGTACTGCTCAAAACGGAGATGTATATTTCCAAGCAGTAGAAGTTCGTAATAAATATTATGATGCCATTCCTGATATTGTTAATCAATACATGGGAGAGATTAATAAATTAACAGGAAAAGATTATAAACCATTTAATTATTATGGTAGTCCTAATGCGACAAAGGTTATTGTTGCGATGGGATCTGTTTGTGAAACGATTAAGGAAACAGTTGATTATTTATATAAAGAAAAAGGAGAAAATGTTGGTTTAATGGAAGTTCACTTATATCGTCCATTTAGTACCAAATATTTCTTAAAAGAATTACCAAAAACAGTTAAGAAGATCGCTGTTCTTGATCGTACCAAAGAAGCAGGAAGTAATGGAGAACCATTATTCTTGGATGTTGTAAAAACGATTAAAGAAATTGATGCGAGAGTCAATGTTTATGGAGGAAGATATGGATTATCTTCTAAGAATACCACTCCTGCTATGATTAAAGGTGTATTTGATTTCCTAGATACAAGAGATGTACATTCTAACTTTACCATTGGTATTGAAGATGACGTTACGAACTTAAGTGTTAAATACGATGAAGAATTTATGTTACCTTCTAAGAATGTAGAATTCTTAATCTATGGTTATGGTAGTGATGGAATGGTTTCTGCTTCTAAAGATATAATGAAGATTACAGGAACATATACCAATGCTTATGTACAAGGTTATTATCAATATGACTCTAAGAAGAGTGGAGGTATTACCATTTCTCATTTAAGATTTGGAAAGAAACCAATTAATTCCACTTATTATGTAGAAAGAGCTAGTATTGTTGTATGTACCAAAGACAGTTATATTAAGAGAATGAAAATGCTTGATAAGATTAAAGAGAAGGGTGTATTCATTTTAAATACTGCTATGTCTCCTGATGAAGTGCTTGCTGCTATGACGAATCATGATAAAGAGATCTTACAGAAGAAAGAAGTTAAGATGTTTATTGTAGATGCTAGTAAAATTGCTAGTGATGCTGGTCTTCCTGGAAAGATTAGTACGATTATGGAGACGATTATCTTTAAGTTAGGAAAGATTGTTGATTTTGATTTTGCTGTTGGTAAAATTAAAGAAAATTTAAATACAAAATTTGCTAATAAAGGTGGAGATGTTATTAAGAAGAACATCACTGCCATTGATAATGCTTTAGAAGGATTAACTCCTGTTAAAGTACCATATGTTGATTTTGATAAAGAATATGTAAAGAAGAAGAGTGTATTTGAAATCATTGATTGTATGGATGGAGATAGTTTACCAGTTAGTACCTTCTTAAAATGTCCACATGGGGAAGCAGAAGCTGGTACTTCTAAATTCGATAAGAGAGATAGTAGTGATGTTGCTCCAAGTTATTCGAGTGAAAACTGTATTGGATGTAATCAATGTGCATTGGTATGTCCTCATGCAGTTGTTCGTCCATTCTTATTAGATGAGAAAGAGACGTTAGATGCTCCTGAGTCTGTATCTCGTAATTTGACAGATGCTAATATTAAAGATAAAGATTATAAGTTTACGATTGGTGTTAGTATTGAAGATTGTACAGGATGTGGATTATGTGCAGAGATGTGTCCTGGTAAACAAGGAAGTAAAGCTCTTGTGATGAAGATGAAACATGAATTGTTAGAGGACAAGAAGGATGAAGAAGCTAAATACTTATTCAACGAAGTAAAACCAAAAGAAAATGTAATGCCTACGAATACGGTTAAAGGTAGTCAATTTGTTCCTCCTAAATTTGAGTTTCCTGGAGCTTGTGGTGGATGTGGAGAGACTCCTTACTTAAAACTATTAACACAATTATTTGGAGATAGAATGATTGTTGCGAATGCAACGGGATGTTCTTCTATTTATGGAGCAAGTACCCCATCTATGCCATATAGTATTCCTTGGGCAAACTCTTTATTTGAAGATAATGCTGAATTTGGATTTGGTATGAAGATTGCTGATGAAACGATGAAAAATCAAATCGTTACCTTAATCCAAAATAATAGTAGTTTGATTAAACGTAGTGAGAAAGAAATTTATGATAACTATTGTAAAGAACAAAATGAAGAAAATGCTCGTGCATTATTAGCTATTATTGATGATACTAAGATTGAAAGATTATTAAAATTAAAAGAATTCATTTTACCAAAATCTGTATGGATGATTGGTGGAGATGGATGGGCTTATGATATTGGTTATAATGGAATTGATCATGTTCTTGCCAATAAGAGAAATATTAATATCTTAGTACTTGATACA
>JAGCSA010000032.1 GCA_017964405.1 Bacilli bacterium
ACCGGTGATGATGTTCTAAGAGCTGCCGCAGGAGTCAGTGATGATGTTTCTGGTGCAGCTATTCAAGTAGAAGGAGTTCAACCATTATATGCTCCACCACCTGCACCAGAAGTAATCACCGTAGAAGCAGTTTCAGGAGTCGGAGACGATGTTATTGGAGCTGTTTCAGGAGTCGGAGACGATCTTGTAGGAGGAGCTGTTGCACCAGATGTTATCCATTTAGGTGGAGAAGTTGCTTCTAGTGTCGGAGACGATCTTTTAGGAGCTGCTGCTATCCCTGCTGGAAGCGGAAGTACAGCCTTAACCGTTGTTGGAGGATCTGCTGATGAAATTGCTAATGTTGTTTCAGGAGCAGGAGATGATATTGCCAATGCAGTAGGTAATATCTCAGATGATCTAGCAGCTGTTGCCGGTGGAGGAGGAAGCAATCTTCCTGCTGTCATTGGTGGAGGGGCTGATGATGCAGCCAATGCTCTTGCCAATATCGGAGATGATGTTGCTAACGTCGGAGACGATCTTGTAAATGGAGGAAATAATCCTGCTTTACAACAAGCTCTTGATGATTATAGTGATGCACTAAGTAGAAAAGATGTTCTACAACAGCAATTAACAGATCTTGGAGAAATTCCAGGAAATGCTCCAAAAGCACAATTTGATGCAATCAAAGGAGAAATTGCTGCTATCGATGAAAGTCTTGCAGAATATGGACAAAGAATTGCAGATGCAAGTGGAGGAACGAACCTTCCAGCTGTTGTTGGTGAGGGAAGTAATCTTCCAGCTGTCATTGGTGGAGGGGCTGATGATGCAGCCAATGCTCTAGCCAATATCGGTGATGACGTTGCCAATGTATCAGATGACATTACAAGAACTGCTGGACAAGGATCTAATTTACCAGCAGTACAAGAACCAAAAGAATTAATTCCATACGGTGAAAATTTACCTGCAACACAAGATCCTACCGATATTATTCCATATGGAGAGAATTTACCAGCAAAACAGGGCTCAACAGATATCATTCCAAAGGAACCTACCGATATTATTCCAAAAGAGCCAACGGATATCGTTCCAAAAGGAAATACAGATATCATACTAAAAGAGCCTACCGATATTATTCCAGAAGGCGATAAGGGTATTATTCCGTATAAACCGGAACCACAGCCACCTGGACCAAAAGAGCCAACGGATATTATTCCAGAAGGCGATAAAGGTATTATTCCATATCAACCGGAACCACGACCACCACAGCCACCTACAGGAGGACAACCAGTGGCACCAATACAAGATGTCATTCCGGTTCCACCAATTATTCCAGATGTGGAAGTACCAATTGATGCTGTACCAGTGATACCGGTACCACCAATTACAGAAATAGGAGTAACACCAATTACACCTGTTGAACCTGAGATACCAACACCACCTGACACACCAACCCCAGATACACCAGTGACACCTACACCTGATACCCCTGTTACACCAGGTCCAGACACTCCAGTGACGCCAGGTCCAGATACACCTGTTACTCCAGTTACACCTACACCTCAGCCAACGGGTGGAACACCAACAACACCTACGACACCAATTACACAGCCACCAACTCAGCCAACGCCAACAACACCAACGACTCCAACACAACCACCAACTCAGCCAACACCAACGACACCTCCACCAGGAGAGGATCCAACGGTTACAACACCAATTGATGAATATGCACCAATCCCTGATACGATGGTTGGAAGAAAGACAATTAGAGATTATGCTCTACCAGCTGTCTTAGGAGCCGCTGCAGGAGTTACCGGATTAGCTGCTGTTGCAACACGAAAGAAAGATAAAGATCGTGATTATCTAGAAGATGATGACGAAGACGAAGATGAAGATTACTTCACTGAGGAAGAAAGAGTTTAAAAAGGAGAAAAGAAAATGGAAAAAGAAATCGGAAAAAAGTTTTTACCAATCGGAACAGTAGTTCTATTAAAAGGAGCTAACAAAAAAGTAATGATCCTTTCCTATCTAATATTCCCAACAGGTGATAGCCCAGATAAGAAGATGTATGATTATGGAGCTTGTAACTTCCCAGAAGGTGTTGTAGATAGTAAAGTAGGAATTGGATTCAATCATGAGGATATTGAAAAAGTAGTTCATTTAGGATTAAAAGATGACGAATACAATAAAGTAAATGAATTATTAGTTCGTTACTGTGATGATTTAAGAAAAGAATTCCAAAAATCTGTTGATATTAAAAAAGCAGAATTAAAGAAAAAAGAGGAAGAAGAAAAGAAAACAACAGATAAAAAAGAAGAACCAAAAGAGTAGAAATACTCTTTTTTCTTGCAAAAATATCAAAAATGTGGTATAATATAGACACATTTGAAGGGGGAATAGGATTATGAAAAAATTAAACATTTCATGGCCTGCGTTAGTGGGAGTGGTAGTTGCATTTACCTTAATTTCTTGCAACAACCAAAAAGCACAAGAAAAATATGAGAAGGAACAAGCAATTGCTAATATCAATATACCTGCATTTGAAGAGGTATTTGAAAAAGCAAACAGAGAAATGGATGAACTTCCAATTGATGAAATCATCATTCCAGAAGGCTTAGAAGTTGAAGAAGAAGAAACTAGTTTTACTAGATAAAACTAGTTTTTTAATGGATTTTTAAGAGAAATCATAAAAAACTTTTGCAAAATAAGAAAATTTTGGTATAATACTGATAGACGTGTAAGGAGGGATAAGAATGGCTAAAGTAGGAAATAGACAATATAAAACTCTAGTATGTAGTGAATGCAAAGAAGAAGATTATAGAGAAGAAAAAAATGTAAGAAATACAACAGACCGTCTTGAAATGAATAAATACTGTCCTAAATGTAGAAAACATACAGTACATAAAGAAAAGAAATAAAAAAAGTTCATAACTTTTTTTTAGTTTGTTAGGAGTGAAAAAATGATTAGTACAAATGATTTAAAAAATGGGATTACGATTGAATATGAAGGTAGTATTTTCGTAGTAATGGAAACACAACACGTAAAACCTGGTAAAGGAGCAGCTATCGTAAAAGCAAAATTAAAAAATCTAAGAACAGGTGCTATTTATGAACAAACATTTAATGCAGGAGTAAAAGTTGCAACTGCTCGTATTGAAAAACAACAAATGCAATATCTATATAATATGAATGATACTTACTATTTTATGAATATGGAGTCTTATGAACAATTAGAAGTTCCAGCATCTAAAATAGGAGATCAAGCTAAATTATTAAAAGAAAATTTAGAAGTTTATATTACGAGTTATGAAGGAGAAATCCTTGGAATTGATCTTCCAGATAAAGTAGAATTAGTAATTACTCATACAGAACCAGCTGTAAAAGGAAATACAACAACCAATGCATTAAAAGATGCTACTTGTGAAACAGGTTTAATGGTAAGAGTTCCTTTATTTATCGAAGAAGGAGAAACCATTATTGTTTCTACAGCAGATGGAAAATATGTATCAAGAGCGTAAGCTCTTTTTTTTATTTTCAGAAGAAATCATCTATGATATAATGAAAACATAAGGTGAGTCTATGCAAAAAAAGATAACAATTGGATTATTTATTGATACCTTTTATCCCATGGTAGATGGAGTGATCATGGTCGTCGATAATTATGCAAAACGATTAGCAAAAATAGCAAACGTCTATGTATTTGCACCCAAGATTCCTAGAAAAAGAATGGATGACTCTGCATTTAATTATAAGGTAATTCGTTGTAATTCCGTAAGTGTACCATTACTAGATTATTCACTTCCTGTACCAAAGATCGATCCAAAATTTCAAAAACAACTAGATGAATGTCATTTAGATATCATTCATATTCATTCTCCAATGACACTAGGAAAAATAGGAGTACAGTATGCGAAAGAACACAATATTCCTGTGATTGGAACCATGCATAGTCAGTACAGACAGGATTTTTATCGAGCAACGCACTCTAAAAGAATTGCGAATCGTCTTACAAAAGATATTATAAAGATCTATGAAGAATGTGATGAATGTTGGACAGTCAATGAAGAAGTTGCTAGAATCTTCCATGAAGAATATGGATATAAAAGATTACCAATTGTCAAAAGTAATGCTACCGAAATGAAACCAGTAAAAGACATCCAAAAAAGTAAGAAAAGAATTAATGAAATTCATCATCTAACAGATGAAAAAGTATTCTTATTTGTAGGAAGAATCAATAAATTAAAAAATATCTTCTTAATCGTAGATGCTTTAAAAGAATTAAAAGATATTAACTATAAAATGTTATTTATTGGAACAGGACAAGACGAATTATTATTAAAAGAAAAAATAAGAGAATATGGTTTAAAGAATAAAGTAATTATGGTGGGAAAAGTAGTAGATCGAGATCTATTAGCAGATTATTATGCAAGAGCTGATTTATTCTTATTTCCATCTTTATATGATGCGAATTCCATTGTACAAATAGAAGCAGCTTCTCAAAAGACACCTGTTGTCTTCTTAGAAAAAGCAGCAACAGCATGTAATATCAAGAATCATCATAATGGATATTTATCACCAGCAGGAGCAAAGTCTTATGCAAAGACCATAAAAGAAATAATAGAGAACGAAAAAGAATACCAAGAAGTATGTGAAAATGCATACAGAGAACTATATAAAAATTGGGATGATGAAATCAAAGAAATCTATCAATCCTATTTAGAATGGATAGAAAGAAGGAAATAGAGTGGGATTATTTACAAAGAAAAGAAAAGATGCAGATTGGGTAAAACCAAATGATGCGATTGGTATGATTATGCCATTTATTATGAAGAAGAGAACAGAAGCAGAAGTATCCAGTCAAATCGATATGGATGTAACAGAATTAGTAAAATATGTGGAAAAGTATAATAAAGAAAATCATGAGTATAAAATGTCTTATTTCCATGCCATTGCTTCTTGTTTTGCAAAAATCATGTTTAACAGAAAAAAATTAAATCGATTTGTAAAGAATAAGAGATTATATGAAAGAAAAATCGTAACATTTGGTTTTATTGCAAAAGATAAATTAACGGATAGTGGAGAAGAAAGAATTATTGTATTAGAAGTAGATCCCAAAGATGATATTAAAACATTAAGTCGTAAAATGGCAGTCGATGTTTTTAAAGCAAGAAAAGAAGGAACCAATGATATGGATGGAGTCATCAAGATGTTTGTATGGCTTCCAAAATGGTTATTATCGTTAGTAGTAAAAGTCATTTTCTTCTTAGATGATCATGGAATCAATCCCAAATTTATTACAGAAGGAGATACCAATTATGCCAGTCTCTTATTAAGTAATTTAGGAAGTATTCATTCAAATTCTATATATCATCATTTGAATGAATATGGAACCAACTCCATTGTCATTACAATCGGTACCATTCGAGAAGAAAAAGGAAGAAAAATAGTGGATATTCAAGCAACATTAGATGAGAGAATTGCCGATGGATTCTATTTTGTAAAATCGATTCAATTAGCAGAGTATTATGCATTACATCCAGAACTATTAGAAGAAGAATTTCAAACCATTCGTGATATCGAAAAATAGTTATTCGAAAGAATAGCTTTTTTTGTTGAATTATGACAAATTTTACATTTCACTAGTGATTCAAAGTTGAAATGTAGTATAATAAAGATAGAAGATGGGAGTATGAAATATGGCAAGAAGAAAAAGAAGACGATCTCATAAAAAAGAGAGATTAGAAATTAAAAAAGAAATATATGCTATCTTCTTCGTGTTAGCAGCAATCATCGGTCTAGGAAAACTAGGACCTGTTGGAAAGTTTATCGCATCTTTTTCTTTATTTTTAACGGGATCCACATACATGGTATTTTTAGGCTTGCTATTAATACTAGGTGTTTATGTATTTATCAAGGGAGAATGGCCTGAATTTTTCTCAACCAAGTTCTTCGGTTTTTATTTGTTTATTATTGGACTATTATCCTTTATGCATTGGAATTTTACGGATTTTCATCAAGGATTAATCTTCCGAGAAACCATGAATACCGTAACCAATGGTTTTAATACAATGATGAAGACAGGTAGTGCAACAGGACCTTTGACTTCTTATGGAGGAGGAGTCATTGGAGGAGTATTTGCTAGTATGTTTGCTACTCTTTTCTCAGAAACAGGAATGAAGATTATTTCCATTACATTCTTAGTAGTAGGAGTCATCTTATTTACAGGATTCTCAATTAGTGATTTTATTAAAAATACAATGTCAGAAGTAAAAGATAAGACAGAAACCATTAAGAAGAATCTAGAAGAAGAGGATGAGGAAGAAGAAGACAAAAAGAAAGTAATCATCAGTAATGGAAATGAAATAGAAGAAGTAGAAAAACCTACGATTAAGAGTATTGATGATTTAAAGAAACCTTCTCCACAAGAAGTAAAGAATGAAGTAGAGGAAAAACAACATAATCCAATTAATCCTAGTTATCAATTACCACCTCTTGATTTATTAAATAAACCAAAAAATAAAAATAAAGGAATGGATAATGCAGCAATAGAAGCAAACATTGCCAAACTAGAAGAGGTATTAAGAAGCTTTGGTGTATCTGCCAAAGTAGTAGAAGTACATGTTGGTCCAACAGTAGCTCAATATGAACTAGAAATTGCAACAGGTACAAGAGTTAATAAAATTACGACTTTAAGTAGAGAAATTGCTCTTGCTTTATCTAAGAAAGATGTAAGAATTGAAGCACCTATTCCTGGAAAGAGTACAGTAGGAGTGGAGTTTGCAAATGATAATCCATCATCTGTCAGTTTCTTTGAAATCATGGCAAGTAAGACCATGCTTCAAAATCAAGATAAGAAATTAATGGTTCCATTAGGAAAATCCATCATGGGAGATATCGGAGTCTGTGAGATAAATAAAATGCCTCACTTACTAATAGCAGGTACGACAGGTTCTGGTAAGTCTGTCTGTGTCAATGGTGTCATTTGTTCTATATTAATGAGAGCAAGACCGGATGAAGTAAAACTCGCATTAGTCGATCCAAAGGTAGTAGAATTATCGGTCTATAATGGAGTACCACATTTAGTACGTCCTGTAGTATCAGATCCAAAACAAGCAGCCATTCTTTTACAGATGATGGTAAATGAAATGGAAAAAAGATATCAGATGTTTGGAAATACAGGAACGAAAAAAATTGAAGGTTATAATGAGTATGTAGAAGAACATAATAAAAAACATCCAAACGAGCCATTAGATAAAATGCCATATATTGTCATTATTATTGACGAGTTATCAGACTTAATGATGGTAGCTGCCAAAGAAGTAGAAGATTCTATTTTAAGAATTACACAAAAAGCACGTGCTGCTGGAATTCATTTAATTGTAGCAACCCAAAGACCTTCTACAGAAGTAATTACCGGTTTAATCAAAGCAAATATTCCATCTCGTATTGCATTTGCCGTAGGATCAGGAATTGATTCTAGAACAATTCTAGATCAGATTGGTGCCGAAAAACTACTAGGAAAAGGAGACATGTTCTTCTTACCAATTGGACAGAATACACCAACTCGTATTCAAGGATCCTTCATTACGGATGATGAAATTGCGAAAATCATTGAATTTACGAAGAAACAACAAGGTGCCCAATATGATGATAGTTTCATGAAATTGGAAGAACCAAAAGAGGAACAAGAAAATACGGATATGGAACCAACAGAAGTAGAGGGGGATGACTTATATGATGAAATAAAAGATTTCGTCATCAAGTCTCAAAAAGCATCTGCCTCTCTATTACAAAGAAAATTTAAAATTGGATATAATAAAGCAGCAACGATGATTGATCAGTTAGAAGAAGATGGAATTATAGGACCAGCAACCGGTAATTCTAAACCAAGAGAAGTCTTATTTCAATATGAAAAAACAGATGAGGAATAATCATCTGTTTTTATTTGAAAAATATTGTTTTTTTATATATAATGAAAGTAAGAAAGAAGGTATGTTGATGGCTACACCACATATTGAAAGTGCCAAAGAAGATATTGCAAAAACAGTCTTAATGCCAGGGGATCCCCTAAGAGCAAAATTTATTGCAGAAACTTATTTAGAGAATTATCGTTGTGTAAATACTGTAAGAAACATGTTAGCATATACAGGATTTTATAAAGGAAAAGAAGTAACCGTATTTGCATCCGGAATGGGAAATCCAAGTATGGGAATTTATTCTTATGAATTATTTAAAGATTATGATGTAGAAGAAATTATTAGAATTGGAAGCTGTGGTGCTTTTAAAAAAGAATTAAACTTATATGATATTTTAATTGTCGATAACAGTTATTCTACTTCTTATTATTTAACAGAATTAAATGGAGATACAGAAAAATCTCTTCCAGGAAATGAAGAAATCAACGAACGTTTAGCAGAAGCAGCAACTTCCTTAGGATATGGATATCATAGTGGAAATGTATACTGTACCGATGTATTTTATAACTATGTTAACATCGATAATTTAAGAGATTTTTTTAATTGTTATGCAACAGAAATGGAAACATTCGCATTGTTTAGTAATGCAAGAGAGTTTAATAAAAAAGCATCTACTATTTTAACAGTATCAGATAATCTCATTACCAAAGAAGAAACCACATCCGAAGAAAGAGAAAAATCATTCAATAAAATGATTGAAATTGCATTAGAAGCAATTCGTTAATCACTCAGATCATTCAGGAGGTACAAACGTGCAATACACAAAAAAAGATTTAGGTTCTTTTAATCTACATATCATAGAAACCAATGAATTTAAAACAATCACAATGCGGATTGTTTTTCACAGCCCCATAAAAAAAGAAGAGATTACAAAAAGAATTGTTTTATCAGATCTATTACTACAATCTACGAAAAAGTATTCTTCCAAGAGAAATATGATTATGGAAGCAGAAGATTTATATGCAGCAGAAGTCTATAATCATACGCAAAGAATCGGAAATTATATGATGACGAGTTTTATTCTACAAGTATTAAATGATTCTTATACTGAAAAAGGGAATTTTGAAAAAGCAGTAGAGTTCATGAGAGATATCTTATATGATCCCGATATCAAAAACAATAGTTTTAAAGAAGATAAACTAGCCATTGTCAAAAAGAATTGTGAAGGAAATATTTCTTCCATCAAAGAAGATCCACAAGAATATGCCATTATTCGTTCAAAAGAAGCTTACGATAAAGATAATCCCATTGCTTATCGAATGGTTGGATATAAGGAAGACTTAGAAAAAATCACTGTCAAGAATCTAGTAGAGTCTTATGAGAAAATGATAGAAGATGATTTTGTAGATATCTATGTAGTTGGAAAGATAGAAAAAGAAGAAATCTTAAGAATTATTAAAAAATATTTTAAATTCAGAAAAATTAAAAAGAAAAAAATGCCATATGAAGTAGAAAATAAACCTTGTAGAAAAAGAAGATTAATGGCAAAAGAAATCATAGAAGCAACCCAATCAAAACTAGCTATTTGCTGTCCGGTAGGAAAGTTAAAAAAAGAGGAAATGAATTATCCATTAGTACTAGGAAATATACTATTAGGAGGAGGAGTAGACTCCAAACTTTTCCAAGAAGTACGAGAAAAGAATTCTCTTTGTTATACCATTTATTCTGGATATAGTAAGTTGGATCAAATGATTTATATCACAGCAGGAATTGATAGAGAAAATTATGAAAAGACATTAACACTCATTACCAATATCTTAGAAAAAATGAAAAGGGGTAAATTTTCAGATAAAGATATTAAAATAGCAAAAGAGTTTTATCAAACATCGATTGAATCCATAGAGGAAAATCCTATGAATCTCATTCGAGAATATATAACCCAAGAGATAACAGGAATAGAACCTTATCAAGAAAGAGGCAAACGAATGGCAAAGGTAACAAAAAGAGAAATCATAAAAGCAATGAAGAAAGTAAATATGGATACTGTATTCTTATTAGAGGGTAATGAAGATGAAAGAGATTAAATTAAGTGGATTAGAAGAAATCCTCTATCAAGAAACCTTACACAATGGATTAGAAATCTATTTGTTACCATATGAAAATAAAAAGAATTATTATATAACCTATGCCACTAAGTATGGAAGTGATGTATTATCTTTTGTTACAGAAGAGAAAGAAGAATATACACCTCCGTTAGGAATTGCCCATTATTTAGAACATAAGATGTTTGAAGAACCATCGGGAGAAGATCCCTTTACCTTTTTCTCTTATAGTGGAAGTGATGGTAATGCCGCAACATCTTATGATAATACCCAATATACTTGTTCGGGTACAAAAGCATTTAAAGAGAATTTGAAATATTTAATTGAATTTGTAAATAATCCTTATTTTACAGATGAAAATGTAGAAAAAGAAAAAGGAATTATAGCAGAAGAAATCAAGATGTATCAAGATTTACCAGACTATCAATTAGAAATGAAATTAAGAGAAAACCTCTATTGGAACAGTCCTAGAAAGTATGATGTTGCCGGAACCATCCGAGAAATTAGGAGGATTAAAAAAGAGGATTTATATCAGTGTTATCATGGCTTCTATATACCAAATAATATGTTTCTATTAATCACAGGTAACTTTGATAAAGAAGAAGCAATGAAAATTGTCAAAGAAACATTAGAAGAGAAAAAATCAAAACCTCTTCCTAAAATATTAAAATTAAGAGAGAAAAAAGAAGTTGTAAAGGAAGAAGAAACGATTTATCAAAATATAGAGATTCCAAAAGTAGGAGTAGGAATCAAAGTACCAAAAGATTGTATCGAAAAAGAGAAAGTAGAAACTCACTTATATTTAAATATGTTGACGACCATTCTCTTTGGAGCATCTTCTGAATTTCGAGAAAGAGTAAGAGAAGATCAAATACTAAATGATATTTATATGGAATGGGAAGAAGAAGAGAGTTATCACACATTCTATCTATTCGCAACTTCTACCTCCCCTGATCAATTGTTATCAGAGATTGAATATGAATTATCCCATATCTCCATTACTTCTAAGGCATTTGAAAGAGTGAAAAAGGTATGGATCGCAACAGAAATTAAAATGATGGATATTCCGGAAAAAGCAGAAAGTAACTTATTTGAAGATATTATTAATTATGGAATGGTGGTTGAAGATAGAATTGATTTGATCCGTAAAATGAATGTAAAAGAAATGGAAAAAATCATTAAGAAATTAGACTTATCCAACAGAAGTACAATTAAAATGCTAGAGAAACGGTCAAAAAAGAAAAGAAATTATGATTCATAATTTCTTTTTATTTGATTTTATATTATAATATTGATAGTAGGGTAAAAGGGTGAATAAGGAGGTAGCTATGGGAAAAGAAATCATAACATGTCCTTTATGTAAGAGAGAGATGGCTGTTGGAAATACGAGATGTCCACAATGTGGAGCTGATTTAACCAAAACAGAAAATGAATGTCCAAAATGTCATACCAAGAATCTTGCTACATCTAAATTTTGTAAGGGATGTGGAAAATCATTAATAGAAATTATCAATACTCCTATTTCGCAAATTGCACTAAAATGTCCAAAGTGTCAGGCTGCTTTAATCAGAGGAGCAAAGTTCTGTAAAGAATGTGGTGCCAATGTAGAAGCAACCATGCAAGTATATAATGAAACACACGGAGTAGCAAACGTAGGTACTCCAGTAGATTATAGTAGCTATGATTATTATTTAACAAGTGGATCGGAAGCATCTTCAATCAAAGCAATCATTCGAAAAGAAATGAATTCCAATCCAGAAGTGAAAGGAAGAACTCTTCCAAAAGTAGAAAATAAGAAACTATTATTTACTTTCTTTTATGGAGTAATTGTCTTTATTGTAATCGCAATCTATATGTTCTTCCATACATATCTAGGATTGAGAAATTTCTTATTAGTAGGATCAACCGGTATTTATATCTTCTTAGTTTGTCGATTGAGTACCATCGGTTTTTTAGCACAAGAAGTATCCAGAAGACCAGAAGAAAAAATCGGCTATATTGTCGCTACGAATATGGCAAGTGGAAAGAAGAATAAATGGTTATATGTACTAGCAAAAACATTTATATTGATTCTTTGTTTTGGATCTATCCTCGTTTTATTTCATAAACCTCATATGATTTATGAGCGAGGAGAAGGTGGATATGTTCTTCGTTACTATACGTATGGAATTGGAACAGAAGAAAGAACAATAACCGTACCAGAAACCTATAAAGGAAAACCAGTAGTAGGAATCAGAGGAGATACCTTTAAAAATGTAGACAGTGTTCAAAAGATTGTCTTACCAGAATCTATCAAAGAAATTAGAGGAGGAGCTTTTGAAGGTTGTACAAGACTAGAAGAAATCAATCTACCAAAAGAGTTAATAGAAATTCACGGAAGTACGTTTAAAAACTGTACTAGTTTAAGAGAAATTGTCTTACCAGAAGGATTAGAAAGAATTGGAGGAGCTGCTTTCCAATATGATATTTCTCTTCTTTCTATTAAAATTCCAGAATCAGTCGTAGAAATAGGAGGAGAATCCTTCATGGGATGTAGTAGTCTATATGAAGTAAATCTTCCAAGTAAAATTACAGAAGTCCATGGAAGTACGTTTGAAGATTGTACGTCTCTAGAGGCGATTGAAATACCAGAAGGTGTTACGAGAATTGGAGGAAGTGCTTTCAGAAATTGTATTAGTCTAAGAGAAGCAAAAGTTCCAACCACCGTAACAGAAATTGGAAGTTCTGCTTTTAGAGGAACAGCTTTACAAACCGTATGTATTCCAAAAAGTGCAGAAGTAAACGAAAGAGCATTTAAAGAAACATGGGCAACGATTGTCTATTATGAAGATAATTGTGAAGAGCCATCTTATGGAACAAATTTTAATGATTATTTTAATAATGATTATTCTTATGGAGATTCCTATGAATAATTATCGATTTATCCATTTACTATATGTTCCTACTATGGCTTGTAATATGGCTTGTAAATATTGTTACTTAGAAGATAATACCAAAGATGAATGGAATTCCTATGATGCATTAGAAACTCTACAATATGCCGTAGAAAAGTTTCGTGCCAGTAAAGTAATTCCCTTTAATATATCGCTTCATGGAGGAGAAGTAACAACTCTTGCCAAAGAAGATTTTGAAAAAGTAATTGCTTATATTGATTCTTATTACAAAGAAAATGAGATGTTAATAGAATCCAATGGTTTTAATGTAGCACCTCCTCATATTAAAACAAACTTATATGATATAGAAAAACATCTAGATACGATTCAAAAATATAATGTTTCGATTAGTGGTAGTCTAGATTTACCTTTAGAAGTACATGATATCTATCGTGTAACAAAAGGAGGAAAAACAACAAGAGAAAAGATTCTTCAAAATATTCAATTATTAGAAGAATTACCCAATCATAAAAAAGTATCTGCAACTATCTTTCAAGAACATTTTGATTTAGATAAAATTGTAGAAGATATCAAATATCTCGATCAGAATACTTGCCTCGATATGAATGATTTTAACTTTATGATAGGATTCGACTATAATTCCAATGGATTATTACATCCCATCACAGAAGAAGAACAATTGGCTTTATATGAAAGAATGAAACAAGAATTTACCGGAACGAATTTAGAAGAAGGACTTCATAATGCTTGGTTTGCAGAATTTGGACCAGGTTACTGTACGAACTGTAATAATTGTGGAGATAAATTTTTCTTATTGGAAAAGAATGGAGATATCTATTCTTGTGTAAGAGGACAAAAACATAAAGATTTCTATTATGGAAATATTTATCAGAATACCCCAGAAGAAATCTTAGAAGCATCTCATCAAAAGATCTATGAGGCTCATCATAAAATGCCATTACATGAAGAATGCAAAACCTGTAAGTACTTATATTTATGTAAGACAGGATGTCCTTTTGTAAAAAATGTATATCATACAAGTCAATCCTATACTTGTAAATTACAAAAAGAATTATATAAAGATTGGAATTTAAGAGAAGATCCATTCGCAGATGAAACCTTATATGAATATGCAAAAATGATGCATCCAGAAGAAAGTGAAAAGTATTATCCAACAAGAAATCATGAATATAGAGATTTAAGAGAGTTAATCGAAGAAGATCCTAAATTAAAATACATCTATGATCCCAACTCTTATGAAATAGAAATCGATGGAGAGACTTATCCATTAGAATCCCAAATTCTAAAAGGAGAAAGAACGATTGCCTCTGTCGGAGAAGAATCTAAAATATGGTTAAGAGTCAAAAAACATATTTTAGAAGAAGAATCTCCTTATCCCAATAATAATGCAGTCTATATCATGTTATTGAGTGGAGATTGTATTCAATATGGGGATGAAAAGAGAGTAAAACAAGCACATATTATGACGCATCAAATCTATAAAGGAGTACTCGATCAACATAAAAAAGGAGATTGGTATGAAATAGACATAACCAATCTATTAAGAGAGTATTATCCATCTTTATCAAAAGAAAATCCAAACAACTTATTCGTAACAACAACAGATTTAAGAGATTATCATTATCAAAAACAAAAGAATAATGCTTATTATCACATGGATGCGATTAATTTACCATTTCAAAATATAGAATTTTATATGTTAGGAGGAGAGAAAAATGATCAATAGAAATCCAGAAACATTATCCGAATTAAGATTAGTAAGAAATGTATTAGCAATTTCGAAATATTATACAGTTTCACAAGAGTTTATTGATGAAGCATATGATTTCTTAAAAGCAGGATCTTCTCGTCATATTGCAGGATATACATCGACGATTTCCTTTTATGAAGGATCCAAAGTTGTAAAATCATTTCAAGTAGATCGACCAATTTCATCTATTGATGGAATTTATGTTTCAGCAACCACTCTTAGAATTACTCCTCACTATACACCATCTTCCTACTCAGGATTTGGAGGAGGAAGTAGTTTTGGAAGTAGTTCCGGCAGTAGTTGGAGTGGATCTTCTTCCAACAACAATAACAATAATAACAACAATCACTAGGAGGCTTTTATGGTAGTTGAAGAGAAAAAGGAAAAACGTCTCAAAGAATATGGATTAAGTATTAAGACCATTTTTCGAGATGGAAATGAAACCAAAGTAAGAAATACTGACCATTCCAAAGAAGATCCCATTGAACAAGGTGTTATCATTGAAAAGGATTATATCAAAGCAGGAAAAGTATTGAAAAAAGAAAATATATTTGATTCGAGAATCTTATACTGTTATCAATTAAATCAAAACGAAAAAGCAGAGTGTAAGAACTGTGGAATGACAGGTTCTCTAGGAGAATTTACTCATGGATGTCCTTATTGTCATACAACCTTTAATATGGAATATCATAAAAAGGAATTAGGAAGTAAACATTACTATGATTTAACCATTAAGAATAAAAAGTATTTAATTGTTACCTATATCATTGATTTAATTGTATCCTTTATGATTACACTAACCTTTATTATGGATACCAGTAGAACATTCTATTTCTTTGATATGGTAAAAGTATTGATTGGAACTATCTTAATCAGTTTACTTTTATATTATGTATTCTATTATGTAGATGCACTCTTCCTTCTACCAGGAGTAAAGAAATATAAAGAGATGCAGAATAGAAAACAAGAAGCTTTCTGGTTATCCTTAAATTATACAGAAGAAGAAAAAACAAAATTTTATAATAATATTAATTATGCATTAAGAGAATATTATTTTGGAGAAGAAGAACCAGAAGTGATTGATTTTGATATTATCGATTATGATTCCTTAGAAAAGGATACCATCGATCAACAATTATTTGTCAATGTAACCATTGATATTCGAATTGTGAGATATCAAAATAACAAAGTCATTTCCAAAAAAGAAAACAAAACGTATCGTTTCCGTAAAGTAAAAATAGCAACTCCTCTAGAGGGAGGAATGAATTATGTAGAATGTCCAGGATGTGGAGCATCCATTAGTGTATCAGAAAAAGAATGTGAATACTGTGGACACGAAATTCATTTTTATCAAGAATGGTATCTAGAAAAATCAAAGAACGGGGTGTGAAAAGATGGCACGAATTGAAAGCTTATCAGAATTAGAAGATTATGAAAAGCAAAAAGAATTTGAAAGAAATTATCAAGGAAAGAATAAAGTAGTGATTATTATCATTTTAGTAGCTGTTTCTCTTTTATTAGGATTAATTGTTTATTTCATCAGTAATGCTTTATTAAAAGAAGAACCACAAGCACCTGATAGTTTTATTGGAGAACAGATTTCTTTAAGTGATGAGAATGTACAAATTCTCTATCAATATGTTACGTATGGAACAGAAGGAACAAGAAATCAAAAGTTTGTAAATAATCGAGAGGTAAATCTTTCCTCTTTCACAGATCAAGAAAAATTATATTATGCCTTACAATTTGCACAAGTAGAAGATTTTGAATTTACAGGAGAAAGAACAGCCAATAAAGAGAAGATTTATACGATTCCGACGAAGACAATTGAAGAATACACAAAACTGTATTTTGGACCCAATGCTTCCTATAAAGAATATCCAACGATTACGTATCCATTTACTTTCTATATTAATAAAATGAATGTAGGTACGATGAAATATAATAGTGTAAGAGATGGATATGATACGACCTTTACAGCGAATCAAAGTCTAGCAGAAAAGAAAAACACAATAGATCCTGCTTATGGTCAATTAATTAGTGCCATAAGAACCGCTGATGGATCGATTATTCTACAAGAGAGAGTGGTTTATACAACACTCAGAACCGATAATGGATTATTCGCAGTCGATATCTATGAAGATCCAGAAAGACAAAAACTACTAGAAACAAAAGGACAGTTATCAGAATCGGATCTTTATCAATTTGATGTGAGTATAACAGGTTATGCTACGACATCGATTGTAGAATATACATTCGCATTAAGTGGACAGACACTCTATTTTGAAAAGAGTAGAATTATCTCATAAGAATAGACTCCAAATAGGAGTCTTTTTTGAAAGAATATGCTATAATAATAAATGTTTAAGGAGGTCTACTATGAAACAAGAAAATATTCGTAATTTTTGTATTATTGCTCATATTGATCATGGAAAAAGTACCTTAGCAGATCGAATTCTAGAACGGACAGGAGCCATTGACAAAAGAGAATTAAAAGATCAAATGTTAGATTCTATGGACCTAGAAAGAGAAAGAGGCATTACGATTAAATTAAATGCCGTACAACTTTCTTATCAGAAAGGACAAGAAGAATATCAATTAAATCTCATAGATACCCCTGGTCATGTAGACTTTTCTTATGAAGTATCTCGTTCCTTAGCAGCTTGTGAAGGGGCTTTACTCGTAGTAGATGCTGCCCAAGGAATTGAAGCACAGACATTAGCAAATCTCTATCTTGCTTTAGATAACCATCTAACGATTATTCCTGTTATTAATAAAATTGATCTTCCAAGTGCCGATCCAGAAAAAGTAACAAAAGAATTAGAAAATATTGGTTTCAGTAGAGAAGAGATTGTAAGAACAAGTGCCAAAACAGGAGAAGGAATTGATGAATTATTAGAGAAAATTATTGAAGTCATTCCTCATCCAACAGGAGACAAGAAAAAGCCATTAAAAGCATTAATCTTCGATAGTTTATTTGATTCTTATCGGGGAGTCATTACCAGTATCTGTATCAAAGAAGGAGAAGTCAAAGTAGGGGATATTATTCGCATGATGGAAACGGGAGCAACCTATGAAGTAGTAGGTCTTTCGATTAATAATCCCAAAGAACAAGAAGTAAAATCTCTGATAGCAGGAGAAGTTGGTTACTTATATGCATCCATTAAAAGTATCACAGATGTTCATGTGGGAGATACCATTACCCTAGAAGACCATCCAGCAGAAGAACGACTTCCAGGATATAAACCAATGAAACCAACGGTTTATTGTGGATTATATCCAATTGAATCGAATAAATTCGAAGATTTAAGAGAAGCTTTAAATAAATTAAAGTTAAATGATGCAGCTTTAACCTTTGAACCAGAAACATCCAAAGCATTAGGATTTGGATTTCGATGTGGTTTCTTAGGACTCCTTCATATGGAGATAGTTGAAGAGAGAATTGAAAGAGAATTTGGAATTGATTTAATCGCCACTTCTCCTTCCGTTGTCTATGAAGTAGAATTAAATGATCATACAAAAGTGATTGTCGATAATCCAAGTAAAATGCCAAAAAGAGAAGCAATCAATAAGACTTATGAACCTTATGTCAATTGTAGTATCTTCTCTCCGAGTGAATACATTGGCCCACTAATGGAACTATGTCAGGATAAAAGAGGAACGTTCCTCAATATGGATTATATTGATACGGAAAGAGTCACCATTCATTATGAATTACCATTATCAGAAATTGTCTATGATTTCTTTGATCGTTTAAAGAGTTGTACCAAAGGATATGCATCATTTGATTATGAAGTCATCGGTTATAAACCAAGTGATTTAGTCAAGATGGATATTCTGTTAAATGGAGAAATTGTCGATGCATTAAGTGTCATTGTCCATAAAGATTTTGCTTATCAAAGAGGAAGAATTGTCGTAGAAAAACTAAGAGAAATTATCCCAAGACAATTATTTGAAGTTCCGATTCAAGCAGCAATTGGTATGCATGTCATTGCAAGAGAAACCGTAAAAGCTTTACGAAAAGATGTACTAGCAAAATGTTATGGAGGAGACGTTACAAGAAAGAAAAAACTACTAGAGAAGCAAAAGGAAGGAAAAAAGAGAATGAAGCAAATTGGAAGTGTAGAAGTTCCACAAGAGGCATTCTTATCCATTCTCTCTACCAAAGAATCATGATCAAACATTGTTATATCCATATCCCTTTTTGCAAAACAATCTGTTCTTATTGTGATTTCTGTAAACAGTTTTATGATTCCCAAAAGGTAAAAGAATATCTTAAGAATCTAAGAGAAGAAATAGAAAGAGATTATCAAGGAGAAGAAATGGATACTATCTATATTGGAGGAGGAACTCCTACTTGTTTATCTCTAGAAGAATTAAAAGAATTGATGGATATTCTATCTTTGATTCATAAAAGTCATAACACAGAAATAACGATTGAAGGAAATGTAGAAACCATTTCTAAAGAAAAATTAGTTTTATTCAAACAATATGGAATCAATAGAATCAGTCTAGGAATAGAATCTATCAATGAAAACCATTTAAGATTCTTAGAAAGAAATCATACCAAAGAACAAATTCAAAAAACCATTCAAATGATTCGAAAAGAAGGATTTCATAATCTTAATTTAGATTTAATCTATGCAATACCAGGAGAAACCATAGAAGAAGTCCAAGAAGACTTAGATTTTCTATTATCGTTGCAACCAGAACATATCTCTACATATTCCCTAATGATAGAAGACCATACCAAATTAAAGATACAAGGAGTAAAACCAATTGCAGAAGAAACAGATGAAGAGATGTATTCTTTGATTACTTCTTATTTAAAAGAAAAAGGATATATTCATTATGAAATCAGTAATTTTTCAAAAAAAGGATATGAATCCAAACACAATATTGGCTATTGGAAAAATGAAGAATACTATGGATTTGGATGTGGAGCGTCTTCTTATAAAGATTCTATTCGAAAGACAAATACTAGATCCTTAACCAATTATCCCAAAGGAAATCTTTTAGAAAGAGAAGAAGTAACAGAATCTGACAAAATAGAATATGAAATCTTATTAAATCTGAGACTATTAGAAGGAATCTCTCTTTCAGATTTTGAAGAGAAGTATCAGATGCCTCTCAAAGATTTATATAATTATCAACAATTAGTAGAACAAGGACTTCTAATAGAAGAAGAAAATCACCTAAGAGTTCCCGAAGAAAAAATATATGTAAGTAATGAGATTATTGTAAAACTTTTGCAATCTAAAAAAGAGATATGATAAAATGAATAGGAAAGGTTGAGTCATATGAACAAAGAAGAAATGTTTGTAGAAGAATTAAGTTATATAGAAAATCCAGATTACAAAGAAGCTTTAACGAATATCATTCAAATGTTACCAGAATACTGGTATCATGAAGCAGCATCCTCAACAGGGAAATATCATCCAGAATATGCTTTAGGAGAAGCTGGATTATTAAGACATTCAAAAGCTGCTATGAGAATTGGATATGAATTATTGAGTGATCCATCTATTGGAAAAAAATATACCCAAAGAGAAAAAGATTTGATGTTGATGTCTTTACTCGTTCATGATGGATTAAAAAGAGGAATTCCCGAAGAAAAATATACTAGATTTGATCATCCGATATTAATGGGAAATTTTGTCTATGAGAAGAGGAAAGAAATAGGGCTAAAGGAAGCAGATGCACTCTTTATGCAAGAAGTAATTAAAACTCATATGGGAGATTGGACAACAGACTATCAAGGAAATGAAGTCCTAGAAAAACCAAAAACAAAATATCAGAATTTTGTGCATATGTGTGATTATTTAGCATCTAGAAAATGTTTATTGGTTCCTTTTGATAAAGATAACAAAATAAGTGTCTAGTAGACACTTATTTTATTGTAGAAGAAAGATTTTTTTGATAAGATGAAAGAGAGGTGGGACATATGAAAAAGAAGAAAAAGAGGGTAACACAAAAGCAAGTTACAAAAGCAGCTTTTCTAACAGCTTGTTTAATCATCTTAGTAGGTATCGTATCTTATGGACTTCTATCATTTTCCGAAACCCCATCCAAAGTCAATGCATTATCTGCCAGTTACTTATCTTTAAAAAACAACAACACAACCGATATGTTAAAGATTAGTAATTTTCAAAAATTAACAGAGGCAAAAGGAATCTCTTCTAAAAATCCTTGTAATCAAACCTTTCAAATTACAGGAAAAAGAGATAAAACTTATCAAATTGTTTTATTTCATTTAGGAGATGTGGTAGAAGAAGAATGGATAGAATATCAATTAACCAATGAGAAAGGGCTAAAAGAAAAAGGAATCCTATCCCAAAAAGAACAGACACAAGATGGAGGAAGAATTCTTTGGGAAGGAACCATGAAAGAAGGAAAGAATTGGAATCTAAAAATGTGGATTACCAAATCCTATCCAAACGAAGTCAATAATATTGCCTATGAAATTAGAATCAAAGAATCAGGTGATTAGATGAAAGGAAAAATCATAGTCATAGAAGGAACGGATTGTTCTGGAAAAGAAACACAATCCAAATTACTAGAACAAAAACTAAAGAAACAAAAGAAAAAATGCATTCGTTTTAGTTTCCCTATGTATGATACCCCAACCGGAAAAATTGTAGGAGGAGACTACTTAGGAAAACCAGAAATATCCCCTTCCTTATTTACCGAAGGAGCTGTGAATGTAGATCCCCATGTTGTTTGTCTCTATTATGCAGCTGACAGAAAATATAACATGCCAAAGATAGAAGAATATCTCAAAAAAGGATATTATGTCATATTAGATCGATATACGACTTCCAATCTTGCCCATCAAGGAAGTAAGATTCAAGATCCCGATGAAAGATTTAATATGTACCAATGGATTGATAAATTAGAATATTGGTTATTAAAATTACCAAAACCAGATTTGACGATTTTCTTGCATGTTCCTTTTGAGAAGACAATCGAACTCAGAAAAAATAGAGAGTTCATTGATGAACATGAAAAATCAGAAGAACATTTAAAAGGAGCAGAAAAAGCATATTTAGAATTATCAGAATTATATAATTGGCATCGAATTGAATGCATTAAAAATGATGAATTAAGAAGTATCGAAGATATTAATGAAGAAATATTAGAGATCGTAAAAGATATATAAAAAAATCTACCGAAGTAGATTTTTTATTTTACATTGGTTGTATCGGTGTTGCGATATTAGCAGCCGGTGTAGCAGCATAAGGAGTATTCATTGGTTGGGCTACTTGGGGAATGGCTGGCTGTACTGCTCCATAAGGACTAGGAGCGACAGGAGCAACTGGTTGAGCAATTGGTGCTTGTGCCATTGGAACAGCAGGAGCTGGAACAACAGGTTGAGCAGCAACATCTGGCTGAACAATCGGCATTGCAATATCAGGAACACCCATCTGAGCCGGTGCTACTGTAGGAGCAGCGACCATTGCAGGATCAACAGGAGTAACTCCATAAGGATAACTAGCCATTTGACTAGGGTCGACATAAGCAGGTTGTGCTATCTCAACTGGTGCTGGTGTAACAGGTTGTGGTAGAGCAGCAGGAGCAGGAACAACAGGTTGAGCAACCTCATAAGAAACAGTTGGTGTCATATCGACAACAGGAGAAGTAGATAAGGATTCAACAACAGGAGTTGTTGGAATCATATCAACAGAAATAGTCGTAACCGGATCAATCATATCGACTCCTGCTAAATCTGGAACAACTGGTGTGGTAGGAGCCTCTTCTGTAGGAATTCCTTCAACAACTGGTGGAATATCGGAAATACCAAAGGAATCTGCCAAAGAAATCGTTCCCTCTTCTTGTGGAGCAAAGTCTTCTGATAGACTACTATCATCCTCTTTTGGAGCCTCTTCTACTGGAATAGATTCTTTAATCTCAGTAGCCATTTCATTTTCATAGTTGTCATCATCTTCATTTTCAATTTCAATGGTACGATAAACTTCCTCAAAAGAAGTTTTTCCTTCCAAACACTTAATCAAAGCATCTTGTAACATGGTAATGGTTTTACCAGTATATACCATCTTTGCAAGATCTTTTTTATCTAATTTTTCATTACTTAAAGCAGCACGAATATCATCATCTAACTCAAGTACTTCATGGAAAGCAATACGGCCATGGTACCCTTTACGACAATGTTCACATCCAGTAGGGTTGGCATCCCATACACGAGCAACATCCATATTCATAAACTTCTTAAAGATTTTTTTCTCATATTTGGTCGTATCTCTTTCATAACGACAATCTTCACAAAGCATCTTCGCAAGTCTCTGTGAAATAATTCCAGATAGGGCAGTGGATAACAAATAACGTTCAACTTCCATATCTAGCAAACGTTCAATGGTAGCTAAGGCATTGTTGGTGTGGATAGTAGACAAAACTAAGTGACCCGTAATAGAAGCACGAACGGCAATTTGTGCAGTCTCAGAGTCACGAATCTCTCCGATTAAAATAACGTTAGGGTCCTGACGTAAAATAGAACGTAGGGCAGCAGCGAACGTCATACCAATTTCAGCATTAACTTGAACTTGGTTGATTCCTTCGATGTTCATCTCGATAGGGTCCTCAACCGTAATAACATTGGTTTCAGGTTTATTCAATCCTTGCAAAATAGAATAAGTCGTAGTAGATTTTCCGGAACCAGTAGCTCCAGTTGTCAAAATAATTCCATTTGGCAAAGTCATCATTCTTTTAATTTTTTCTAGATTGGTAGGGTGGAATCCTAGCGTATCAATACCTTCCAAGCTTCGAGAATAGTCTAAGATACGAATAACGATTTTTTCACCCGTATTTAATGGTAAAGCAGACACACGCATATCCAAGTATTGGTCTCCAAAGTTTCCTTTGATCGCACCATCTTGTGGAAGACGAGACTCGGTAATGTTCATATTAGCCATAATTTTTAATCTGGTAGTTAAGTTTCTTTCATAAGCTTTTGGTACGAATGTATAATCTTGACAATCACCGTCAATACGGAAACGTACCATCATTCCTTCTCCTCTAGGATCGAAATGAATATCAGAAGCACCGTATTTGGATGCAGCTATAATGATATAGTCTGCAATTTGAGTTACAGGCGTCTTGGTAAAATCAAAAGACACCATGAAACTTTCGGTACCTTTTTGAACTCGTTTGACATCAAATTGGACCATCATTTCAACCCCTTTTGTCTACTTTCTATGGTTTTTTACTATAATATAGTATATAATAATTTTGAAAGAATAGCAAGGACAGGGAGAATGAAAAATGAAAAAAATAAATGCAAAAGGATTCATTCTAGCAGAGACTCTCATCGTATCTGTTTTCCTAATGGTTATGTTTACCATGATCTACACCAATTTCTACCCATTAATTGGTGAATATGAGAAGAGAGAGAACTATGATGATGTAGACGGAAAGTATACAGCCTATTGGATTAAAAAAATTATTGAAAGTAATTCTTATACACTATCGACAACCAATATCTCCACCATGAATAAATGGGGATATGCTCGTTTTGAATGTAGTAATGTCAGTACAAATAATAACCAAAGAGAATTATGTGTCAATTTAGTACAAGCCATGGAGATATCCAATTGTGATTCTTCTGGAAATGGTTGTGATATTTATATTACGAGATATACGATTGGAACATCCAATTCTCCCAATGCACCGGTCAGTTTAAAAGAGACGATTCGAACAGCATCCATTCGTAGATGGAATGAACTTTGTGCTGCAACAGCAGATCCTTTTAATGAAACAACTGCTACACAAACCAATACTTCTTGTGCGACAGTATTCTTCAAAGAATGTTGTAGACAAAAAGGTCTAACGAGTTGTACCAAACCAAAGTTATCAGGAGAACCTACATATGAAAATTTATATACAGATCCTGATAAATCAGTAGAAAATAATACGATTGCTAAATATTGTAATACTTTAATTACAAAAAAAGCATTCTCATCTGCTACCAAAGACTATATATTAGCATTGCCAAATTATACGATTCATCATACAGCAACCGGTGCCAAATATCGTGTCATTGTAGTAGTAAGACATAAGAAAGATAATAATGATTATTATTCGTTCTCCACGATGGAGGTGATTAAATAATGAATCAAAAAGGTTTCACAACCGTAGAAGTATTAGTATGCTTTGTCATTGTATCGGTTGTTATGATGTCATTGTTCTCAACCATTTCTTCTTTTAATGAAAAAAAGATAGAAGAATCTTATCGTGCAAGAGTATATGAATTTAAAAATGGAATCACCAATATGATTCAAGAAGATATCATCAAGAGAGGCCTAACATTCGCAAAAGTATCCGATAATGGTAAAACACCAGGAGATGTCGAAGGAAGAACATATACAGTAGATATGACCTTCCGAGATGGTAGTAAAAGAAGATTAATTGTTCATCAACGTTTTTCTAGAACGGCTTATCGTCTAGAAGGAACAGATCGAAGTGATGATTTTTATATTGAATATGGAACTCCTAGTGAGGGAGGATCCGCAGGAGATATGATTCGTTACAATCTACCAGAGTTAGGAGAAAACAAGGGGTATTACAGTACAACAGAAAGAGCTTATATTCCAGAAGATAACAGTGGTAGATGCTATAAAAATTTAGCAAGAACCCAATCAACAACATGTTTAGTATCCAAGAACTTCCAAATTAATAATATTGCAATCAATGTATCAAATGAACAAGATCCTGATGCAGAAAGCCACGTATTAAATATTTACGTAGGTTTCTATCATCCGAACTTAGGAACAAAATATGCCATTAATATTATTGCACCCATTGATTATCAAACGAGTAGTGTAGATCAAAATGGACAATTCCCAACAACACCAACCAATCGAAATAGTGCAACAGAAATTTATTATCCATAAAAACGAAGTATCCTATGGGATACTTTTTGTCTTTTAAATTGACAAGTAAATGGATACTTTTACAGTTTTCTTTTTAATTTTAATTCTTTCTTTGTTATAATAAAGTTAAGGTGATAGAATGTTCAAAAAAATAAAAGACAACATCCTTCTAACAATCAAAGAAGAATATAAATTTATTATCTTTATGATTCTTCTTCTCATCGTATTAAACTATCCCTTAAACTACTACATTGTTATGGGAGGAGGAATTTCAGATGCCTCTTCTAGAATCGAAGTAGAATCAAAAAAAGAAAGTAAAGGTAGCTTCAATATCAGTTATGTTTCTCAATTGGATGCCAATGTCTTATTCTATGGATTAAGTTACATTGTTCCTACTTGGGAAAGAGAAGATGCAAATCTCTATAAATATACGGAAGAAGAGAATTTAGAAGATATTCAATTTCGTAGTGATTTGGACTTAGAAACTGCCAATGGAACAGCTACTTACTGGGCTTATACATTAGCGAAGAAACCCATTCAAGAAACGTCCTCTAAACTATATGTCATTATTACTTACCCAGATGAGTATGAAACAGAATTAAAAGTAGGGGATGAGATTAAAACAATCGATGGAAATACCTATCATACCATTTCGGAATACAGTAATTATATTCAAACAAAAGAAGTAGGGGAATCTGTTGAAATTGTCATTGAAAGAAAGAAGAAAGAGAAGACAATTTCTTCTCCTGTCTATGAATTAAAGAATAAAAAAATCTTAGGAATTGGTCTACAGTATGTAAAAACATATGAAACAGATCCAGCCGTTAAAATACAATTTAATAAAAAAGAATCCGGTCCATCCGGAGGATTAATTACAACATTAGAAATCTACAATCAACTAACCAAAAAAGATTTAACAAATGGTTATACGATTGCAGGAACGGGTACCATTGAAGAAGATGGATCCATTGGACAAATTGGAGGAATTGAACATAAGGTATTAGGAGCAGCCTCGGCAAAAGCCGATATATTCCTATGTCCAGGAGGAGACAACTACCAGGATGCGAAAAAATACATCCAAGAGAAAAATCTGAAAATCAAATTAATCAAAGTGGAAACCATACAAGATGCGATTCAAAAACTGGAGGGATTGGAGTGAGAATAGGAATAGACATGGATGATACCATCTGTCGTACAACAGAAATTGTCCATGATCGATTAGAAGCATATTCTTCTTCCTTAGGAATCAATCCCCTAGATATTATGAACGATGAAGAATTATGCAAAAATTTCTTTTGTATCTATCGAGAAGATATCTACGAACATGCAGAAATCAAACGAAATGTAGCATCTGTCTTAAAACGATTACGTTCCAAAGGAAATGAAATTTATATTGTAACAGCAAGAGAAGATGATTTTGTATCATCTCATACAACGGCAGAAGAAATTACAAGAAAATGGCTAGAAGAAAATCATATCGAAATAGATGGAATTATAACAGATGTCTATGGAGAAAAACGAGCAAAAGCCATTAAAGAAAATCATATCGATATCATGATTGATAATGATCCCTATAACTATAAGATGATGACATCCGAGGGAATCAGATGTATCTTATTTGATGATAGAGAACGATATGTACTAAAAGAGAATTATGTAACCAATTGGTTCGATGTAGAAAAATACATAGAAAGGATTCGATAATATGAAAAAAATAATAGTAGGAGTTTTAGTATTACTAATAGGAATGACGCTTCCTGTCAAGGCAGCTAATTATGAAATGAGGGAATTAATTCCTTCAGGAATTACAACAACCATTAGAGGAGAAACATTTTTATACAAAGGATTATCTTATAAAAATGGAATTATAAAATTTGAAACCATCAAAAATAATTCAAAAGAAAAGAAATCTTTATCGATTTCCATCGGTCTATTTGATGAGAAAAAGAAGAATGTTGGTACTATCAATTTCTGTTCCAGTGAAATGGCTCTTGATACCAAAGAAGAAAAACCAAACTTTGTCATTGATGTAAAAGGATCTAATCTAGAAACAGGAAAGAGTTATCAAGACATCAAATATATTTCTGTACTAGGAGAAAATGAAAATTGTAGAGTAGATGGATCTACAGACTATATTGGTCAAACAGTAGAACAAATTGGTATGCCAAAAAACAATACTTTTAACGATGAACAACTATTATTAATCAACATTGTAAAAGTAATAGTAATCGGTCTAGTAGCATGGTTCTTATATCGATTCTTATTCACAACTGCATTCCGAAATATGGATGGAGAAGATGTCAGACAAGAATATGCTTATATTAATAAAGAACTAAGAAATGATCGAGAAAGAGAATTAAAGAAAAATCCTCCAAAACCAAAAGAAGTAAAAAAAGTAAAGAGTGATGCTGTCATAGAACAAGAAAAGATTCAAAACGAAAAAGATAAAGAGGATGACTCGGATTTACATAATTTTTACATATAAAAAGATATTGAAAAAATATCTTTTTTTGTGGAAAAATAAGCTTTTCCAAAGAGAAAAGAAATCCTCCCATAATTTCCCATAATTCTGAGATATTTATTACACATTTCCTCGATATGATGGTTATAGCAAAGGAGGGATGCACATAAGTTTTAGGAATTTAGAGTTACGATATAAATATTATTTTATATAAATATTTTGAGAAAAGGAGGGATTCTAGAATCAAAGAAAAAGACGTGATATACTAATGATGGGTGGTATGTATGTATACAGTATGTTTAGTAGAAGATGAAGAAGCTCTTTCCAATGTAGTAAAAGCCTATTTAGAAAGAGCAGGATATAAGACAATTTGTTTTACCAAAGGAAGTGAAGCAATTGCTTATATTGGAAACAAAGTAGATTTATGGATCTTAGATATTATGTTAGGAGATGATGTGAATGGTTATGATGTAATCAAAGCCATCCGAGAACAAGATGAAAATGTTCCTGTCATATTTACTTCAGCAAGAGATCAGGAATTAGATAAAATATTCGGTTTAGAATTGGGTAGCGATGATTACATGACAAAGCCTTATTCGAGTAAAGAACTAGTCCTTCGTGTCAATAATATTATGAAGAGAGTATACAAGGACAAGGAAAGTAACATTATGAATCAAGAAGATTACATAATTAATCTAGAAAAAAGATCTGTTGAATATCATGAAAAAGAAATTAAGCTAACAACCCTAGAATTTGATTTACTATTATTATTCGTACAAAACAAAGGAAAGTGTTTCCAAAGAGAAGAAATCCTACGAGCAGTTTGGGGAGATGATTATTTCGGGACTGATCGTGTGGTAGATGATTTAGTAAGAAGATTAAGAAAAAAATTATCAAAGATTAAAATTGAATCTGTTTACGGATATGGGTACAGATTACTATGAGTATAGGAAAGAATAATTTAAGTAAACAGCTACTATTTGTAGTTGGAATTGCCTTCTTACTATTATTTATCTCTTTAGGAGCCTTGCTTCCGAGAATCTTAATTCCGGTAGCAGAATCCAATATTTATAATTATCTAAGAGAACCATTACAAATCTATGAAGGACCGATGATTACCAAAATACAAGATACCGAGATTGCCTATATTTATATATCTGGAGGTTCTGTTGCGACCACAGCAAATCTACCAGATATGATTCCTTATAGAAACATAGATGAAATATTAATAAAAATGACCAAATCTTATGGAAAAATAATATATAAACATAAGACATACTACTATTATAAACTTACCGATAACGAAATAACGAAAATTGCCTTTACAGATGATACGTATATTAATCGTACCAAGGCAGCGATTCTAACGGCAATCTTCCCATTAGTATTAGGAACGTTCTTACTCATTGGACTAATGATTTTATGTTGGTCCACAATCGTTGTCAAAAAGATTGAACGATTAAAAAATAAAATTGATAATATTGATAATCCAGATTATAATCATAAAATTGATTTTCAAATGGATGACGAAATCAGATCACTTGCTTTAGCCATTGAAGATATGCGAATTTCCTTGATAAACCAGGAGGAATATCGCAACCAAATGTATCAAAATATATCACATGATTTTAAAACACCTCTCACCGTTATAAAATCATATATCGAAGCTGTCGAAGATGGAGTAGAAAGTGAATCTACCGCTCTTTCTACTATTAAAGAACAAACAGACAAGCTCGAGAAAAAAGTACACTCACTTCTTTACTTAAACAAATTGGATTATCTCAAAAATTCACAAAAGAGTTCTATGGAACTAGTAGATATGGAGAAAATAATTAAAGAAGAAGTTGAAAAGTTTAAATTTCACAGGAAAGAAATTAAGTTTTCGACAAATATTGATAAGAAGTCCAAATATTATGGTTCCACAGAAAACTGGGAAACGATCCTAGACAACTTGTTAAGTAATTTTATGAGATATGCCAAGAACGAAATATCGATAACTGCAAAGCAAAATAAGTTGATTTTATATAATGATGGAGAATCCATTGATGATGACTTTTTGGAAGTAATATTTACTCCTTTTCGGAAAGGAATCAAGGGAGAATTTGGATTAGGACTATCAATTGTGAAAAAAACCCTCAATGTAATGGGGTATGATATTACCATTAAAAATGAAAAAAAAGGTGTATCATTTATTATTGCAAAGTCATAAAGGAACGAAAGTTCCTTTTTTTGTTGTATAATGAAATTAGGTGGTAAAATGGAATACATTTTTATTCTCAATCGGTTCAGTTTAAAAGAGAAATTAGAGGATGTAAAGAAAAGACTGGAAAAAGTATCAAAAAAGAAAAAGTTAAAATACAAAATAGAAATTAATAACGAAGAAGTCTCGACGGAAGATATCGTAGAAAAATATAAGAAGAAACGTGTTTGTATCGTAGCCGTAGGAGGAGATGGTACGATAAACCGTGTCTTAAACAAAGTAGTGGGTACGAAAAACGTCTTAGGATTTATTCCCTATGGAACCGGAAATGATTTTTATAAATCCTGTCAAGAATTATTAAAAGAAGGAATCCAAACAATTGATTTAGTCAAGATCAATGAAAAATATTGTATCAATGTAGCTTGTTTTGGAATTGATGCCGAAATTGGAAACAATGATGATATTATTCATAGTAAATGGATTCCTGCTAAACAGAGATATAATATGAGTTTGATTCATCATTTCTTGAAATTTCAACCAAGAGAGGTAAGAGTAAAAGTAAATAAGATCCAATGGAATTCTCCGATGACAACCATTGTATTATGTAATGGAAGATATTACGGAGGAGGGTATAAAGTAGGATTTACCTCTCAATTAAACAATGGAAAGATCGATGTATATTTAATCAATCAAATGCCTAAAATCAAAATGGCTACCTTAATTAATGGAATGAAGAAAGGTCTTCATGAAAAATCGATTTATACAACCAAAGTACAAGCAAAAGAATTAACAATTGAAAGTGATTCCATCATAGAAAGTAATATTGATGGAGAAAAGTATGCCAGTAAAATATTTAAAGTAAAAGTCATTCCCAAGGGAATTACGATTAACTATGATCAATCCTTAATCGATGCCTTTTACGGAAAAAAATAAAGGTGTAAAGAAGAATAAAAATAGAAGAGGAATCTTCTATTTTTTTGGAATTCTATTGACAAAAATCATTGTTATTAATAAAATGTTATTAACAGATAGTAATAGGAGGTACATATGAAAAATATAAAAGATTTCAAGATGTATAAAGGCTGTTTAATCATCGTAGATATGGTGAATGGTTTTATCAAAGAAGGACTAATGCATGATGAGTCGATTGAAAGAATTGTTCCGAGAATTCTAGAATTAATAAAGGAAGCAAAAGAAGAAGGAAAGCTCATTGTCTTTGTAAAAGACTCTCATACGAAAGACTCCATCGAATTTCTTCGTTATGGTGGAAAAGAACATTGCTTGAAGAATACGACAGAAGCATTACTCATTCGTGTACTAGAAGAATTAGAAAAAGCAGAAGATACGATTAGTATAGAGAAGAATTCTACGAACTTTATGGAATCCCATCAAATGAGAGAATTGATGGAGAATCAAACGGAAATGGAAGAATTCGATATTGTAGGATGTTTAACAGACATCTGTGTTATGAATGGTGCAATTGGATTGACAACGTATTTAGATGAAAGAAATAGAAAGAATCAAGTTCGGATTCATGAAGATGCTGTATCGACTTATGCAGAAGAGAATCGAAAAGAATATGTACAAGCTACAAAATTATTATTAGAAGCACAAGGAATTCAATTTGTAAAAAGGAAATAAGGTGAAAAAATGGAAAATAAAACATTAATGACGGATTTATATGAATTAACAATGGCACAAACTTATTTTAAAGAAGGAAAGAAAGACGAAATCTTATATTTTGATTTATTCTTTCGTCAAAATCCTTTTAATGGAGGTTATACCATCAGTGGAGGATTAGATGAAATTATCAAGTATATCAAAAACTTTCAATTTCAAAAAGAAGAGATTGATTATTTAAGAGGATTAGGTTATTTTGCAGAAGACTTTTTAGAGTATCTAGAAGGGTTAACGTTTAAAGGAGATATTTATGCAGTACCAGATGGAACAGTAATATTCCCAAATGAACCCATTCTAACGGTAAAAGCAGATGCAATCACAGCTCAAATTCTAGAGACAGCAATTCTTGCTTGCTTTAATCATGCTAGCTTAGTGATCACAGCTGCTAAAAGAATCACCAAAGAAGCCAAGGGAAAACCAGTCATGGAGTTTGGTGCGAGACGTGCAAGAGGAATCGACTCCGCGATTGAAGCAAGTAAAAATGCTTTTATTGGAGGATGTGTAGGAACCAGTAATACCTATGCAGGAATGAAATATGGACTTCCTGTTTTGGGAACTATGGCACACTCTTTAGTAACAGAAAATAAAAAAGAATATGAAGCTTTTCTAGGATATGCCAAAGCAAATCCAAATAATTGTGTATTCTTAGTAGATACCTATGATACCTTAAGAAGTGGAATTCCGAATGCAATTAGAGTAGCAGATGAATATTTAAAACCAAATGGATATCCTTTTAAAGGAATTCGAATTGATAGTGGAGATTTAGCTTATCTTTCCAAAGAAGCAAGAAAGATGTTAGATCAAGCAGGATACCCGGATGCAACCATCTGTTTAAGTAATGCTTTAGATGAATTTATTATCAAAGACTTATTAGAACAAGGAGCTATCTTTGATTCTTTAGGAGTAGGAGATAATATTGCTGCTGCCAAAGATAGAGTAGGAGGAGTATATAAACTAGTAGCCGTAGAAGAAGATAACAAACCATCTCCTCGATTCAAAATAAGTACGAATATCTTAAAAATGACAACACCAGGATACAAGAAAGTAGTTCGTTTCTATGATAAAGATACGGGATATGCCTTAGGAGACGTCGTTGCGATGAAAGATGAAGTGATTTCAGAAGAGAAATATACGTTAGTCCATCCAATCGAAATCTGGAAACAAACCTATTTAGAAAACTATGTAACAAGAGAATTACAAGTACCAATCTTTATCCAAGGACAATTAGTCTATCAAGAACCAACTCTAAAAGAGAAACAAGAATATTGTGAGAAAGAATACAATACCCTATATCCAGAAATCACAAGAATTCAAAATCCACATGAATACTATGTTGATTTAAGTGAAGAAGTAAGAGAATTAAGAAATTATTTAATTCATGCTTATACAGATAAAAGAGGGGGATAATCATGTTTGATGCCAAAAAAGAAAAAGACAAAATCGTCGATTTTATCCGAAAGTATTTTGAAAAAAATCATCTAGGAGGAGTCGTCCTAGGAGTGAGTGGAGGAAAAGACTCCGGAGTAGTAGCTGGACTCATGACAGAAGCTTTAGGAAAAGAAAATGTCCTAGGAGTAACCATTCCTTGCTATTCCAGAGAATCCGATCGAGAAGATGCCTTACTCGTAAGCAACTATTATGGTTTTGAAATGATCAATATCGATATAAAGGATACCTATGATACTTTCAAAGAAGAAATCAAAAAACTAGGAAATTTTACAGAAAAAGAATTAGAAAATAGTGATATTAATGTCAAACCAAGATTAAGAACCATGACTCTATATTATCTAGCAGCCCTATACTCTGCTATCAAAGGAAAAACCTATATTGTGGCAGGGACAGGAAACAAATGTGAAATCTATGTAGGATACTTCACCAAAGGAGGAGATGGAGTCTCTGATATCAATGTATTAGGAGATTTAACTGTAGACGAAGTTATCCAAATAGGAGAAGTATTACATGTACCAGAAAAAGTATTATATAAGACACCGGATGATGGTTTAAGTGGTAAAAGTGATGAAGAAAAACTAGGAGTCAAATATTCGGATATCGCCAAAGTCATGAACCAGGAACCATTAGATCCAGAAATCAAAGAAAAAATAGAACGTCTTCATCAAAATAGTCTTCATAAATTTAACATTCCAACTTATCACAAATGCGATTAGGAATCTATATTGGTAGTTTTAATCCTCCTCATGAAGGACATCAGAGAGTCATACAATATGTATTAGAAAAAACCTTAGTAGATCAAGTATTATTACTACCAACTCCCAATTATTGGAATAAAAATAATTTAGTAGATATCAAAGAAAGAGAAGAAATGTTAAAAGTTTATGAAGACGAAAGAGTATTAGTAGATACCATTCATAATAAGTATCCCTATACCTATGAAGTATTGAGAAGTCTAAAGAAAGACTATCCAAAAGATGAATTATATATCATCATGGGATCGGATAATCTAGAAAAACTTCATGAGTGGAAAGAAATCAAAGAAATATTACAAAATAAAGTAATTGTTTTAAGAAGAGGTAAAATTATGAAAAATCCACACTTAAAAGAATATGAAAAACAATTCCTTTATGAAGAAGATTTTGAATATTTAGATATCTCTTCTACAGAGATTCGAAAAGGAAATTCTAAGTATCTAGATCCTGCCATTAAACAATATATCGAAGAACACCATTTGTATGAAGAAGACTAAAAGGATGTGAGAAAATGTCACAATATCAATCAGAAGAAGAATTCTTGAAGAATTATGATTCTTCCGGATTCGAAAAATTATCCATGACAGCTGATATATTAATCTTAAGTGTCTCTTCAAAAGATACGAGTAACTATCGTAAAACAGATACTAAATGTATGAGTATTCTACTTGTAAAAAGAAAAGATTATCCTTATAAAGACAAATGGTGTCTACCAGGAGGATTCTTAGATTCTTCTAAAGAAACATTAGAAGAATGTGCCAAAAGAGTCTTAAAAAGAGAGACTAATTTATCCGATATTTATTTAGAACAACTCTATACATTTGATGCCATCAATAGAGATCCTAGAATGAGAGTCGTTTCAACATCCTTTGTCGCTTTAATTGATAAAAATGAATTAAATGAAAAAATAGAACACGCATCCTGGTTTGATGTGATAGAATTAAAAGAGAAGAATCATAGAGTAGACATAGTACTAAGTAATGGAGAAGAAAATCTATCATTCTCCATCCGAAAAGAATTAAGAAAGAAAACAACTGATCGATATGATTATATTTCAGAAGGGAATTCTCCTCTTGCCTTTGATCATGATAAAGTGATTTTGGCAGGAATCGAAAGAATTAAAAATAAAGTAAATTATACCGATGTTGTCTTTAACATGATGCCAGAGTATTTCACATTAGGAGAACTACAACAAGTCTATGAAGTGATTTTAAATAAAAAGTTATTAGATCCAGCTTTTAGAAGAATTATTGCGAACAAAGTAGAAAAAACGGAAAGGATGAAGAAGGGAGAAGGACATCGTCCTTCCTACTTATTCAGGTATAAAAAGAATGAAAGAGATTAGAAAAGTGAGATTATTCGTCAATCATAATATTCGTTCCAGAGAAGTAGAAAGACAGACAAGGGAAGCATTATTAAATAGAGAATTTGAAATTACAGAAGAAGAATATTTTGATTTAGGAATTGCCATCGGAGGAGATGGTTCTTTCCTAAGAATGGTCAATGATAGTCACTTTAAACAAGATGCTTTCTATGTAGGAATTAATGCAGGAACTCTTGGTTTTGCCCAAGATATCAGTGTAGAAGAAATAGAAGAGTTTGTAGATCATCTGAAAAGAAACGAATATTATTATGAAGAAATTGGAGTGCAAGATGTAGAAGTAGAATCGAAAGAAGGAATCACCCATTTCCAATGTTTAAATGAAATTGTTATCAGAGATAATGAATTAAATACAACACATTTAGATACGTATATCGATAATGTTTTATTAGAAAACTTCGTAGGAGATGGTTTATTAATTGCTACTTCTTTTGGATCGACAGCCTACAACCTAAGCTATGGAGGAGGAATCGTCTATAATGAATTTGATACCCTTCAAATTACTCCGATTGCTCCGATGTCGAATAAAACCTATCGTTCGCTAACAAACTCTTTGATCATTCCTTCTAACAAGACAATCACCATTGTTCCAGAAGAGAGAAGTGGAGATATTCTCATCATGACAGATGGTAGAAATAGTTATTATACAGACGTAAAAAGAATTGAAACAAAAATTGAAAATCATATTCATTTGATTAGAAGAAGAGATTATAACTATATACGAAAAATTAATGATAAATTTATAAAGTAAACAGACATGTTTACTTTTTTTATGATATAATGAATCATAGGTGAAGAACATGAAAGAAAAAAGCAAACCAAAGTATGGAGATCGTTGGTTTTATACGTTTATAAAACCACTTTTAATATTTTTAATTTACCTGTTATATCCACCAAAAGTAAAAGGATTAGAAAACATTCCGAAAAAAGGTCCCGTTGTTTTAGCAGGGAATCATACGAAATGGGTAGATCCAGAAATGATCTGTGCTGTTGTGAAAAAAAGACAAGTGCATTTCTTGGCAAAACAAGAATTATTTCATGGATGGGCTCATATAGTAACTTGGGGAATGGGAGCAATTCCTGTTAATCGAAAAATTCATGATCATGGAGCACTTGATCATGCGATTGATGCATTAAAAAGTGGATTAATGATTGGTATCTTTCCAGAAGGAACCATCAATCGAACAGAAGATGTCATCATGCCATTTAAAATAGGAGCTGTGAAAATGACACAAGAAGCCGATGCTACTTTAGTTCCCTTCGCCATAACAGGAGAATACAAAATATTTCGTGGAGGAGAAATTATCGAATTTTTAAAACCAATTAAAGTAGGAGAAGATCTAGAAAAAGCCAATCAAGAATTAATGGATGTTGTAAGTAAAAAACTAATTGAAGGAGGAAGAACACATGGAAGCATACGAAAAAGCGACCGCGTATAAAGTATTTAGAACGATTTTAGGACCAATCTATAAGTTCTGGTATAATCCAAAAATCATTGGAAAAGAAAATATTCCCAAAGAAGGAAGATTTATCATAGTGGGAAATCATATTCATATTATGGATCAATGTAATGTGATTGCTGCTACCAAAAGAGTCATTCACTATATGGCAAAAAAAGAATATTTTGATCCACAATATAAAGAAGGACATCATGGATGGTTCTTTCGAAGTGCAGGATGTATTCCAGTAGATCGAACCATTAAAGATGAAGAAGCAACTCATGCAGCCCTAGAAGTATTACAACATGATCATGCATTAGGACTATTCCCAGAAGGAACGAGAAATGGATTAAAAGAAGCCAGAGCAAGAGAATTATATGATGAGTATTTAACAGAAGAAAATATTTCTTTTGAAGATTTCTATCAAAAGGCAAAAAAGAATCGTACTTCTTTTGTCAATTATCTAGAAGAATTAATGAAACAAGAATTTATTACCAAAGATGAATGGATTGATAATATCGCAACAGCAGAAGAATATGTAGAAATGCTTTTAAAAGAAAGAAGAATCACCAAAGAAGAGTATTATGATCATATCTTCTTACCATTCAAGTTTGGTGCAGTCTCTATGTCTAAAAAAACAGGAAGTCCGATTATTCCCTTTGTCATTACAGGAGACTATAAATTTAGAAGTAAAAATCTAACGATTCGCATTGGAAAGCCATTAGATCCAGAAGAAGACTTAGAAAAAGCCAATCATGTCCTAGAAGAAACCATGAGAGAAATGGTGAAGGAAAATGATCGAATGAATGGCAAATAGTGTCAAATAAAGGAAGCAAATACCCATTTGCTTCCTTTTTATGTTAAGATGATATTGGTGAAGAGTATGAAACAAAATGAATTTGAATTAGAAGAAAAATACAAACTATTTAGAAGTGTAAAAGAATTATTACACCCAACCATATCAAAAAGAAATATTAGTAATTATAAAATTATTGTCGATGAAAATATCTTATTATTGAGAGTATTCTATCCAAAGAAAGTCTCTAATATTAAGAAAGTCATCATCAATATTCCAGGAGAAGGAGAAATTACCGATTGTGAAGGAATGTATTCCAATATATCTGCAACCATCTCTAAAGAAGTAGATCAAATGTTAATTTCTATTGATTATGAAAAACAACCCAATGATTTTCCATCTCTATTTGATAGAATCTATGAAACAATCGATTTTATCTATCAAGGATTACGAAAAGAAAATATCGCAGTAGAAGATATCAGTTTAATGGGAGATTCTACAGGAGCTAATATTTTATTAAATATTGTAGAAAGAATGCAAAAAAATAATTTAGAAGTAGGAAGAATGATTCTATTCTATCCTGTGTTATCAGGAGAATATCAAGGAGAAACAAAATATCCTAGTATCAAAGAAAATACAAGTGTAAATTATAATTTAATTGAGAAATTAAAGAATTATTATAAGAAAGCACCAAAAGAAATCTTCCCACTAAATCTAGAAGAAGAAAAAACATATTCACCAACACTTTTACTAAGTGGAAATGTAGATCCTCTAGTAGATGAAGCAAAAGCATTCAAAGAAAAGAATAACAATATAGAATTAAAAATCATTGATTTTGCTTATCATGGATTTTTAAATACCAAAGATAAAGAAATGATTAAAGAGTATTTAAAAATCGTAAAAAGTTTTATGAATCCAGAGAATAATGACTAAATAGTGTCATTATTCTTTCTTTATGTTATAATAGAAAACGAAGGTGAATGAGATGAAAAAAGGATACATTTTTTTATTAATAGGAATCGTATTATTAACACTAACAGGTTGTGAGACAAAAGAAGAAAAAGAAACACCTGTTAAAAAAGGAAGAGTACATGAACATTGTACAAGAGTAGGAATTATCGATAATAATTCTTCTGCAGATCTAAGTTATGAAATCTATTACACAGGAGAAGTATTAAATCGAATTGAATCAACAGAAAAAGTAACTTCTACAAGTCAAGAAACACTCGATACATATGAAAATGCTTATCGAGGAATTCATGAACATTATAAAGGATTAAAATATTATGAAACGAATGTAGTCCGTACCAATGATACTGTAACAAGTACCATTGTCATTGATTACGATTATATTGATATTGATCAGTTAATTAGTATTGAAGGAGAATCAAATAACGTATTTGAAAATAAAGTTCCCAAAGTAGCAAAATGGAAAGAATTAGCAGATAGAGTAGGAACCAAATGTACAGAAGTTGCTTAAACTTCTTACTTGTTCGGATAGTTTAATTGGATAAAATATTTCCCTCCGACGGAGAAGATATGGGTTCAAGTCCCATTCTGAACACCAATAAAAAGAAAAAAGACTCTAAGAGTCTTTTTGTTGTGGATAAGGTAAATTATTACAGATATAAGTCAAATGATCTTGATAATTGACTTCTTCTTTTTCTTTAATAGTCCATACAAAGATAGGGTAAGAAGAAAACTTCTTCATCATCTTAGCATTCGATAATAATATCTTAGAAATGGCGACAAAATCACATTTAGAATAATGCAAGATAAAAGAAGTGTGACAAATCCATTGATAAAACCATTTATCATATTTATTATGAATCAGTAATCCTGCTTGTACATCAGGATATTGCTTCTTAATCGTTCGAATGAGTCTAGGATCAAAAGATTTCAAAACATATTGATGATATCCATTTAATTCTTTCATTAGATAGAAAATCGTATCGTAAATTCGTTTGGTAGGTTTAATCTCAATATCAATATATTCCTGATCTTGATTGAGTTCCAATACTTCTCTTAATAAAGGAATACGAGCTTTGGTCCCTAAAAGAGATTTTTTCTTTAAATCAGAATAATCCATCTCTTGCACCATCAAATTCTCACCAGTCATACGAGATAGATCTTCATCGTGAAAGACAATAATTTGATTATCTTTCGTTAGTTGAACATCTAATTCAATCGGATAATGATATTGGAAAGCTTTTTGAAAACTAGGAATTGTATTTTCAATAATCGTCTCATTATCAAAGATACCTCTATGGGCAATCAATTTACTTTTGATCATAGAATCCCTCCCACAAGTATTATACTGAAATAGAAAAACAATTGCAAATCAAAGGAAACAGTGTTATAATAAGAAAGCATTTCAAAAAAGGGGTGAGGAAAATGGAAAAAATCATCGATTTATTTGGATACAATGCAAATGAATATGATATGTATGATGCAGAGAATAGTTGGTATGGAACAGTCCTTGTGGGAGAAGACAATTGGTTCGAAGGAGTTGTAAGAGAATACTGTGATGAAGATTATTCATTGGTATTTGGACATATGACAGAAGAGACACTGGATGTCATCAAAGTGGCTCCTGAGGATCAACATGTTGCGAAAAGATATGAAGGATTAAAAGACGGAAAAAAATTCTACGGAATGTATATGGCAAAAGCTCTATGGACAGAAATTCCGATTGGAGAATGTAAGATGAGTCTTTTACCAGCAGAAACAACAAGAGAAGAAACCGATATGGAAAGAGCCTATGTTCATAAAAAAATCAATATTATGGCAGATAGATTAGGAGAGATGGGAACTCTTTTATATCAAGATTTTCAAACACAAAGAAGAAAAATGCTAGAAAAATAAAACAAGACACTATACAAGTTTTGTTTTTTTGTGTTAAAATATACATGTATGCCGATTTAGCTCAGCTGGTAGAGCAGCGCATTCGTAATGCGGAGGTCGGAGGTTCAAGTCCTCTAATCGGCACCACGCCGTAATAGTATAACGGTATTACGAGGCCATGGTAAGGCTTTAATCTAAGTTCAACTCTTAGTTACGGCACCATTTAAAAAGAAAAACTCGATAAGAGTTTTTTTATTTTTATAAAAATAAATGTAAAGATATTTGTCAATTAAAAAAAATAGTAAGGAACCTTCTTAAAAAACATTTAAAATTATTGTAAAATCATAATAGTAGGTGATTATATGAAAAAGTGCCCTAAATGTAGTAAAAATATGTCAGATAGTTCTGATTTCTGCGATAAATGTGGAACTCCTTTAAAGGATGCTTACGATGATACAGAAGTACTAGATACCATCTCAACAGTTCCCACAGTACCAGAAGAAATTGAAAAACTAGAAACAGAGACATTAGAACCGGAGACAGAACCTGAAAAAGAAGAAGAGAAAGAGACTCCCACAACATCTCCGGAAGATGAAAAAGAAGAAAATCCGACAACGGCTCCTGAGACAGAACCAGAAACAGAACCGGAAACAGAGCCAGAGATAGAGGAAGATGAAAAAGAAAAGGTTCATAAAACAAAAGAAGAGCCAAAAGAAGAAACGGAAGAAGAAAAAGAAG
>JAGCSA010000033.1 GCA_017964405.1 Bacilli bacterium
AATTGCCATTGCTTTTAAGTCTTCTACATCAATATATTTCTTTCTTTCATGAGCATTTTCATCTGCTTGTACATCATTCATGGTAAAGGTAAATGCAAATTCTTGATCATTTTCTGGTAATTCTTCTGGAGTCACATCTAACTTATATTCCACTCTTACACGATAGTGTTCTGTTTCTCCTGATCTTAATAGATGATTAGATTCTATTGCTTTTTTATCTGCATACGTTACTTCATAATTCATATAACTTGGTAGAGTTGTGATGGCTTGATTATTTACTGTAGAAGTAATCGATTCAATCATCGCATCGATTGATCCATCATTTACTGCATCTACTGTGAATTCATAATAGTCTCCTGGTTGATGTAATGTAATATCAAATGATACTGTTGTTTTACTGGTATCAATAGTTGGAGTTGTTGCTGATACAGAGCCTTCTGTTACTTGTACATTATCCCAATATACGTTCCATGTTGCATTATGAATACTACTGGTTCCATTGATATTTAGATTTGCATTCAAAAAGGCATATCCTAATGTAATGCATAACAATAAAGCTACTAATATTGCTGTTGATATTTTATATTTTGTTCTCTGTCTCATGGATACACCTCCTACTCTATTTCTATTATAAACAAAAAAAAGAACTATTTCTAGTTCTTTTTATGGTGCGATTTGATAAGGCTGTTGTTTTGTTCCAGATCCAGATGTTATTTTGATACTTGGTTTTATGACAACAATCGGTCTGATTCTAATGTCATTTACTGGGTAATACGCAAAAGTATTAGTTCTAATATCATAATGAACTAGGACACTACTATTTCCAAATACCACAACAGATTGTCCAAAATAAGTTACTTCAAGTTCCCAACTATCGTAATTATATACTCGTGATGCAATCCAATAATCTTTGTTGGCTCCGGATGCTGTTTTTGTTTGAAGGGTACCAAGAACGTTTTTTACTTGATTATAATCTTTTAAGTATAAAAGATCTCCTCCTCCTAAATCTTCTTCTTGCTCTGGAGCACAAGAATCTCCTGTACTACAAGTCCATGGTATAGCCGAAATGATTTTAGAAGATGATTCTATGTATTCTGTCTGTCCATTATATCCAAAATGTCGAGATCCGATCGTATAGTTTTCTGTTTCATATTGGCTTGCTAATACATTTAGACATCCAACATATTTTTTGTATCCAGCTACGCCACTGAACCTTGCGGCCGTATTAGAAGTATATTCGCTAATCATTTCTATGGATCCATCTCGATTCATTTTAATGACTCTCCATACATTTAATTCACTTGGATTAAAAATGTCTGTATTATTATCTGTACAGTTTATTCCTACTTCATAGGATGTTTTTGAAGGAGTATAGGAAACATAATCTCCTAATTGGAATACTTTTGCTGCTTGGATTGCATTCTCTCCCTGAATATAATCTGATGAAATTATGATGGTATTCGTTTCATTAGAACTAGGTAAATCTTCTGGGGAAATGTCGGTATTATATTCTATCTTTACTTTATATGTTTCCCTTTCTTCACTCAATAGATAATCATTATTCTTGATTTCTTCGCCATCACTATATGTTAAAGAAAATACTAAATAGTTAGGAAGATTAGAAAGAGGGTTTCCATTAATAGTAGTATTGATATTCTCAATCATCGCATCAATCGTACCATCATTTACTGCATCTACTGTGAACTCATAGAAGTCTCCTGGTTTCGATAAGTGTGCACTAAAAGTTACTGTTGTTTTATTGGTATCGATTGTAGGAGTAGTTGCTGATACAGAACCAGTTGTTACTTGTACATTATCCCAATAGACATTCCATGTATTACTATCGATACTTGTCGTTCCAGTGATATTTAAATTGGTCGTTAAAAAGGCATATCCTAATGTAAGACACAAAAGAAGAGCTACTAATATTGCTGTTGATATTTTATATTTTGTTCTTTGTCTCATGGGTACACCTCCTACTCTAATAATAGTATACAATATTCTTTTGGTTTTTCCAATAAAAAACACTTGGTCGAAAGACTCAAGTGTAACCAAAAACCGGAAGCATTTGGTATTACCAAATGTCCTATATTTAATATATCATGATTGTTTTTGAATGACAATCTTTTTATTGTTCTGCAAAACAGTTTTCTAAATAGATCGTTGGAATCGTATTTTCTGTTTTATAAGAATAACTCATCATAGTACCCATAGCAGATACTTCATATCCTGGTTCCATCATTTCTAATTTTTCTTTTTCTGTTTCCATCTTACATACTAGATTTAGAGAATATTTTCCACCTTCATCTGCATATTCCATTGTGATTTGATTATTCTCTGAATCAATTGTTTTTAATGTTCCAGAAACAACTAATAATTGTCTATTATATTTTTCTAATGCTTCTTTTTCATTGTCATTAAATTCAATAGCAAGATCTAACATTTCAATATAGATTGGATCTACGTTGTATTTTAAAGACCAAGTTCCTAATTCCATATCTCTTCTACCTTGTACTTGGTTATATTTAATAACTTTGTAACCTAGTCCATAGTATTCTTTTGTACCACCATCATCATGGGTATAAATAGGGATAGCGAAGAATGGTCCTTTGTTGAATTTTGCAACACAAACTACATCGATGATCGCTAAAATGATAATGACAAATATTACAATAAATAGAATATTCATAATCTTACTGAATAAAGTTTGATTCTTTTTTTCTAGGTATTCTTCATAGTGATTATCCTCTTTTTCTTCTTTGAAATCATCTTCTATTTCATACTCTTCTAAATCATCATCACTGTATTCTTCTTCTAAGATTTTTTCATTTGCTTTTTGAATTTTCTTTTCTTCTTTTTCTTTTTCTTTCATATGATTCTTGATTTCTTCATCCATATAAGAATCAATTTGTTCTTGTTCTTGTTCAGATACTTCTTCATAAGAATCAAAATCTCTATGGTTTTTCATCTTATCTCCTCTTTTCTCTTTTTTTCTGTTGCATATTATAACATATTTTTGTTATTTTGTAAACTTTCTAGCTGTTTAATTTCTCTTCAAATTCTTGTTCTGTCCAGATAGGGATTCCTAATTCTTTTGCTTTGTCATATTTGCTTCCTGGATTGGCTCCTACTATGACAGCATCTGTTTTCTTGGATACAGAGGAAGATGTTTTTCCTCCTAAAAGTTCAATACGAGATTCTGCTTCTTCTCTTGTAAAGATTTCTAAAGATCCTGTTAAGACAAATGTCTTTCCTGCGAAGTCTTCTTTTTCTTCTACTTTTTCTCCAAGATATTTCATATTGATTCCTAGATCTTTTAATTCTTCTACGATTCCACTATTGTGAGAATCTGCAAAATACTCAATAATACTTTTTGCGATAATTTCTCCTACATCTGGAATAGAAGTTAATGTCTCTAGAGAAGCTTCTTGTAAGGCATCCATGGTTTCAAATTTTTGTGCTAGAATCTTGGCTGTTTTTGCTCCTACATGAGGAATTCCTAATCCAAAGATTAGTTTTTCTAGGGAGTTTTCTTTTGAATTTTCAATTGCTTCTAATAAGTTTGATACAGATTTATCTCCATATCCTTCTAATCGAATTAATTCTTTTTCATGTTGTTTTAAAGAATAGATATCTGCAATATTACCAATATAATGGAAGTTATAAAAGTCTTCCATAATACGATCTCCTAATCCATCAATGTTCATAGCATCTCTACTGACAAAGTGAATTAATCCCTCTACGTGTCTCGCAGGACATTTACTGTTTGGACAGAAGTAGTCAACTTGTCCTTCTTTCTTGACAAGTGTTGTATGACACATTGGACATTCTGTAATCATTGTAAAGTCTTTTTCATTTCCTGTTCTTCTTTCTTTTTTCACTTCTACTACTTCCGGAATGACATCTCCTGCTTTACGAATGGATACAATGTCTCCTATTTTTAAATCTTTTTCTTTGACATAATCTTCATTGTGAAGAGTAGCTCTTGAGATGGTAGAACCTGCTACGATGACAGGATCTAATACAGCATTTGGTGTAATCTGACCTGTTCTTCCTACTGTAAAAATAATGTCTTTTAATTTGGTTAACACTTCTTCTGCTGGGAACTTATAAGCTGTTGCCCATTTTGGATATTTTGCTGTATAGCCTAATTTTTGTTGCTGTTCAATACTATTTACTTTAATAACAACTCCATCAATATCATAAGGAAGAGTTGGTCTTAGTTCTCCTTTTTCTTCAATGAATTCTAATACTTCTTTTATATTCTTTACGAGTCTATTATTGGGATTCGTTTTAAATCCTAAAGAAGCCATATAATCAATTGCTTCTGCATGGGTTTTTAATCCATAATCCAAAGGATTCGGCAAATGATAAATAAAATTATCTAGTTTTCTTTCTGCTGCTATTTTGGAATCTAATTGTCTAATAGAACCTGCTGCTGCATTTCTACAATTCTGTAATAAAGGTTCTCCTTTTTCTTTTCTCTTTTGATTTAATTCTTCTAATGTCTTTTTATTCATGAAGATTTCTCCACGAACTTCTATATCGACATCTTGTTTTAATCTTAGGGGAATCACTTTAATGGTTTTAACGTTATGTGTAATATCTTCTCCTACGGTTCCATCTCCTCTGGTTGCTGCTCTTACTAGTTTTCCTTTTTCATAAAGAAGGGAAACAGATAATCCATCTATTTTTAATTCACACATATATTCTGGATGAATTCCTTCTTTTTGTATTCTTTCATCAAAGGCAATAACTTCACTTTCTGAGAATACGTCACTTAATGACATCATAGGAATCTTATGGGTTACTTTTTCAAATCCCTCTATGATTTTTCCACCTGCATGTTGGGTTGGAGAATCTTCTCTTACCCATTCAGGATGTTCTTCTTCTATTTCATATAACTCTCTTAGATACATGTCATATTCTTGATCTGTCATGGTAGGTGCATCTAATGTATGATAGTTATAATCTGCTTCATTAATAATATCAATTAGTTCATTCATTCTTTCTTGCATAATAAAACCACCTACTATTATTTTATAATAATTCGGTGGATTTTGGAATTCATTCTTTCGTTTTTTTCTTTAGTAGAAGATTTGATTTCATATAGGGGACTCTTGTATCCTCTCTCTGTAATCATAAAGCAATTTTCATCTTGAACAAACTTTAAATCTTCACTCCAAATTCTTCCTTGTTTTACTTCTTCTACTTTGAGTGCTTTTAAGAAATCATAATCGGCTTCCTCTATTTTATGGTTAGCAAGATCCATCTTTAATTTTCTCTCATTCATCTTTGCTAATTCTCTTAAGATTATTCTATATTTTTTAGGAGAGAATCCTAAAGTCGATTCTGTACGATCTAGGATAAAGATCAACTTGATTAATTCTTCTTTTGTTGCATATGGTTCTAATGCATGAAGTAATCCTGCTAAATCGGCATTGAAGAAAAATTCTTCCATCTCTTTTTCTCCTACCATATATTCGATTGCTTTTACAACCGGAATTCTCCAATCTTTGGATTCAATATATTTTCCTTTTTCTCCTGTGAAATACTTTTCTCTTAGATATTCTGTATATCCTTCATTCAGTGCTTTTCCCACTTCACATCCAATTTCAAATCCTGTTAAATAACCAACTGTTGTGGTTCTAGCACTTGCCATGTGAATGAGTTCATGTATCACGGTGTCTCTTATTAGATCTTTTAATCTATCATCTTGGTAAGCATGAATAACCATTCTATTATGATAGGCATTATATCCTCCAAGACTTACATAGATTTGATTCTTTTTTAGAACACAATCATCTCTTACAATCTCTAATCTTTTTAATCGATATAACATCTGTCTTGTCTGTTCTTCTGAGAAGTTTGCTTGAAAGATTTGGATGAAATCATGGATGATTTCTTGTAAATCTTCATAATTTCGATCGATTGTTAGATCTTCTGTAGGATCTACTTTGATCCTATATTGATTTTTGGTTTCTCTTAATTCTTTTGCAATATCCTTTTTCGCAACACTATAAATTAAACTATCTGATATGGTAACCATGTGCATATAGGATCCCCCTTTTTGGCCAACTATTATACCATATTTTCTATGAAAAATCCATAAAAAAAGATGTTTGAAACATCTTTTTATTGGATAAGACAATTCATATTCTTCTGTTTGATTTCCCATGGGAACAATGATTTTCTTATTTTCAATCTTCATTTGACCATTTATTTTTGTAGAATCTGATACAGTAAAAGAATTCATTCCTTTTTTATCATTTAATCTAGTTACTTCATATGTATTTGGATTTTCTGCTGTACTACCTATTAAATATATTTTTCCATCTTCATCTTCCAAAACACTGGATGATTTATATATCTTAAAGTCTTCTTTTTTCTCCATATCCCATACTCTCGTATAACCAATTCCTTGCCCTGTTTGCTCTGCAATACGAAGATATCCCAAATTCATAAGTCCATTTTCATATACAATTGGTCCACAGTTTTCCTCCATACAAGTAATGGTTGTATAAAAAGTATATTGATTATTCTCTAGTTTATAAATATTTCTATTCTCTAAATAATATTTATCTGTATTTTTTAAATCATATTGATATTTGATATTTGCTTTGTAGGGTTGAACACTATAATCTTTGAAATGATAAACCTTTGTTGTATTCTCTTTTAGATCAATTGTAATACTGTCTTTCTCTGATATATTAGATTGAACATCAAACTCTAAATGAATTTCAATTGCTTTTATAGAATCTACCTGATACTCATAATCTGCAAGTGCGATGTAGGCTGAATTATTCATTTCATATTGATACTCACATGCTGGATACTTTATATCACAATAGGTACCATTAAAATCTCCATAATCTTTTGTATTGGTTATTTTGATTTGATTGTATTTTGTTTCTACTGTGAAAAGCTGATCTAATGTATTTTCAAAAGGACCTGTTACATATGCTTTTTTTAAATGAACGGTATCACTTGCATCGATATTCATCATAATTTCATAAATCGGTACATCTTTATCTGCAAAGTCTTTTAATTCTGTATTGTAAGAAATTGTACATAATACTTTATCACCTAATACATAACCGTTATATCCTTTTCCATTATCTTTCAAACATTTTATAGTATATAAATTTTCTACTTCTAATTCGTCCTCTTCTTTTCGAATTACTCCTGTCTCTGCAACTACTTTCTGACTCTTTCTACCTGTTTTAAAAACAATACGAAGAGATACAATTAATATGATTAACAATAAGAATAGAAACAGGAATATTCCTCCTATGATTAGTATCCATTTTAATGCCTGATTCTTCTTTTTATTCTCTTCCATTTCTTCCACCTCTATTATCATTATACAATAAAAAAGAGTATTTCTACTCTTTTATTCTTCCCATAGATGATTTGGATATTCTCCTTTGTCAACTAGTCCTTTTAAGGCACTTTTTACACCATCTGCATCTTCTTTATAAGTTACTCCATACCAAGTAGCTGTTGTCTTTAATACTTCTGCTGTAGAGTATCCTTCTTTAATTGTTTCAAATAAAACATCTGGAATTAAGTATTCGCATTTTTCTAGATTGTCTTTATTCTTTTCAAAGAATGCTTCAAAATGATCTTCTAGATAAGAGAAGATACTTGGTGTGAATAATAACATATTCATGGATACAGTATCATCTTCTTGTACTTCAAATTCTTCTAGCGATTCGTCTAATGGTTTCGCCATGATTCTACCATCTTCTACTCTTCCGACAGAGCTCTCTATAATCTTGATTAACTTTTTACCGTCTACTTCACAGACACCTCTTTTTACGGTTCCATTTTCTGTGATCGTATTCTTTACTAAATAACCAATCATTCCATATGGATATGGTTTTTCATCTTTTAATCCTTTTAAGAATTGTGCTCCTTTTTCGTAAGCATCTCTTCCATAGAAGTCATCTGCATTAATCATCATAAATGGTTCATGAACATTGTCTTTACAACATAGAATGGCATGAGCTGTTCCTAAAGGTTTTTGTCTATCCTTTAACATACTTTGATATGGTTCTGGTACATTATCATTCTTTTGAAAACAATATTCTACTGGAATATGTGGCTCTACTCTTGCCCCAATTGTCTCTTTAAAAATCTCATAGTTCTCTTCTTTAATTAAGAAAATAACTTTGGTAAATCCTGCTTGAATGGCATCATAGATCGAATAATCGATAATGAATTCTCCATTAGGTCCTAGAGGAGTAATTTGTTTTAATCCTCCAAATCTGCTACCCATTCCAGCAGCTAAAATAACAAGTGTAATGTCTTTTTTCATAATTCCTCCTAAAATTACTTTTTATTATAACAGATTACTGAAATAAACGAAATAAATTGTTATACTCTTTCAATAAGTATTCTTTATCATTAATAATAATATTATAGTCTGAAGGTAATTGTTTATAAGTACCTCCAAAGAAGAATTTATTTTTTCGACTAATTTTTAATTCTTGAAAAGAGGTATTTAAAGAGTCATTTAAATTCTCTAATTCTTTTTCTGATTCTACTTTTATAAATGATAGTTTTCTTCTTTGTACATAATAAACTGTTACTTTATATTTGCCTTCTATATTATATTCATTTACATAAATGAATCCTTTATGATACCATTTTTTATCTTCTACAAAATAATAACCATATTTTTTATTAGAACCTTTAATAAAGATAAAAGATCCTTTATCAAAGTCATAACGTGCTGCAATTTTTCCTCCATTGGAAGATTTCTTTACTGCTTGTTCTAAAGAAGAATATGAGGGGGTATATGCTTCAATATAGGCAAATACAGTTCCAATTACAAATATAATGACTAATATTTGGACAATTTTACGGGACGTTTTTCCTCTCATCATATTATCTACCTCTATTCTTATTTTAGCATAGAATCTATCAAAAAAGAAACTATACTTTTGATAGTTTCTTATGGTTCTTCATTAATTTTTTAATTCCATGAGGATGTTTAAAGGCAACACTTACCAATGTATTCGTTACTTCTACTACTTTTCCTGTTCCAAAGGTTTCATGGTAGACAAAGTCTCCTACTTGATAATCCACTTCTTCTTCTCTAAACATGTCTCCTGTCTCTACTGGTTTTGTCTCTTTTTCTTCTTCTTTTTCATTTGTTTCTAATAAATCTTTACTAATTTCACCTATAAAACGACTGACAGGATTAATTTGTTCATTTCCAAAGAGGGTTCTTCTTCTTGCATTTACTAGATGTAGATCATCTTTTGCTCTGGTAATGGCGACATACATTAATCTTCTTTCTTCTTCTACCTCTGATGATTCCATTAAAGAGTTCATATGAGGAAAGATTCCTTCTTCCATTCCTACTACAAATACATGTTCAAACTCTAATCCTTTGACAGAATGTACGGTCATTAAGCTTACTCTGTTTGGATCATTTTTGTATTCTTCTACATCACTTACTAAACTGACTTCATATAAAAATTCTTCTAGAGAGACAGATCCTTCTTCCTCTTCAAAAGATTTTGTAATTGATTTAAATTCTTCCAGGTTCTCTAATCTTACTTCTGCTTCTAATGTCTTTTCATCTTCTAATTCTTGTTTTAAGCCAGAAGCATTTAATACTTTTTCAATTAATTCTGTTAATGTTAGGTCACTTGCAATCTCTTTTAATTTTTCCATTGTATTTTTAAATTCTAATTCTTTTCCAGAAGAGATTGCTTCATAGATACTGGTTCCTTCTGTATCTGCTTTTTCTTGTAGTTTTTCGATTGTCTTTAGACCAATTCCTCTTTTGGGGGTATTAATAATTCTTAATAAAGATACATTGTCTTTTTCATTATGAATTAAACGTAGATAAGCCAATAAATCTTTAATTTCTTTTCTAGAATAGAAATTAATACTACCAATCATTTTATAAGGAATACTTTCTTTGAGACATTCTTCTTCTATGACTCTGGATTGTGCATTTGTACGATATAGAACGGCTATTTCTTGTGGTTCTACTCCTTCTTCTTGTAGTTTCTTAATATTTCTTACTACATACTCTGCTTCGTCTTTTTCATTGTATGCTCGGTAATACTTAATCTTTTCTCCTATTCCTCTTGCCGTCCAAAGATTTTTTTCTTTCTTCATCTTGTTATTACGGATCACTTGATTAGCTGCTTCTAGAATGGTACTCGTCGAACGATAATTTTGTTCTAATAGGATTGTTTTGGCATCTTGATAGTCTTTTTCAAAATTCAAGATATTTTTATAATTGGCTCCTCGAAAACTATAGATACTTTGAGAATCATCTCCTACACACGTAATCTTTCTACTTTTCTCACTTAATAGTTTTGTTAAGATATACTGTGCTTCATTGGTATCCTGATACTCATCTACTAAAATGTATTGATAGTAATCTTGATATCTTTCTAAAATATCGGGATTTTTTCTAAATAGTTCAATGGGTAATAATAGTAAATCATCAAAATCTACTGAGTTATTACTATGTAATTTTTTTTCATATCTTTCATAGACTTGTTGGATTACTTTTTCATAATCTGATACGGCATATTTATCATACATCATAGGAGAAATCATATCATTTTTACAACTACTGATTTTATTACGAATGGCTTTTGGGCTATAGATTTTTGGATCTAAATCCATTTCTTTTAAGATTCTTTTGACTACTGTTAGAGAATCTTCACTATCCATAATAACAAAGTTTCTATCGTATCCTAGAACACTTACATTTTCTCTTATGAGTTTTAATCCAAAACTATGGAACGTAGATACTTGTAATTTTTTAGCTTCTTCTCCAATTGCTCTATAAATACGATCTTTCATTTCTTTTGCTGCTTTATTGGTAAAAGTAATCGCCAAAATACTATAAGGACTGACTCCTTTTTCTTCTATTAAATAAGCTATTTTTGTCGTAAGAGTTTTTGTTTTTCCTGCTCCTGCTCCTGCAATAATTAATAAAGGGCCATCATTATAAAGAACAGCCTCTTTTTGTTTATCATTTAATTCATCTAAATTCATATCTACACTTCCTGTCTTTTTTTATTATAACTTAGAATCCTTTTAAAACAAATAAAAAAGTGTTAAAACCTTAACACTTTTTTATCGATATAACATCTCTAATTCTGAGAGTTTTCTTTGCTCTCTTAATTGTTCTTCTTCTAATGATTTTTGAAGTAATTCTTCCAAAGCATGTGCTTCTTTTTCTTGTTGTTTTTGTTTTTCTTCTTCTAGAAGTCTTCTTCTTTCTTCTTCCATTTTTCTAATTTCTTCTTTTTGTTGTTTACGATAAGAATCTTCTTCTAAAAGGGAAGCTTCTATTACTTTGGTTTGTTCTTTTTTCTTTGTCTTTCTTTCTACTGTTTCATTTACTTCTTTAAATTGAACTGGATTTGTTTCTTTTTGTTTTTCTCTATCTTGTTGTTCTTTTAAGAGTCTTGAGAATAATTTATAATCTTCTAATGTGAATTGTTTACTGAATTGTTCTAGTAAATATTCATCTTCTGTTTTATCTTTTAGATCAATAATATCTTTTTCTTTATGAATATTTCCATAGATGGTTTCTGGTGATGATACTGGTTCAAAGTTTTCTGGTAATATTTTTACTTTTTTACGAACAATCACTCTTTTTACTCTTGGTTTATAATCTTTTCTAATATAAATTAAAATGATTTTATATAGAATTAAGAATATAACCCATACTACAAATACAATACTGGATAATTCTATTAAAGCAGTTGCTTCTTTATTTCCATAAAGAGATGCTTGATCAAAGATATCTAGTTTATTGGTATTAATTACTTTTAATAATAATGCCAATAGATAATTCATAATGATATAAATCGATATATTTAAAACTCTTATTTGCTTGGATGATTTATAACTAAAGATCGAAATCCAAGTAATAATATTCATGGCAATAATTGCTGCGATATAAATCGCTATATTTGGGAAATAGACAGCTATGAAGAAGTTATTCATCATATACTGAATCATATTTCCTAGCGATGAATGGTATGAAGTAACCAAGATCGCTATCATAACAACTGTCATGATAAAATATAAAACTTTATGAAATAATTCATTCTTTTTATTTGTGAATGATAGAATGGTACCAAAGATTAATAATACAACTAATACAATTAAATATACTTGATTTTTCGTTGATAAATCTACTAGTACACCTAGCTTGTCAAATAGAGACATCTTGCTCATACCTTCACCCCCCTAAATTGTTATTCTTCTATTATATTTGTCAATTCTGAAATATACACTGTCTGTGTTGTAGAGTCATCGTTAGTACAGGTAATTAATGTTAACGTTGTCTTATCAAAATCACGATAGATGGCTAACTTTCCTGTTTTTGGTTGTGTATATATATTGACGATTTCATATTCATATTTCTTTCCTAAGTAAGAGATATAGATTTTATCTCCTCTACCCAGTCTAAATAAATCATTGAAAAATGAATTCCAACCTGTTCCTGAATGTCCCGCAATGATGAAATTTCCTTTTTCGGTATCTGGATAATTGGATCCTGCTACTACTAAGATATTTTTATCTACGTGGTTTTCAGAAGATCGATAATCCAAGAAACCTTTTGTAAGATTAATTTTTGGTATTGTTAGATATCCAATATAATCATCTCGGATTTCTCCGGTGAACTCTGTTGGTTTAATTTCTTCTCTTGTGTTGTCTTCTTCTTCTGAAAGAATTTCTACTTGCAAGTTTTCTACTACATTTCCATCATAGAAAGTACTTGCCATGTAATCATATGCTAAAACCTTCTGAGATTGGATATAGTTATATGAAAGAAAGAATCCTCCAACAAGTGTAATGAATGCTCCTATGAAAGCAGTAACACTGGGAGAGACTCTTTTCTTACTATCTAGCTTTTTGTCCATTCTTGTATACGAACTTAATTCCGTATCCTGTAATTACAATACCTAAAATAACCAATAACATATCAGCAACAGATGCTGTATCAGGAACTTCATATTCTTTAGCATTTTCAAAGATAATTTGATGAGATAAATGATCATCATCTACTGTGAAAGTAATAATTTGATCACTCTTAATATATCCTTCTGGAGCACTTACTTCTTCTAGAGTATAAGTACCTTTTTCAATATCGGTAATTACTTCAGATGAAGTAGTTGTTGTCCATTTATAGATAATATCACCATTGGTATCTTTTAGAACTAGTACAGCTCCTGCAATGGCTTCTCTTGTAGCTGAATCAATTTTTGTAATATTAACCACAATTTTTTGTGGTGCATTTTCGAATTGAATTTTTACATCTTTGTTCTTATCAGAAATGGTAAATTTTAATTGATTTTTATTTAATGCATATCCGTTTGGAGCACTTGCTTCTTCTAGGTAATAAGTACCATTTGGTAAGTTCTTTAGGATATGTGCATTGGTTGTCGTTGTCCATCTTGTTAGTTCTTTTCCATTCGCATCTTTTAGAACTAATACAGCTCCTGCTAAAGGTTGTTTTGTATTAGAATCTACTTTTGTAATGGATACTTTTGTTGTATCAATACCAAGTGTTAATGATGATGAAACTGTCTTTTGTGATTTTTCTAATAAGACAACATCTTGCATATCATTATGTCTTGGATGGTATTGATAAGCTGCATATTGTAATACACTCGTTGCTGTAGCAACTACTTTGATTGATAATTCTGTTCCTGTAACAGATTTTGCTGGAACTTTAACACGGAAGATATCATTAGCTCCTACTGTCGTAGATGCTTCAGCAATATGCATATCTCCTACTTCAATAATCGTTCCAGAAGGTGCTCCTTCTAATGCAACTTTATAGTTTGTAATATTATTTTTATCAGATAATCTCATGGTTTCAGAAACATAATAATCTCCTGATAATTTCATGTTTGTATCCTTGATTGTTAATTTAAAGGATGGATCTGTGATTCCATAAGGATCATTTCTATGTTTGATACCTTCTTGTACTAAGTTCTTTACAATTGGTCTCAAGTTTTCAGGATCTGATCCTGATTCTTTGAAGTAATCACCTAAGTTCATACTTCCTGTCGTTTCATCTAGGTACCACCAAATAGCTGTTTGTGTAATGTAATAATCTTTGTCTGTATCACTTGTAATTGATTTTTCTGGGAAACCGTTTTTTAAGATATAAACGATTCCTCCATCTACTAATGAATTTGTTTTTACTAAATCTGCTTTGATATTTTGTGCTGTGTTCTTTTGCATATTAACACAGTATGCATATCTACCATCCGTTGTGAATTTATAACTGAATGTAACTCCAGCTATATACTTACCTGCTTGTTTTCCAGGTCCTAAATCGATTGTTTCTGCAGCAGCATTCGCATGGATACATGATGAGAATACAACTGCAAAAATAGCCAAAATAGTTAATAATTTTTTTGCAAGTTTCTGAATATTTTTCATTTTCTTTTCCCCCTCACTCAATGTGGCTATATTATAACATATTTGTTCGATAAATTCAAGTTTTTCCTTGAACCTAACTCCTCAATACTCTTTTTATATTTGTTTTTGTGTTTTATTAGTACAGTTATTCAAAGATAATACATCCCTATTTTTGATCCAATCACCTCATTTTTAGTATAACACAAATGAATCCAGAGGATACAATAAAATAAAGTAGGAGGTTCCTACTTTATTCCTTTTTCATTATCACGCATTTTTCTATTCATCCATAAACCTTTTTTCAATTTTCATTTTCTTTCTTGATATCATTATATCGATTATTGTATATAGATTGGTTTGAATTCTATCATTTTTTATTCTATTTCCCCTAATCAAAAAGAAAGGATTATTGCATCCTTTCTTTTGTTCTTTTATAATCTTCATAATTTCCAACATACGATATTAATTTATGATCTTCTATCATCAATATTCTGGTTGCTACTTTATTAATAAAATAACGATCATGGGAAATCATTAGAATGGTTCCTTTGTATTCTTTTAAGGCTTCTTCTAATATTTCTTTTGTATTAATATCGATATGATTAGTTGGTTCATCTAAGAGTAATAAATTATTATCTTGTTGCATCAAACAGAATAGTTTTAATCGGAGTCTTTCTCCTCCTGATAAGCTATTTAGTTTTGTATAGATACCTTCTGCATAAAATAAAAATTTTGTTAAAGCACTCCTTAAATGTTCTTCTAATCCAATAAAGTATTTTCTTGCTTCTTCGATTACTGTTTGATTTTCATCTTCAAAGACAATATTTTGAGGAATATATCCTATTTTTACATTGGATCCTATTTTGATACTCGGATCATGATTCATGATTGCTTTGATTAGAGTTGTCTTTCCTGTACCATTTGGACCCATTAAACATACTTTTTCTTGATATTTAATGAAACAATTTGTATTCTTTAATAATTCTTTTTCCCCGATTGATAGATTATAGTGTTGGAAAGAGATAATATCATTTCCACTTCTTTGTTCTACTTTAAAGTTTAAATTAATATTTTCATTATTCTTTGGTTTTTCTAATACATCCATCTTTTCTAATCTCTTTTCAATAGAGGCAGCTCTTCTAAAGAATTTTTCTCCACAAGGATAAGCTAGTTTTCCATATTCTTTTAATCGTTTAATGGCTGCTTTCATGGCTTCTATTTGTTTTTGTTGATTCTTATATTCATTAAATTCTCTCATGACTCTTTCTTCATTTTCTTTTAAGAAATAAGAATAGTTTCCATGGAATACTTCTTCTTCTCCATTATCAATGAGAATGGTTTTATTTACTACTTTATCTAAGAAATATCTGTCGTGAGATACAATTACTAATGTTTTATTACAAGTCGATAGATATTTTTCTAACCATTCTAACATCGTGATATCCAAGTGATTGGTTGGTTCATCTAATAGGAGAATATCGGGTTCCTTTAATAGAATTCCAATTAAACGAACAATTGTTTTTTCTCCTCCTGATAGATTTCCAAATTCTTTGTCTAATAGATTTTCTACATGGAAAGCAGCTACTAATTTATCGATTTTAGAATCAATTACATATCCACCTTCTTTGATATATTTCTCTTGTAATTTTGTATATCTAACGATTGTTTTCTCTAGATCCATTCCTTCTTGTAGTTTTTTCTCTTCTTGATTGAGTCTTTCTTTTAATTCATTTAATTCTTGGAAAGTGTCATATAAAATTCTTTTTACGATAAGAGGATTTAATTCTTCCTTGGGATATTGATCTAAAAGTCCTACTTTTGCTTCTTTTCGGATAAATACTTCTCCTTCAGATGGATTTTCTTCTTTACATATTATTCTTAAAATAGTTGTTTTTCCACAACCATTAGGTCCGATTAACGCTACTTTTTCATTTGTTTTTACTTCAAAATTTACATTTCTTAATACTCTTTTATTTCCATAATATTTATTTACATTTTTTAATACAATTTCTAACATATTGTTCACATCCTTTATCCATAATAAAACCTATACATCTGTATAGGTTCCTGTACAGATGTAGGCACGACGAAAACTCACACCTACATCTTTTTTTATTTTAAAAGATGTGGTGTGATTATTTCTTATATCCGATTACTTTATGAATATACATAATCATCACTCCTGGTTAATAGTATACTGATTTTTTTATATTTGTCAATTTTACTCTTCTACATACTCTGTAATTGGTTGATTTAATAATTCTTGTACTTTACTATTTTGTAGAATATTATTTCTTCTTACTTCGAAGATATTAATTTCATTCATGATATAATCACATAGTTTTTTTGCTTCTTGATCATTTACATTTTTTCTTACAACAATCTGACATTCATAATTACTATCACTATTTCCTTCTAAGATAAGATGGGATTCTTTATAAGAATATTCAAAATTATATTCAATCGTATTTTCTCTTAAACTAGAAGTAAAACTTAATGTTGTATTGGCCATATTATAATACTTCATTTTTAATTCTAAAAAAGTAAGAGAATCTTTTTGTAGATAATATTCTTCATATTCAGAATCATGGTTGTTTGCTACATCATTATAATAAGAATCTAATGTATTATTTGTTACGATTTTTTTATAGAAAGCATCTTCTTCTGTTGTCGTATATCCATCTTTTCCTAATTCTTTATCTGTTTCGGAACGACTCGTTCCAGAGAAGATTAGGAAGGCAATAATGGCAATTGTTAGAAGAATGATGGCTCCCATCCAGAAATTTCTTTCTTTGATTTGATCTCTTTTTCTCATAGGACTCTCCTTACATGACTTCTTTTACATGTTTAAACAAACTATTGGCAATAGATGTTACACTACCTGGCCAAGAGGTACATCCAGGACAATATTTCACAACTACTCCTGATGGAGTTGGTCCATTATAATATTTTCCTCCTGGTGTTAAATAGTTTGTATGAAGCATACTTCCATGATAATCAATGAATTCATTAGGGGAATTAAAATAAGCAAATCCTCCCCCTGCATTTCTTCCACAACCATTGGATGGATGAGCTTTTGATTCACGAACTCCTCCTAGGTTATTACAATTTCTACTGATAGCAGAAGTTACCCAACCAGATTCCAATGCTTCGATTCCAATTAGGAAGAAGACATTGACGTGATATTTTTGCTCTGTTGTGATTAACGTACTGGCATAAGGAATAAAGTTCTTTGCTTTTCCTCCGTGAGCATTTAAGATGGCAATTAATTGAGCAGATGTTAAATTACTGATTTTTGTAACATCATTGGGATCCCATACAACATCTCCATATTGTTGGGCTGTACCATCAATTGTTTCTCCTGGATTATATCCTGTTGATCCTGTTCCCGGAGAATAGGTTGGTTTCTTTTCCCCTTTTTCATAATCTCCTGGATCACTATAAAATGTTTTTTTCTTTCCATCTGTTACTTCTACATATTGACTGGTATAAGATACCTTATTGGCACTATTCCAACAAGCACTTACCGTAAAGGAATCATCTAATATATACATAAATGCATTGACAATGGTTGGTATAAAAAAAAGTACCATAGCAGCAATGGCAGAATTTCTTAATTTTGGCATTGCTTTCTTGTCATCTGGATCTTTTAATAATCGAATTAAATGGATGGATGCCATGACAATCAATAAAATTGGGGCAATAATTCCTATCAACCCAATGATTCTTTTCGCAGTTTGTAATATGGCACCTAAGGCAGGTGATGAACATTCATTTATCATCCTACAACACCTCGTATTCAATATATCATATTCTCATTATTTTTTCCATGGATTTGAAAAAAGAAAGGTTTTTCCTTTCTTTTAATCTTCTCCAAAAGCAGTAAAGGATAACATCAATCCTCCACAGATATTTGCAGAGTGTTCATCATATCCATATTCTCCAAATGTAAAAGGAGCAATAAATGGAACACCTTTTGTTTCTTTTACAATTTGTTTATATACTTCTTCTATCTGATCTTCTAAAACCATACGTCTTGCACCATCATGAATTAAGATATAAGCTGCTGCATCTGTATATAATTGTTTTTTGACATCTCTTAGGGTATCTCCTGTAGCATCAATTAAATCCTCTTTGGTTGCTTGTAATTGAATAATAGCTGTTCCTGCTACTACATTATTTCCCAGCATAATGGTATCATCTTCTACTGTCTTCGTACCATTATCATTTCCAAACATAGGATGTCTAATGACTGTTAGATTTCCTAATGGATCTTTGATTCCTAATGGTTTTGTAACAGATGCCATTAATAAGCTTTCTCCTTTTAAAGTTGCAGGAGAAACATTTGACCAATGAGCATATTTCTTTAAAGCAGAAATACCATCAATGGATACTAAATTTCTATGATCTTTTACTTCTGTAATTAATCCAATATTATCGGTTTCTTTATAACCACCCATAAAGGATGTTACGATTTCATTATCGGTATAGAAGAATGCTACAGCTACTCCATCATCAATTACTTTATCATTACAGAAGATTTTCCAATCTCCTGATACGGTGTCATCAGCAGCACTTCCTCCAAACATAGGAACTCTTCCAATCACATCTTGAATTCCCATTAAATAAGCTTCTTCTTCTTTTGGACTTGCAATCATATAGAAGTATGCAGGTGCTCTTGTTGATTTGGCATTTTCAACGGCTTCGATGGCTACTCTTCTACCAATCGCTCTTGGATCTCTTCCACCTTCTTTGCAAGCTACTCCTACGATTAAATCCTCATCATCTAAACTTAATAAACCTCCGAATCCTGTAGGAGAAGTAATATATCCATCTGGAACAATAATTCCTCCACTACTGGTACATCCAATTAATGGAGCATCACTTTTTTCTTTTACTCCTTTTATGACTTTTTTAATATCATTTTTACAAGATGTATATAGGATGTTTACTTTAGAAGATTCTATTTCTTTTGAACATTCTAATCCTAATTCATAAGAATCAGCTTTAATACTATATCCAACTTTTGCTTTTAACATATCATCCGCTCCTTTTAATAAGCTTCTAAATAAATATGAACAATATCATCTACTGTTACTTCTCTTGGATTTCCTCCTGTACAAATATCATTGATTGCTTGAGAAGCTAACTGTGGAATAAATTCTTTTGGGATTCCTATTTCGGATAACGTTTGAGGAATATGAAGTCTTCTTGATAAGTCTTGAATCGCTTCTACTACGATTTCTACTGCTTCTTCCTCACTTCTATTTTCCATATCTAATCCCATTGCATTTCCCATATTTACAAATAAGTCTGGACATACTTGTCCATTAAATCTCATGACATGTGGTAATAAAATCGCATTGGCTAAACCATGAGGAGTATCAAAGAATGCTCCTAAGGAATGTGCCATAGAATGAACAATTCCTAAACCAACATTTGAGAATCCCATTCCTGCAATATACTGAGCATAAGCCATCTTTTCAACAGCAACTGGATCTTTCTCATTGGATGCTTGTTCTAAGTTCTTATAGATTAATGCCATTGCATTGACATGGAACATATCTGGTATTAACCAAGCTGCTTTGGTAATATATCCTTCCATTGCATGTGTTAAGGCATCCATTCCTGTTGTAGCAGCCAAACGTTGTGGCATACCATCCATTAAATCGGGATCGATAATGGAACATACAGGAATATCATGTACGTCTACACATACCATTTTTTTCATATTATTTTCATCTGTAATGACATAGTTGATTGTTACTTCTGCGGCTGTACCGGCCGTTGTTGGTAAAGCAAATAATGGTAGTCCTTTATTTTTTGTAGTAACGGCTCCTGCTAGAGATACAACATCTCCATGCTCTGGATTGGTCATAATAATCGATATTGCTTTGGCAGTATCAATGACACTTCCTCCCCCAACTGCAACGATTCCTTCTACATTGCTGATTTGTCCTAACATTAATCCATCTTGTACATTTTTAACCGTTGGATTTGGTTTGACGTGCAAATAAACAAAGTAGGTAATTCCATTGGCTTCTAATACATCAATGACCTTCTTTGTTACATTCGCATCCATTAAATTGAAATCCGTTACTAATAAGACTTTTTGAATGCCTCTTCCTTTTAATTCTTCTCCTAGTTTTTCGCGTGATCCACGACCAAAATAGGATGTTTCGTTTAAAACAACTCTATTTACCATATCACACAGCCTCCCTATTCTATTTTATTATAACATAGAATCCTTCTCCACACATGGATTTTCAAAAAAAATAGAGGGCTTGACAACAAAAAAGATGTATTATTTTAATACATCTTGTGATTTTGAATTTAAATTCAAATCGGCTGTTCTACCATCGAGGTAAGCATAGTATCCTGCTGCTGCTATCATGGTACCATTATCTGTACAGTACTTCATAGGAGGAATGGATAATTCTACTCCTAATTCATCTGTTAGTTCTTTCATGGCAGTTCTTAATCCATTATTGGCAGCGACTCCTCCTGCTACAATGACATTTTTAATTCCTTTTTCTTCGATTGCTTTTCTAACCTTTGAAGTGATGGACTCTACTGCTACTTTTTGGAAAGAGGTTGCTAGATCTGCTTTTCTAATTTCTTCTCCTCTTTGTTCTTCATTATGAGCTAGATTAATAACAGCACTTTTTAATCCACTGAAAGAGAAATTATAACTATCATCTTGTAGAGGAATCGGTAGTTTATAGGTATCTTGTCCTTCTTTTGCGAGTTTGTCTACCTTTGGTCCTCCTGGATATTCTAGTCCAATAACACGTGCTACTTTGTCATAGCATTCTCCAATCGCATCATCTAACGTACCACCAATCTTTTCAAATTGATAGTGATCTTTCATGACGATTAATTCTGTATGTCCTCCACTTACTACTACTGCAAGTAAAGGGAATTTTAGAGGTTGTACTAGACTATTTGCATAAATATGACCTGCAATATGATGAACCGGTATTAATGGTTTGTTATAGACAAAGGATAATGTCTTTGCTGCTTCTAGTCCTATTAATAAGGATCCAATTAAGCCTGGTCCATAGGTAATGGCAATTCCATCGATATCTTCCATTTTCATATTGGCTTTTTCTAAGCATTCTTCTAATACCATCGTGATATTTTTGACATGATGTCTAGATGCAATTTCTGGAACAACTCCTCCATAGTTTTTATGAACATCTATTTGTGAGGAAATCACTGTAGCAATTTCTTCAGTCCCATTCTTAACAATGGATGCACTTGTTTCATCACAACTACTTTCGATTCCCAATATATACATATCTTTCATATTATCCCTTCTTTTTCTCCCTTATTTTAACATAAAAGACTCCTTTTTACGAGTCCTTTTTTCTTTCCATTAATATTCCATCGATTCCGTTATAATATCCTTTTCGAATGGCTTTCTTTTCAAAATGAAATTTTTGATATAACTTGATCGCTGGTTCATTATCTTCTCTTACTTCTAATGTAATATCTTTATCCACAAGTTCTGTGAAATATTCCATTAATTTGGTACCATTTCCACAGTTTCTGTGGGAAAAATCTACTTCGATTTGATTAATTTCTGCTCTTTCATAGATATCACTATAGTATAAATATCCGATCACTTCTTCATATTCTCTTAGAATAAGAAAATGGGCATAGGGATTATTTTGAAATTCTTTTTCTACATCTTCTTTGTTCATAAAAGAATGATCGAGTAAGGAAAGATGTTCTTGATCTAATTCTTGAATCATAATTTCTCTTCAGCTTCCGTTAATTTTAAATAATCTGGATTCACTGCATGAGGATTGATTGGCTCTTTATCTTTATATTTTGTAATTATAGATACAAAATCTGGAACATAAGGTGTTTGTTCAACTTCCCAATCAAATTCATCATTCGAGATGATTTCATAGTCTTTTAATGATTCTAATTCTTTTGCTAAATCTTCCCATTTCACATGTTCTGGCTTGTGGATCACTTTCATATCTTTGTTATAGATTGCTGCATACACATAGCCTCTTCTGGCATTTAACATGGGAACATGGATCTTTTCTTCTTTACTAGAGATTGCCATTGCCTCTAAGGAAGTAATGGTTGTAATTGGTAATTGTAAGCTCCAAGCATATACTTTCGCAATCGTAATTCCAATACGGATTCCTGTAAAGGATCCTGGTCCATTTACGACCATAATTTTATCCACATCTTTTGGGGATAAATTATTTTTATCAAACATTTCCACAATTTTGGGAAGTGCAATCTCTGACAAACTTTGTCCATACTCTTCTTGGACAGAAGCAATACATTTTTGATTCTCAATAATGGCACTATATAGATAGCTAGAAGATGTATCAATATATAAGATTCTCATAGAATGGCCTCACATAGTTCTTCGTATTTTCTTCCATATGGGGTAATTGTGATAATTCTCTTATCTTCATCTTCTGCCGAACTTTTAATTTTGATTTCTAATCGTTTTTCTGGAAGATAATCTTCGATCATATCAGCCCATTCAATGATGGTAATCCCTTTTTTATTGAAGTATTCTTCTAATCCTAGATCATCTACTTTTCCATCTAAACGATAGACATCCATATGATAGAGTGGCATTTCTCCCGATGTATATTCCTTAATGATAGTAAAGGTAGGAGAGGTTACTTCTTCTTGTACTTCTAGTGCTTGTGCAAAACCTTTTGTGAAGACCGTTTTTCCTGTTCCTAGATCCCCTTTTAGGCAAATAACCATATTAGGAAATTTCTCTGATTCAATATTTTGTGCCAATTCAATTGTCTCTTCTTCTGAATAAGTTGTAATCTTATAATCCATATCTATCACCTAACTTTTATTATATCAAAAAAAAAGAGTTATACAACTCATTTTACGTTATTCTATTTGTCTCTTTACATTGTAAATCGACAAAAAAATTGCAAAAAAAAATTCTTGGCAACTACCTATCTTCGCTTACACTATTTTCGGCGTTTAGTGGCTTAACTTCTGTGTTCGGGATGGGAACAGGTGTACCTCTCTAGCTATCGTTACCAAGAAAAATATTAGAGAAATAATTCTCTGAAAACTTAGATA
>JAGCSA010000003.1 GCA_017964405.1 Bacilli bacterium
AGGAATTGGAAAAGACTATGTATTAGATGATAAGTTTGAAAGAAACATCAAAGGATTCAATGAAGTAGGAATTCCAGTAGGAGTATATTTCTATTCCAATGCCAATAGTGTAGAAGATGCAACAAAAGAAGCAAAATGGATGATGAAACAAATTAAGAATTACAAAGTAGATTTAGAAATCGTATATGACTGGGAAAACTGGGGAGATTTTCAATCCTATGATTTAAGTTTCCACGATTTAAAAGAGACCTATCAAGCATTTCAAAAAACAGTCAAAGAAAAAGGTTATAAAGGAATGCTTTATGGATCGAAAAGTTATTTAGAATCTATCTGGGATAGTCCATCAGAAGTATGGTTAGCCCATTATACAAAAGAAACCTCTTATACAGGAACCTATAAAGTATGGCAATTATGTGATGATGGAAAAGTAAATGGAATTAATGGATATGTTGATATTGATATCCGATATGCATAAAAAAACAGAAGTTATACTTCTGTAGGGATTAAATATACAAAGGCATCTATATTTCTTAAAACCATATAGATGAGTAATATAACTAATAATACAATCCAAAAACGTTTAGAAGGAAGTACAAGTACTTTCTTCTTTTTATATATAATAATTAAAAAAATGATATAAATAAATCCTAAAATAAATAGAATAAATAATAATGGATTATAACGAAATGCCTGATAAAAGTCGAGTCTTAGGAGAGCAAGAATCATTCTCATCCCTCCACAACCAGGACAATAAACATGAAAAAGGGTAACCCAAGGGCATTGGTAATGGATTGTATTAAGCAGAAGAAACCATAAAATAGAAAATAAAAAAAAGCCTAAAAGGAAAAAGCCCTGCCGAAGCGAGGGCTTTTTATTAGTAACTATAACCAGCTTCTTCAATGATTGCAGCTGCATAACCAAAAATAGTTAAAACAATAAGTAGAATTAATCCAATTGCTGAAATAATAATTCCGGCTATTGCTAAACCCTTTCCATTTCCACCGCAATCTTTTGCCTTTACAGCACCAACGATAGATAGAATCAAACTAATTACGTTGAAAGAACCACAACATAAAATCGTTGAAACTAATGATACTATAAATCCGGCAAGAGCTAAACCATTACTCTTTTGAGCACGAGCAGGAGCAACAACAGTAGTAGCTTGTGCAGGAGCAGCTCCATCTACTGGAGTTCCGCATTGACTACAAACTTTGTCAGTATCGCCAAGCTCTTTTCCACAATTAATGCAAAATTTAGCCATGTATCAACACCTCTTTCTAACTTAAATTATATCGTAAGAGGGAAGGATAATCAATCATTTTTTCACAAATGAGTGTTAAATATACTTTTTTAATGCAATGACAAAATGATTTCCTTTTGTATTTCTAAGAATCTCTAGAAACCGATATTTGCCTACCTTCCGAATACTGAAGACATCTTCTTCCTTCAGTTTATAAGAAGGATCTTTCAATACTTCATAATTGAGAAGAACATCTTTATCTTTTAAATAAGAATCAATCATTCCACGACTAACATGCAAAATACTACTAAGAACTGTGTCAATTCGACAACTCGATACAATCATCTCAATCGTCTCATATTCTCTTTCATAATCTTGCAATGTGTCAACCGGTATTTGCTTTAAGGTAATACGACTATTCTTAATCATCGTAAAATTCGTCTCAAAATAATTCTGTACAATCGGAAGAATATAAACATAATAATGATTCTGAATCACCAAGACATCTCCAAATAAATCACTCGCAATATTCAAAGAATACAAAGTACCCAAGATATCTTGATGACGAATCGGAGTATGACAGATGATCTCATATAATAAAACCTCTGGTTGTTCTCCCTGATAGACAATATTCTTCTCACTATCAGGATAAGGTTTATAAATCAAATAATCCTTCTTTTTCATATGGGAACATAATTCTTTTAATTCGCTAGGATTTAAAAAATAAGTCATCGAAAGATTTTGAAAACGAGTAATATTTTTTTGAATGAAATACATAAATTAACCTCTTTTGAGTCTTATTATATCATGGTATAATAAAAATAGGTGATACTATGATTCAGAGAATAGAAATAATCATAAATCATGGAGCAATCGAAGAGACAAAAGCTTTGATTCTTTGCCCAGAAAATACATGTCAGATTAACAAGAATCACTACAAAGTAACAGAAGAATGGATTCAAGAATTACTGAATATTATCTATTTATGGAAAAAAGAATATGGAAGCGATTCCAAGATTGATAGTGAAGAATTCCAAGTAGTAGTGAAGGCAGAAGATGGTATAACAAAGTTCCATGGAAAAGGGATATTCCCTCATAATTATGAAATGTTAAAGGAGTTATTAGAGGACGTATATGTTGAGTCAGCTTGAAAACTTCTTGAATTGTAGAGATCACCTAAAAGAATCTCTTCCGATCATCATAGAAGGTTTTGTAGATTTCTATGGAGAAGAGAGAAGAGAAGAAATTGAATCAAAATTTTCCAAAGCATTATACTATGCTTATAGAAGCCCAAAATCTCTAGAATTATTATTAAGGGACATTGAAACCTGTGTATCACAAGAAATTCTAGAAAAGTATCAAATAGAGTCAAAGACTTCTTTGTCCCTTGAAGATTTAATGGATCGGGCCACTTTTCGTTATGAAAATATCCTTCCTATTTATGCATTTAGAAGATTTTATGAATTATATAAACTAGGTCCAGAAGGAAGAGAAAAGAAGTTTAGGGAAGATGCTTATGAAAGTATCAAAAGTAGAATTCCTTTTATCACAAAAGAAGAATATGAAGAAATGGTAGAAACACAAAGAATTCTTCCAAAATATGAAGTATTACATCCTATATTAAAAGATGATATTAGTTACTATATTGATATGAGGAATGTAGATAAGAAATATGAAAGAGCTTTCGAACAAGCACAACCCATTCTACAGAAAGTCAATCCAGGGATTACAATCAATAATTATAGTTATTATCTAGATCAAGAAGAATTACAAAGTCTCATCTATTTAGGAGAACAATATCCTAGAATGGTAGAAGAATACCAAGAAAGGATGAAAAAATATGCTCCTTATCTAGCAGAAGAAAAATTTCATGAAGCATTAGAAGAAAGACTAAAAGATAAATATTTGATTCTTCTAATAGAAAACAATCTAGATTTACTAGGGGAAGAAGATATTCGATCTCTTGAGAAAGCAAAAAAAGAAAAACCAAAATACTTGTATTCCAGTTTATCGAAGAATATTCAATTCCTATTTGGATATGGTCTTACCGGAAATCATCCGATTGAATCATTTGGAACAGCAGCAGAAGAAATCTTAACGAGTACTGGAACAACCGATTGGGAAAAGAAAAAAGTAAAAGAAAATAGAGTCAAATACTTCCAAATGAAAGGATTAGATTTAGGAGAAGATTATGCTGCTTATGAAAAAAGTGAAGAAGCAAAGCAAATAGCTCCTACAGAAGAGAGAGTAAAACAATTCCAAGAAACAAGACTTCGTCTTTTAAATGAATATAATATAGATTTTTATTCTAATACCCCACTTCATCAAGAAGTATTAAAAGAATTAGAAGAAAAAAAGGTATTAGATAAAGATGATTGCTTAAATGCAAGCCTATATCTTAAAAAGATGGGAACTGAAACAAATCCGAATCTCATACAAGCAGAAAATGGATATGAGTTATTTACCATTATTGCGATAAGATGTTATAGACCAGATTGTGGTCTAGATCATAGTATTATTCATGAAATGAATCATTTATTTGAATTAAGTTTAAAAGAAGTAAAAGGAAACCATTATATCGGTCTTTGTGGATGGGATGAATTGCATGAATCTTTTAATCAGGATGAAAAATCTCCAGTAGATACCCTTCATGAAGATGAAACAAAAAGAAATTATGAATTATTCAATGAAATCATCAATGAGTTAATCGCACAAGATATTCATAAGAAGATGATTGAAAAACATCGATTCATCTTTAATACAGAAGAAGATGTAGAGTATAAAGGACAAACCAGTTATGAACATACTTGGGTACTTGTAAAATTTTTCTATGAAGAGTTTAAAAAAGAAATTATTGAGAGTAGAAGAAATGGTAATATTCAAGTGATATGGGATGCTGTAGGAAAAGAGAACTTTGATGAATTAAATGAATTATTCCATATCTTTTATGAAAACTTTAGTGGTTATAAGATCAATCATGTTTTAACTTCTATTATGAAAAAAGAAGAGACGGAGCAAACAAAACTATATTATGATCTTATTAGAAAAAGTAAACAGATATTAGAAAAAATGAGAAGACATCATATGTTGAATCTGATGAAAGAAGAATCAGAAGAAGAGAAAACAGCAAAAACTCTTGCTGGATAATCAAAAAAATAGTCTAATGACTATTTTTTTATTCTCTCAATTATTATATAATATTAATAGGTGATAAGAATGAGTAAAATCATATTAAATATAGATGGAATGCACTGTGATAAATGTGCAGAAAGATTAGAAAATGCTTTAAAGAAAAAAGAGAATATTAAGAGTGCAAAAGTGAGTTTCGAAACCAGAAAAGCAGTTATTGAATATGAGAATATTACAAAAGAACAAATAGAAGAATACATTGAAGACATTGGATTTCAATCATTAGGAGAATAGTATGAAAAAGATCATTTTAAAGATAGAAGGAATGAGTTGTAGTGCTTGTTCCAACGGTCTTGAAAAATATTTAAAAAAACAAAAAGGAATAGAGGATGCCTCTGTTAATTTAGTCATGGCAACAGCAAGTATTACGTATGAGGATTCTCTAACCATTCTAGATTTAGAAAACTTTGTAGAAGAAGCCGGTTTCAAATCTCTAGGAGAAGAAAAATTATTAGAAAAGAAAGAAGAAGAAAAAAAGACTCCTTATATTATCTTAGGAATATTAGGTCTTTTTATCATGTTATTAACCATGCAACATATGATCAAGATACCAATCCCTTCTTTTTTAGACATGAAAAAGAGCCCTATTAGTTATTCTATTATTTTATTTGTATTAACCATTCCTTATATGATTTATAGTATTGATATCTTGAAAAATGGAGTAAAGAATGCGATTCATAGAATGCCCAATATGGATACCTTAGTATCTTTAGGAATTGTATCCAGTTATCTATATAGTGTTGTAGGAGTAATACTCATTCTATGTGGTCAGAAAGAACAAGCCCATCACTTATATTTTGAATCTACGATCTTTGTCATTTATTTTATAAAACTAGGAAGATATTTAAATCATCGAAGTAAGAATAAAACAAAAGAAGCGATTCAAGAACTTGTGAAAATTACTCCAAGTAAAGCCCATATTAAATCAGATGATTCTTATTTAGATATTACTATTGATGAAGTTAAAAAAGGAGATATCTTAATTTGCTTACCAGGAGAGAGAGTAGCAGTGGATGGAGAAATTGTAAAAGGAAGTTCTACATTCGATGAAGCTTTCATTACAGGAGAAAGTGTTCCCCAAGTAAAAACAAAAGGATCCAAAGTCATTGCAGGAAGTATTAATTATGATAATCCAATTGAGTATGAAGCAGAAAGAATTGGAAGAGATTCTACGATTTCAGAAATCGTTCATCTAGTAGTAGAAGCAACCAATACAAAAGCACCCATTTCTAAAATAGCTGATAAAATCTGTTCTTACTTTGTACCAGGAGTCTTAATCATTGCCTTTGTAACATTCGTTCTTTATTGGATCATAACAAAGAATCTAGGAGATTCCTTGACTCATTTTGTAACAGTATTAGTAGTAGCTTGCCCTTGTGCATTAGGCTTAGCAACTCCTCTCGCATTAGTAGTCAGTGTAGGAAATAGTGCCAAAAAAGGAATCTTAATTAAAGATAGTGAATCTCTAGAACAAGCCAGTAAAGTAGATACAATTGTATTTGATAAAACAGGTACACTAACATATGGAACTCTTAGTATTTCGGAAATTCATAATCATTCATCCCTAGAAGAAAAAGAAATACTAGAAATACTAGCATCTCTAGAAAAATATAGTTCTCATCCCATCTCTGTAGGAATCAACCGATATGCAAAAGAAGCAAGATTAGATGCAAATCTGGATTTAATGATAGAAGAATTACCAGGTTATGGAATCAAAGGAAAAGATGATCGAAATGTCTATTATGCTTGTAATGGAGCACTTTTAAAGAAATTAGATATTATTAATTCATATGAAGACGAAGAACATAAAATGACAGAGAATGGGAATACCGTCATCTATCTCGTTAAGAATAAAAAGGTCATGGCAACTTTTGGATTAAGAGATGTCATTCGAAAAGAATCTATTTCCCTAATCAAAAAATTAAGAGATAAAAAAATAGAAGTGATTATGTTATCAGGAGATAATGAAAAAACTGCTAAAAAGATTGGAAATGAATTAGCAATCGAAGAAGTTGTCGCAGGAGTGACTCCAAAAGAAAAGACAGAATATATGAAAAAGTTAATGGCTGAAGGGAAAAAAGTCATGATGGTAGGGGATGGCATTAATGATGCACCTTCTTTAACATCTGCAACAGTAGGAGTATCCCTAAGTAGTGGAACCGATATCGCAACGAACGCAGCGAATATCGTATTAGTATCGAGTAACTTAATGAAGATCGATGAATTGATGACGATCAGTTCTCATACCATGAAAAATATCAAGCAAAATCTATTCTGGGCCTTTATTTATAATATCATCATGATCCCAATCGCAATTGGTATTATTCCTAAGATTCCTATGAATCCGATGATTGCTTGTATGGCGATGATTCTAAGTAGTTTAACCGTTACCTTAAATGCACTTAGATTAAGAAGAATGAAGTAGAAAAAAAGAAGAGAATATGTTATAATATTCGAATAAAAGGAGGGGAAGTATATGAAAAAAGTAGTCATTGGTATGAGCGGAGGAGTGGACTCTTCTGTAGCAGCCATTATTCTTCAAAAACAAGGATATGACGTCATTGGATTATTCATGAGAAATTGGGATTCTTTGGCAGATGGAGAATTAAATGGACCAAAGACCCAATCTGGTATTTGTCCCCAAGAAGAAGATTATAATGATGCAAAAGCAGTATGTGACAAATTGGGAATTCCTTTATATCGAAAAGATTTTGTAAAAGAGTATTGGAATTATGTATTCACTTACTTCTTAGAGGAATTAAAAGCAGGTCGTACTCCCAATCCTGATATTATGTGTAATAAATATATTAAATTTGATATGTTTGCAGAAGAAGCAAGAAAGTTAGGAGCAGACTATATCGCAACAGGACACTATGCTAGATTAGAAAATGGTCATCTATTAAGAGGAGTAGATTCCAATAAAGACCAAACTTATTTCTTATGCCAAGTATCCAAAGAACAATTTAAAAATGTTTTATTTCCAATAGGAGATATGGAAAAAAAAGAAGTACGAAAGATTGCAGAAGAATATGATTTGATTACAGCAAAGAAAAAAGATTCAACAGGAATCTGCTTTATTGGAGAAAGAAATTTCAAAAACTTCTTAAAGAATTATCTTCCAAATCAACCAGGAGATGTTGTAAATATTGAGACAAAGGAAGTAATGGGAAAACATATTGGTTTAATGAACTATACAATTGGTCAAAGAAAAGGTCTCAATATCGGTGGAACGGAAGATAAGATGTTTGTCGTAGGAAAAGACCTAGAAAAGAATATCTTATATATATGTTTAGGAGAAGATAATGATTATTTAATCTCTACTTCTTGTCTAGTAGATCAAGTGAATCTCTTAGGAGAAAAAATAGAAAAGTGTACTGCAAAGTTTCGTTATAGACAACAAGATATTCCCGTAGAATTAGAATGGAAAGAAAATAACGAAGTATTAGTAAAATATCCACAAGGAATCAAAAGTGTAACTCCTGGACAAGCATGTGTTTTCTATAACGGAGAAGAATGCTTAGGAGGAGGAATTATCAAAGAAGTACAAAAAGAAGGAAAAAAACTTTGGTACTTATAGGAGGTGGGTTATGGATCAAGATAAAATTGGAAACTTTATTAAGTCCATCCGTCTAGAACACAATTTAACCCAAAAAGAATTAGCAGATCGCTTAGGGGTAACCTATCAAGCAGTCTCTAAATGGGAAAATGGAAAAAATGTTCCCGATATTGGAATTATGAAACAAATCAGTGAAGAATTTCAAGTCAATATCGATGAGATTTTAAATGGAGAAAAAATGGAAAAGAAACCAATGAAACCAAAATGGTATATTTCCATCATTCCCATTCTCTTCATCATACTAGGAATCATTCTAGTAGAATGGATAAATCAACCAGGAGAATTTGAATTTAAAACCATTTCCTCTAAATGTAGTGATTTCAAAATAACAGGAAGTGCTGCCTACAATAAAGAAAAGACATCTATCTATATTTCGAATATTGAGTTCTGTGGAGAAGAAGATAAAGAAGTCTATCAAAAGATAGAATGTAATTTATATGAAAAAGAAAAGAATACGAGTATCAAGATTAGTTCTTGTGATACCAAAAAGAACACTACATTAGAAGAATTCTTGAAAGATATGAATATTCAAGTAGATAATTATTCCTTGGTATGTAAGAATCTGACATCTTCTACTTTATATTTAGAAATTAATGCAACAACCAAAGAGAATAAAGCAACGACTTATACGATTCCGATTAAATTAAATGATAATTGTAAGTAACTCAACGAATAGTTGAGTTATTTTTTATAAAAAATGAAGTATAATAAGTACAGGTGATGAAAATGAAGAAGTTTTTAACAATCATACTTTTACTAGTCGTAATAATCTCTTTAACGGGATGTGATAATGTAGATAAATCAAGTGATGCTTATCAATTTAAAGAAGAATATGAATCTTTAAATGGAGAGGATAATGGAAATGGAAAGACCATTCGTACGGTAGAAATACCAGTAGATAATCCTATGAAATATGCATCGACAGATGAAATTGTAGAAAAAATGGAAAATAAAGAATCTTTTGTTGTATACTTTGGATTTGCAAAATGTCCATGGTGTCGTTCTATGATCGAAGAATTCATTAGAAGTGCACAAGATAATAAGATTGATACGATTTATTATGTAGATGTATTAGAAGTAAGAGATATGTATCAATTAGATGATGAAGGTGTTGTGCAACAAGTAAAAGAAGGAACAAAAGGATACATGAAATTAATCGATCTAATGGGAGATGTTTTATCAGACTACACCCTAGAAAAGGATGGAGAAAAAGTAGAAGTAGGAGAGAAGAGAATTTATGCTCCAAATGTTGTTGCCGTAGTAGATGGACAAGCAGAAAAAATGGTAGAAGGTACCAGTGAGAAATTAACTGACCCTTATATGAAGTTAACAGAAGAGATGAAAGAAGAAAGCTATAAGTCTTTTAAATGTCTCTGGGAATGTTTAGAAGCTGATGCAACAACTTGTCAAAAAAATACTTGCTAAAAATATGAAAAGTAGTTCAATTTTGAACTGCTTTTTTTAAAAGAATGATATAATAAGGAAGAGGTGAAGAAAGATGAAAAAAACAATGTTATTATGTATCCTAGATGGATGTGGAATTGCTCCTAAAAACAAATATAATGCATTTGATAATGCAAAGAAACCAACCATTGATTATTTAATGGAGAATTATCCTCATACCATTCTACAAGCTTCTGGACAACCAGTAGGACTTCCAAAAGGACAAATGGGTACCAGTGAAGTAGGACATATGAATATAGGAGCAGGAAGAATCTGTTACCAATCTCTAGAAATGATTAATAAAGCGATTGAGACAGGAGAATTCTTCACAAATGAAAATATATTAAAAGTAATTAACCATGTTAAAGAAAATAACTCAAAACTACATATCATGGGATTAATTAGTGATGGAGGAATTCATTCTCATACTTCTCATTTACTGGCATTAGTTGATATGTGCAAACAAAATGGAATCAAAGAAATCTATTTCCATTTATTTACAGATGGAAGAGATACCGGAGTAAAGACTGCACAAGAGTGGATTAAGAAGTTAGAAGATAAAATTGATGAATCCAAACTAGGAACCATTACAACCATCTCTGGAAGATATTATGCAATGGACCGTGATAATAACTATGATCGTTTAAAAATAGCATATGATGCCATTTGTTATGGAATCGGAGAACATTATGATTCCGTAAAAGAAGTCTTTGAAGATCAATACAATCGAGATATTACCGATGAATTTATTCTTCCAAGTATTATCAATGAAGGAAAACTAGCAGATAATGATGGAATTATTGTATGGAATTATCGACCAGATCGTCTAAGAGAAATGTTTACGGCCATTACTAATCCAGAAGCATCTCCAATGGAAACAACTACTTTCAAAAACATCAAGTTTGTTTCTATGATGCCAATTAATGAAACCGTAAAAGGATTAACGGCTTTTGAACATCAAGAAATCAATAATGGATTAGGAGAATATGCAGCAAGCTTAGGCCTATCACAATTACGAATTGCAGAAACAGAAAAATATGTTCATGTAACACATTTCTTTGATGGAGATAAAGATGTAGATTTACCAAATGAAAAGAAAATATTAATTCCTTCTCCGAAAGTAGCAACCTATGATTTAAAACCAGAAATGAGTGCAGAAGAAATCACAGAAAACCTATTAGAAGAATTAAACAAAGATTATTTAGATTTAGTTATTCTAAATTATGCCAACGGAGATATGGTAGGTCATACAGGTGTCTATGAAGCAGCCGTAACAGCGGTAGAATTCATGGATCAATGTCTCGCAAGAATCTACCAAAAGATAGAAGAAATAGGAGGAACCTTAATTGTAACAGCCGATCATGGAAACTGTGATGTTATGGTCAATGAAGATGGATCTGTTTGTACCACTCATACAACGAATCCTGTACCATTCATTGTAACAAGAAAAGGATTAACTCTAAAAGAAGAAGGAAAACTAGCAGATATTGCTCCAACAATTCTATCTCTAATGGATTTACCAATCCCAGTAGAAATTAATGGAGACAATTTAATACAAAAATAAAAAGACCATTTGGTCTTTTTTTATTTTAATAATGAACTTCTAACATAAGAGTTTCTAATGTATTCATCATTTTATCGGTAAGCTCATTTTTAACATGCTCTTCCATAGAAGTAGGGTAAGGAGCTGTTGATAAAGCTATTTGATAAAAAGCATTTGTCTTAGGATCCATAAAATACATATTAAATTGACGAACAATCATACCTTCCGCAATACAATCTTGGATATAGACACGGAATAAGAAATCACTAGATTGAAAATCATCTAAATAAAAGATTGTATCATCATTAACTTCCATACCAGATAATTTCATAGCTTCTTTGGTTTGTTCAATAGACTTATCAATATGTTCTTCAAAAGTATCTTCTATAATACCATCACATAAAAACTGTTCTACAGAATCCGTTATAGCGACAGCACTGAAAATAGTTCCTGGATTCGGAAATTCATCATATCCCTTTAATACAGGAACCTTAATATTTGTTAAAAGGTCCGCTTGTTTATTTAATGCATCTGCTGCATCAATCACAATTTGGTTCATATCCATACTAACCACCTATCTTTTCTCTAGTATCATTCTATCACAAAAGAATATAAAAAATCTACTTCTTTGGTGATAGAATTTCGAAATATGTAAAATGAGAAAAATCAATTGAACGAATCATCTTCTGATAATCGGTATCATTTAATTTTTCAATATCTTCTATCTTATCTAAATAAGGATAATGATAAATAATAATATTATGAATAAAAGGAATAATCATATGAAAGATACTTTCATCTCTTAAAACAAGATTGACAATCGAATCTTTTTGATCCAATAAAAATTTATCTGAATCCAAATGTTTTAAGGATTGAATCTCTTCCAAAACCCCTTCTCGAAAACGTTTTGGATTACTCGTATAGGCTCCAATCGATAAAATTAAATAATTCTCTAGTTTCACATCTCCATAATGAATCCCATCAAATACAATTTTTTGATCGACAAATTCTTGGTATAGAGGAGAGGTCGTTCCAAAAGAACTACTATAAAAAGAATGCATATAAAAATCTAAATCTAATAACGCAGAAGGAGTATAAGAAGAAATATCTATCTTAAAAGATAATTCTGCATACGTTAAAGGAGTAGGGAATGAAAAAGAACCCTTCTTCTTCGCAACTGTTTTTTCTTCTTGATAAGGAATGATTTCTACTGTATGTTTTTCGATCGAAATAGAATCATAGAAATCTTCGATCAAAGAAAGAACTTCTTTCAAATCAAAATTTCCTGCAACAACAATAAATTGATTGTTCGGCTGATAAAAAGCACGATAGAGAGTCTCTAACTCTTCTAGAGTTGTTCCCTGTATTTCTTCTAAAGTACCACCGACATCTCGAAAATCAATCGAATGAAATAATTGATCCATACGCATCCGATTCGCATGATAAAATTTATTATCGAGCTTGCCCCTTACTTCTTGTAAAATAGGCTTTTTAATTTTTGCAAGATTCTCTTCTGTAAAAGAAACATGATAGATTCCTTGTAACATAGTTTGAATTCCATAAGGAATATCTTCTATTGCTTCAAAGTAATAACTTGTTGCAAAAGGAGAAGTAGACGCATTGGTAGACATCTGCTTTTGACCTAATTTTTCTAAAAAATTTCCTTCTTTATTACACTCTACAATATAGTGTTCCAAGATATGAGCGACTCCATCAGGAAGAGAAATTTCTTTTCCATCATAGAAGAAATGTTTAGATAAACCACCACAGAAAGTATTAAATTGAAAAAAAGTAGAATGACGTCGTTTATCGGTATACAGATAAACCGTTAATCCATTTTTGAAATGAACAGTCTGAAGCTTAGACATGGTCTCCCTCCTTTAAAAAGTATTCGGTATCAAAGACAAGTCTCTCCATAAAAGAGGCAATATCAGAAGGAGTAATCAAAAGAAGTTTCTGATATTGTTCTTCACTTGTTAAATCAAATCCGAAGTCTTTGGTAATGCAATCTTGAAAAAGAGATATCTTATCATCTGCTTGTCGAATAATAGAAACTCTCATTCTCTCTTTTAACCCTTCCAAAAGAGGAGATATTATTTCTGGATTTTTTAAATCATCCAATGCTTCTTGTGTCTTTTCTTGGACGAATTCTAGATTCTTCTCATGAATAAAAGAAGCAATCGAAAGAACACCATAAGTATTATAAGATGCTGCATAAGTGGCATAGACTAAATCATTCTCATCTCTTAATTTTTTATAAAGAATCCGAGAAGATTGAGAAGAAAGTAATCCTTGGATAGTATTTAAAAGAACTTCATCTTCTTCCTTCATATCTTTTACTTTATAAAACGTTAAATAAACAGAGTTTTGGAAAGAAGATTCTTCGGTAACACGAAGAACACTTTCTCTAACTGGTAAATAATTTTTTAAAGAAACAGGAACTTGTTTCTCTGAAAAATCTTCTCGGTACAAATAACGACGACAATACGCTTTTAATTCTTTTGTATTTCCATTTCCAAATATATAGATCATTGGTTGATTATGATAGATCGTTCTCAAATAGAATTCATATAAAGATTTCTCTGTAACAGAATCAATCAATTCTGGATGATTATAAATAGAAGAAGCAAAACGACCTGTCGGATCTACTAGTTCTTTTCCTTTTAAAAAGGAATACTGATAAGTATCTTGGTATAGATGTTCAATATCCATTTTTTGATTTTGAGTCTCCCTCATCACTTCTTCTGTACAAAAAGCATTCTTCTTGATTTTAGGATGATAGATCATTTCAGAAAAGAAAGAAAATTGTTCTTCTAATAAATCTTGATGAATCGCTTTGGGATCAGGAACAATCAAATGAAAGGTAAAATAAGCTTCTTCTCCCATAGTAGAACAATTACAAGAACTCGATAAAATCAATAGTTTTTGATGTTCCATCGCAAATTCTCTTTCCGTAGGATATTTCGCATCCACATTATTTAATAAATTCGGTAAGATGGAAAGAAGAGCTAAATCTTCTTCTCTTCTTTTAAAAGGAAAGATCATTTTAATCATAATTGTTTGAAAATCTTTATTTTGAAAAAAAACAGGATCTTTTTTTATCTGTAGCTTTTTCATGAATCACACCTCATAAAAATTATATCAAAAACCACTTTGATTTTATAGTATAATAACGATAGAAAAGAAGGGATTCTATGAAAACAAAAATCATAAAAGGAAAACCAACAGAAGAGGAATTAGAAGAAATTGTAACATTATTAGATCAAGATGGATTAATTGTATTCCCAACAGATACTGTCTATGGACTTGCTTGTAATTGTTACAGTAAAAAAGGAATTGAAAAGATCTTTCAAGTAAAAAAGAGGGATCATAAGAAACCGATTAATGTATTAACAGATTCTCTAGAGAAGATAAAAGAAATTGCTTATGTATCTGCAAAAGAAGAAGAATTAATAGAGAAATATATGCCAGGAGCTCTCACAGTTATTTTGGATAAAAAGGAGAATATCCCGGGTATTTTAACAGCTGAACTTAATACGGTAGGAGTAAGAATTCCTAAGGATGACATTGCCCTAGAAATATTAAGAAGAGTTCCTTATCCTTTAGCAACCACTTCTGTCAATGAATCCGGAGAAAGTGCAGGAATCCAGTTATCCGATTTTCAAAAATTATTAGAGGGAAAAGTAGAGATTATGATAGATGGAGGACCTTCCAAATTACAAGTAGCATCTACGATTATTCGAGTAGAAAATAATCAAATCAAAGTATTAAGAGAAGGCTCTTTAAAAATAGAAGAATGATGTTTCCCGATCATGAAAACTATGCTATAATATTATATGGCTATAGTAGGTGATAAGATGGATGAAGTAAAAGTAAAAGATGAACAAGCGTTAGAAAATAAATGCCCTTCTTGTACTGCATCTATTAAATTTAATCCCACATTAGGAAAGTTTAAATGTGAGTATTGTGGAAGTGTTTTTACTTTAGAAGAATTAAAAAAGTATAAAAATAATGCTTCTACAGATGAGAAAAACAAACCCATTGAAGAACAAGTCGGGGTAGACGATTATGATGGGTATATTTCTTATAAGTGTGAGAGTTGTGGAGCAGAAATTGTTGCAGATGAACAAACAGCTTCCACCTTTTGTATCTACTGTGGAAATACAGCCATCTTAAAAAGCAAACTATCAGGAAAATTTACTCCTAGTAGAATTATTCCTTTTAAGAATGATAAAGACTTAGCAGTAGAAACCTTTAAAAAACTAAGAAAAGGGAAACCTTTAATGCCTAGGGAATTTACCAGTGTCAAAAATATTGAAAGGATTCGCGGAATCTATATCCCATTTTGGCTATATGATGTCAATGTATCGGGAGATATCAAGATGAAAGGTAAAATTGTAACGACCTGGATTGCAGGAGAGATGCATTATACCAAGACAGATACCTATGATGTAATTCGTGGAGGAAACATGGATTATCATAGTATACCTGTAGATGGATCTTCTAGATTTGATAACGATACGATGAATACATTAGAACCATTTCATTTTGAAGAATTAGTTCCTTATAATCATGCTTATTTATCAGGATTTTATGCAGAAAAATATGATGAAGAAGGACAAACCTCTTTTGATGAAGCCGGAAAAAGAGCCTTGAATTCAACCAGAATTGCTTTAGAAAGTGATCCAAAAAGATATACCTCTAAAACAATTGTATCGAATCAATTAGTAGCAACACAAAAGAAAAGAGAATATGTATTGTTACCGGTATGGATGGTAAATGTAAAATTTAATAATAAAATGCACTTGTTTGCAATGAATGGGCAAACAGGAGAATTTGTAGGAGACATCCCCTTAGATGGAAAAAGATTTGTATTCTACATGATTCTTACATTTGTGATATCAATGGCAGTAATTTCCATTATTCACTATGTATGCTTTAAGTTAGGAGTGTGAGGAAGATGAAAAAGAAAATACTCTTCCTACTACTCTTATTCTTAGTAGGATTCCAAGTAGAAGCAAAAGAACCAACTCTTTGTGATAGAGATTCTTTACCAAATCATGGAGTTCATAAAAAATGGAAAATAACAGAGAATAATCTAGATAATGTAAAAAGAACTCCTTGTGTAGATGCAAGTGAAAAAATATATGATTTCGCAGGAGTATTAACAGAAGAAGAATATGATGCATTAAAAGCAAGAATTGATAAATATATCAGAAGAACCAACATGGATTTTGTCATTGTCATAGAAAGTTATCCCTATCAAACAGATAGTGAAAACGAAGATTATGCAGCAGATTTTTATGATTATAATGACTTCGGTATAGAATTTGAAAAGTATAGTGGAACACTATTCTTTCGAAATACCTATGAAAAAGATCCTTATTATGATGTCTATACATTTGGAGATGCTCAATTATATTATGATTATGATAGACTACAAGTTTTATTAGATGGAGTTTATGATAATATTCATGAAGGAAACTATTATGCAGGTTTTATTCGTTATATTGATTATCTAGAAGATTTCTATCGACAAGGAAAATCATTAAAAAATTATACAGTGGATGAAGATGGATATTTACAAAAAAATTATACATATCCACTTCCAGAATTCATTGTATTCTCAACCATTATAACTTTTATAGTCATGGTAATATTGGTTAGAAAAAATAAGATGATAGCCAAAGCAGAAGAAGCAAAAGACTATCTAGATCCAGCAACCTCTAAAATAACCCATAAAGAAGACAAATTTGTTTCAACGTACACAACCAGTTATCGTATAACATCTAGTAGTTCTTCGGGAGGAAGTTTTGGAGGATCCTTCGGAGGTGGCGGCGGAAGCTTCCATTCCCATAGTGGTTCTTCGGGAGGAGGACACTCTAGTGGAGGAGGACGTCATGGATAAAAAGAAAAAAGATGAGGTGATTGATATGGAAAAAGAAGAAAAGAAAGAAGAAAAAACAGAAGAAGTAGTAGAAAAAAAGAAACCAAAAAAGAAAAAGAAAAGTAGATTAGGACTTTATATCATTATTATCTTATTCGTTTTAATTGTATTTGGATCTTTAATTATTGCTTTAAATAATGTAGGTCTATTAAATATTGGACCATTAGAAGGAGTTAAAAATAAACAAAAAGTTACATTAAAATACACAGAGACAACTAAAGAAAAATCAGAAGGAGTCTATATAACAGATGTATCAGAAGTTGTAGAAGAAGTAATGCCTTCGATTGTTGCGATTACTAGTAAAACACTTGTATATTCTGGAAAATATGGACCAAGTTTCTTTGGAGAAGATCAATATAGTGAAGGAGCAGGTTCTGGTATTATTATTAGTCAAACCGATAACGAATTACTAATTTTGACAAATAATCATGTCATTGAAGGATCAGAAGAATTATCCGTTCAATTTATTAATGAAAAAAGTGCAGATGCCTATATCAAAGGAACATCTGAAAGAAAAGATGTTGCAGTGATTGCTGTAAGATTAAATAATCTAGACCAAGAAACACAAGAAGCTGTTCGTATCGCAACGATAGGAGACAGTAATGCATTAAAAGTAGGAAATGGAATTATTGCGATTGGAAATGCTTTGGGATACGGACAATCTGTTACAACAGGAGTTGTATCTGCTCTAAACCGTGAAGTAACCATTGATAATGTAACTTCTAAAATGATTCAAATTGATGCAGCGATTAATGGAGGAAACAGTGGAGGAGCTCTTTTAAATAGTGTAGGAGAAGTAGTAGGAATCAATTCTGCTAAATACTCTTCTAATGGATCTGTTTATTCTGCAAGTATCGAAGGAATGGGATTTGCTATTCCTATTAGTGATGTAAAAGATGTCATTGAAGTATTAATGAATGGAGAAGAAGATAAAACAGACGTAACCATTGGAATTGAAGGTGGTATGGTTGATAAAACTTCTTACAATATGCCAACAGGATTCTATATTTCAGGAGTGATTGATGGTAGTGGAGCAGATGAAGCAGGACTAGAGATTGGAAACATTATTACCAAGATTGATGGAAAATAAGTAAAGAATATTAATGTCATCAAAGATGTACTTTATACAAAGAAAAAGGGAGATACGGTTACCCTAACGATTGCTTATGCAAATCGAAAAGAATATAGTGAAAAAGAAGTTGTTGTAACTTTACATTAAAAGATCACCTTAGTGATCTTTTAATGCTTTTTATAAGAAAAAGGATATAATAAAGATAAGGAGTGATTATATGAGAAAAGGAAAGAATGATATAGAAAAAGAAAGTAATTATTTATCAATTGTAGTAGTACTTGCTTTGTTTTTAATTTGTAGTTTAGGTTATATTGCTTATGACAAATTCTTCTTACATATTGCAGATTCAGAGAAAGAAGCAAAACAATCTTCTGTTGAAAAACCAGAAGTAGTTGTAGAATTGAATAAAGATGGATACTTTGTTCAAAATTTAATCAACGATATTTATTATCAATCAGGTGTCGATCATAATGAATTCCAATTATTCGTCAATGAAAAAACAACAGCAGATGATTTAACAGAATATTATCGGAATAGTTTAATAGTGAGAAAACTAAGAAAAATGTCTTTCACAACAGAAGAATTAGATAAAACAACCTATGAATTATTTGGAAAGAAAGTATTTGATTCCTATCCAGATAAGATTGTAGGAGCTTGTAGTACGTATGAAATGACTACCAATGGAAGTATGTATACAGAAAATAATAATGCCGGTGGATGTGGAGGATCTGGATACAGATATTATGATAAGATTACAAGCGTAGATACAGACGAAAATCACATTTATATTTATCAAAAAGTAGGATTCCAATGTTCAGAAGGTATTTGTAAAACACCAATTCGAGATAATAATCATGATACATATACCGCAAAAGATCCGATTGTAGAATTAGAAGATCCAATGGATAGTGTTGATTTGGATTCTATGATCAATGATTTAAATGAATACAAATATACTTATCAATATGATACAAAGAACAATATTTATTATTTTGTAAGTGTAGAACTAGTTAAATAAGAGAGAAGCATCTCTCTTTTTTTATGATAAAATAAAACCAGGTGATTGAGATGTTAGAAGAAGAGTATTTTCAAAAATGTATCTTTCAGAAAGAAAAACTTCTATCCTATGGTTTTCAAGAAGAAAACAATCAAATGTCCTATCAAACGATACTTCAAAAAACCCATTTAAAAGCAATCCTTTCTTATCAAAATAATCAAATGAAGGGAATCATCATAGATCCTGATACAGAAGAAGAATACACAGCCTTTCGAAGAAAAAATCAAATAGGAGAATTTGTAAATACGGTAAGAGAAGAATACCAAGCATTATTAGAAGATATAAAAAAGAATTGTACAGAAGAAAGACCATTTCTATTTCCACAATCCAATCGCATCAGCAAATGGATAAAAGATACCTATCAAGCTTCTCCTGAATTCTTATGGAAAGAGGATGATAAAGATGGAGTGTTTCGAAATCACCAAAATCAAAAGTGGTATGGAATCATCATGAGAATTAATCAAATAAAACTAGAGAAGAAAGATAGAATCGTAGAAGTCATGAATGTGAAACTACCACCGGAAGAAATAGAAGAATTAGTAAAAGAAAAAGGATTTTATAGAGCCTATCATATGAATAAGAAATATTGGATTACTTTTCTATTGGATGATACGATTCCTGATCAAAAACTAAAAGAACTGATTCAGAAGAGTTATCAATATACCATTCCAAAGACTATTAAGAAATAGTCTTTTTATGTTATACTAAAAACAGGTGAAGAATATGGAAATAATCATAGGAAAACATAGTGGTTTCTGTAATGGAGTAAGATTTACAGTAGAAGAAGCAACTAAAGCATTAGAAGAAAAGAAGGGAATCTACTGTTTAGGAGAGATTGTTCATAATGAAAGAGTAATAGAAGACTTAGAGAAAAAAGGAATGAAAACCATTTCCTCTATAGAAGAAGCTCCCAATCATTCTAAAGTGATTATTCGTGCTCATGGTGAATTAAAAGAAACCTATGAAAAAGCAAAGAAAAAGGACATTGAACTATTAGATTTAACTTGTGGAAAGATTAAAGCCATTCGAATCAAGATTAAAAATCAATTAGAAGATTCCTTCATCATCATTATGGGGAAAAAGAATCATCCAGAAACATTAGGAGTACAGAGTTTCTCTGGAAAATATTCTTATATTCTAGAAAACCAAGAAGACTTGAGTGAATGCAAAAAGAAGTATGAAAAGTCAAAAAAGGAAAAAATTTATATTGTATCCCAGACAACTTTTAATAGTGAAAAGTTTGATCAATTAACAGAATTAGTAAAACAAGAATTTCCAGGAGAAATCATTGTAGAAAAAACAATCTGTAATGCAACCAGTGATCGTCAAAAAGAGACAGAAGAATTATCCAAAAAGGTAGATTTAATGTTGATTGTAGGAGGAAAGAAAAGTTCCAATACCAAAGAATTAGAAGTAATATCTGAGAAGAATTGTAAAGAAGTGTATTTAATACAAGATGTGAATGATTTAAAAGAATTAAAAGACTGGAAAAAGAAAACAATCGGAATTATGGCAGGAGCATCTACTCCTGAAATTGTCGTAAAAGAAATTGTAGAATATTTAAGAGGATAAAAATGATTATAGAATATGAAGACAAGTATTTAGAAGATGTAAGAGATCTAATGGTAGAATTAGAAGAATACATTCTATCAATTGATGAAGATCATCTAGATCAACTCCATCCAGATTATCGAGTAAAGATGACAGAATATGCTTTAAAAGAAGCAAAAGAGAATGAAGGAATCTGTTATCTAGCAATCAAAGAAGACAAAGCAATAGGTCTAATCATTGGAAGAATTCGTCCCTACGAACCACAAGACTATCTAGATTATACATGCCCTAAAACAGGAGAAGTAACAGAATTAATCATCTCAAAACACATCCGAGGCAAAGGACTAGGAGATAAGTTAATGAAGAAGATGGAGAGATATTTCCAAGAGAAAGGATGTACCTATATGGGTATCGATGTTTTCGCATACAACGAAAACGCAATCCATTTCTATGAAAAAGAGGGGTACCATAATCGGATGCATCATGTGATAAAAAAACTAGAGGAATGAAAAAAGTGTTGACATTATTAGAAATTTTAGTATAATTAAATATGTCTACTTTATTTAGTCGACCTTTGCTATCGGAAAGGCGGGGTTGATTAAGTTATATGCGGATGTAGTTTAATGGTAGAACCCCAGCCTTCCAAGCTGACTACGGGAGTTCGATTCTCCTCATCCGCTCCATAAGGAAATACGCTCGAACTTTTCGAGCTTTTTTATTACAACTAACTCAGGTTTGGGTTAGTTTTTTTGTGTACCTGCTTCCACGTGTCAAGCTTGGAAGTCATACAAATACTATCCTACAAAGAAAGGATGGTATTTATGATAAATATTATTAAGCAAGAACTTGTTATTGAAGAATCATTAAAAAAGAAGTTAGAACTAAGCTGCATTTCTTTTTTTTCTAGCTTTAGGAGAGAGGAAACCGGCTTTAGTGCAAAATGTTG
>JAGCSA010000034.1 GCA_017964405.1 Bacilli bacterium
AAAGAAAAAGAAAAAAATCAAGGTAAAGAAAAAAGGTCTTTTGATTGGAATCATGGTATTTCTATTAGTATTAATAGGTGGCTCTATCATTGGATATCATTTCTTTGAAAAAGAAACAGTCTCTTCTATCCAAAAGAAATATAATGAAAAAGTAATCACAACAAAGAATACAAAGTTATATAACAAAAAAGGAAAAGAAATTGGTTCTATTACAAAAGACTATGCATTAGACTTGGAAAAAGTAAAAATAACGTCTCTTAAGAATCGATATCTTCAAATCAAAGATTCTGATTATTATGTTTCTTATAAAGATATTAAAAAGAGAAAAGAAACAGAAGAGAAAAAAGAAAATTCTTATTATCTACCATTAGAAAAAGAAATTACTTCCAAGGATTCTGTTGTCTTATATGATGGAAACAAAGAAATCATTACCTTAAAGAATGGAATCACAACTCCTATTAATAAAATGGATGATGAAAATTACTATGTAACCTTCTTAGGAAGAACCTTAAAAGTACCAAAATCAAAGAAAATTAAAGAACAAGATACAAAAATTACGTTGGAAGAAAAACCAGCGGAACATGTCAGTGTAATCTACTACGATAAAATTCAAAATGATTGTGGTGCAGATGATACTTGTCTTATGCCTGCTAGTGTTAGATCTCATATCACGCATATGCAAAAAGCAGGATATTACTTTATTACAAAAGAAGATTATGTATCTTACATCAAAGGATATATTCGTCTAAAAGAAAAAGCAGTCTTCTTAGCAATCGGAAATCCGAGTGAAGAAGCAAATCAATTAAAAGAAAACTTAAAAGTAGATATTGGAAAGATAGAAGAAAATGATGGAATCAAACTAGTCGTAACCAATAAAACTTCTACTCCAAGTGATGATAAAAATAATGTGAATTGTTACCAAGCAAAATCTTATACAATAATTGATAACTATGCTGCTATGGCTTATGGAGCCGATATGCCAGATAATGGAAAAGAAACTCCTAATAATCAAGGAATTGCTGTATTAAACTATCACTTCTTCTATGATCAAACCATTCTAGGAGAAAGTGATGCTTGTCATGAAAGTATTTGCTTAGAAAGAGAAAAATTTAAATCTCACCTGCAATGGTTAAAAGATAATGGATATAAGACATTAACAATAGAAGAATTTGCTGATTGGATGGATGGTATTATTGAAGTACCAGAAAAATCTGTTTTATTAACAATCGATGATGGAGCTCATGGAACAGGAGCTCATAATGGAAATGTATTAATTCCTCTATTAGAAGAATATCAAGAATATGCAACTCTATTCTTAATTACTGGATGGTGGGGACTAGAGAATTATCAATCTCCATACTTAGATGTACAGTCTCATACGAATAATCTTCATTATGAAGCACAATGTGCCGATGGTCGTGGAAAAGTAGCTTGTTCCGATTACCAAACTGTCTACGATGATATTAAGACATCCATTGATGTTCTACAAGATAATACATCTTTCTGTTTCCCATTCTATAGTGCTGATAGAGAAGGAATTCAAGCTGTAAAAGATCTTGGATTTAGAGTATCTTTTGTAGGAGGAAGTGTAAAAGCAAGAAGAAGTAATAATCACTATCTAATTCCAAGATACCCTATTATGGATGATATTACATTAAATGAATTTATTTCCATGGTAAGTTAAAAAAAAGAGATCATTTGATCTCTTTTATTTTGGTTGAATTTGAATACGAACGTTAAAGGGAAGTTTTTGATCCTCTATCGTAGCTTTCTTTAAAGTAATGGTAACAGTACCATGAGCAATCTCTCCTTTGGAAAGAGAATCATTCGTGTGACATTCTACTCGAAAGAATTCATCTTCATAAGAGGAAGATCCATCGACAAGAGCGATCACATCACCATCATAATTACTTTGATACTCAAAAGAAATGGTTTTCGTCTCCCCTACTTTCGATAAAGAACAATTTTCTACTTGAATTCCTTTTCGATGAGAAGTAAGACGTACCTGACAAGAATCAGATTCTGCTTTTATAAAAGAAGCATCTACCTGCATGGTTTGATGAACACTGGTTGATAAATACTCTGGCTTTTGGGCAATCCATACACTAAAAGCAGAGATACAGGCAAAGATAGCACATAATATTTTTTCAATCATAATGTCGCCCCCGAACCTAAATCTTATCTATATCCATCATACAATGGATAAAAATGAATTGCAAGAAAAAAGAAGCTAAGCTTCTTTTATTTGATATTGAACTTCTGTTGGAATCGTAATCGGTCTTGTTTCAATCAAAGTAGCAGAAACATCAAAATCTAAATCATCTGGACGACTCCAAGGAAAATAATAATTATAGAAACCAATGGAGCGGATTCCATTTTCTGCATATTTATCAATACCAGAAATATAGTTTCCTTTTTGGAAATTCGCAATAATTCTCGTTCGCATCAACTCTGTATTTTGTTCAACGAGTCCTGGCTCAATCGTATCTTTAACAGGTAACGTTAAATATCCCATATCCTCTAAGAAAGATTCTGCCATGACTTTTAAATAACCCCGATCACAATCATCACTATCTCTCTTACTAGCAAGGAATAAATAACGAGTAAGTCCTTCCGTTAAACCAATTTTCGAACTATGAATATAACCATTCCAGTTACTATAACCAATTAAATAAGTCATAGGAATATGAGTCGCATCATAATTACTTAGATTATTGATTAAGAAATGATCTTCTAAATAATCAGCATCATTCACAATAACGGTTGGTACATGATTATGAATATTCTTTAAATAATGAGTAAGTAACTGATTAGCCGTTGCTTCTCGAAGTTCAGGAACAGTCTTACAATAAACCAATATTTCAAGATCTTCATCTTTTTCTACATTTCCAACATCTAAATCACTTAATAACGTACTCATATAAGATCCATAAGTATCGGTACTTCCAACAACTACTTGATTAGGATCTCCATAATACGTTACTTTTACATTTGGTTTTCGAGAAACAGAATCTAATAATAAATCAGCAAACACAAACTCTGACATAGAAGAAGCTCCATCTTGAATCGGAATTACCATTTCCTTCTTCATAGCCAAAGAACGAATATAAGAAATATCATTTGCTTGAATACTTGTAGGATTTCCACTATCATCAATTCCATAATAAAGATGAATATTTGGATTCTTACTCTCTTCTATCATCGTAATAATATTTTTGGTAATCGTTAATTTTCTCTTTCTAGCAGCTAAATACTTCTCTAATTTTGTAGAATCTAATGTTGTCTCTATTGGATTTCCATTCTCATCAGATGAATAGGCTTCTGCAATCTTCTTAATCGTTAAATCAGCTCCCTTTAATGACTTTCTAGGAACAGCTGTATAATTACGAAGTAAAACAGCATCTTCTCCCGTAAAATCCATAAATCCAGGAGTAACTGTTAACCCTACAACAGAATCAATCAAATAAATATGATTCTGACTATCTTTCATAAGAGTGATTAAGATGTTATTAGAAGCATCAACACCTTTTCCATAGACTTTAATATCATCATCACTTAGGTATTGAGATCCAACTAATCCTCCAGAATACATTTGGTCTAAAGATAAAATATAGTAATCGCATCCAGCTTCTTCTTGTTCCTCTAACCATTTCGCTACTTTATCAGGATTTCCATATTTGGTGGAATATCCTGCATAAGAATTATCTCCTGTTGTTAAATACGTTTTAATATACTTCGTATCTGGCATCTTTAATTTCATACCAAAAGAATCAGCTAAATAAGCAATACGAGTCTTATGAATGGGACGATCATCCATAGGAACATAAGCCACTAATTTACCAGGTAATTCACTATCATAGTTTCCTTCGGAAGAGTCTTTCTTTTTCTCTTTTGAAAAGAAATGAAAAGAAGGCATTTTAAAATCCCATTTAGGCATTTCAAATTTAATTTTAGGCATCTGAAAACCAGAACCTTCTTGATTAAACTCTATATGAAAACCTTGTTCATAAAAAACAAATACGAGTACAAAAACAAGGATAAAAATAGCTACTTTTACCCATTTTCTCTTTCTAGCTCTTTTAATAGCTTGTCTTCTAGCTTGTTGCTTCAACCGTTTTTGTTCTAATAATTGTTGTTGACGTCTTTGCATTTCAATTGGATCCATTGATATCAACTCTCCCTATTCTTAAAAAAATTATATCACAAACCAAAAAAGAAAACAAAAAAAATAAGAACTTCGTTCTTATCTTTTCAAACTCTTTACGTGTTTTCTAATATCCTCTATCTGATGATGTTTCAAAGAAGCATGTGGATAAATCTTAGGGAAATATAAAGCATCATTTGCTTTATATCCAGCAGCATCCAAATCTGGGAATAATCCTCTTAAAGTAGGACAACATTGATAAATCTGATTATCAATAACAAAATTACTCCAACAATGACTTTCTCCTGAAGGAATTTTTCCATAGATAGGAGCAGCCGGAATCTGAAATTCTGGACTACAGATAACTGCATTGAATAAACGACTTTGTCCGGTACAAACACCTTGATTATGTTTCAAAGTACCAACAGGTCTTGATTCCCATTTGGTTTCAGATGGTTTTAAGATTTGAACTCCATGTTCATCTCTTGATGTCTGACAATTCGCATATGTAATTCCAAGTGGTGGAAGAGCTAAATGACAGAATGCAGGATGATCAAATAAGAAATGGTAAGCAACAAAGGCTTTATCAAAATCCGTAAATTGATCAAAACGGTATTTCTCATTTAATTTAATCTTTAAACCTCTTGCAAAATACTTCAATTGGAAAGCATCTTCTAAAACAGTATCATTTGTCTTTCCTTTTATTAGACGTAATGTCTGATCTGGGAACCACATCAAATTCTCTTCATCGATCATAATACGTCCTTTAGCAGTCTCAATCGGAATATTCTTAGGAGTAGCAGGATGACGATCCATTGTCATTTGCAAAATCGTATTTTTCTCTTTTTTCCAACCCATGTGATTTAAAAAATAAATATAAGCTGGAAGAGTCGAATCAGAACATTGGAAATTATAAATCGCATAAGGAACATCTTGTAAATACTTTAAGAATTGTAAACGAAGCATTCCATCGTCTTTAGTATTTAATACTCCCTCATCTTGAATAATAAAGTAATAGAAATGATCACGATCTTTATATTTACCTGCATTCATACAAGCAACAAATTGATCATAAGAAATTTTAACGGTATAAATACAAGGTGAAGTACTACCTACTGGGAAATATTCAGCTAAATGGCTCCCAGGAGTTACCTTTCTACCTGGTAATGGTTTAGGGTCCATACTACAACGACCCTTTTTTTCATATGGTTGATAACGATCCATGAAAAGTCCCCCTTTTTCATGATGCATATTATATCATAAATTAGAAAAAAATGCAAAAAAAAGGAACCAAACGTTCCTTTAAGCATCTTGTAAGAAAGCTAAATAACATTTATAAGCTTCATAAATATCTGCTTTAGCAGTTACTTCCCAAGGAGCATGCATGCTTAATACCCCTACTCCACAGTCAATGACATTGACATTTTTATTAGCTAGGATATAAGCAATCGTACCTCCTCCACCAGCATCTACTTTTCCAAGTTCAGAGATTTGGAAATTGACATAGTGTTTATCCATTACATTGCGTATCTTCGCAATGAATTCAGCCGTCGCATCATTGGAACCACTCTTTCCACGAGAACCCGTATATTTACAGAAAACAACTCCTTGATTAAAGTAAGAAGCATTTCTCTTATCCATGACATCACTATATAGTGGATCATAAGCAGCATTCACATCACTTGATAACATATTAGAATTTCTAAAACATCTTCCAACAGCTGTATTTTCCGTATGACCCATTAAATTACAGATTTCTAGTAAAGCATCTTCATAGAAATTCGATTGCATTCCGGTAGCACCCATACTACCAATCTCTTCTTTATCAACTAAAATACAGCTAATGGTTTTATTACAGGCAGGAGCATCTAAAAATGCACGAAGAGACGTATAAGCACAAACCTTATCATCTTGACCATATCCCATAATCATAGAACGATCTAATCCAAAATCTCTTGCTTTTCCAGCAGGAACCACTTCTATTTCTGCAGATAAGAAATCATCTTCTTCGATATCATAACGATCTTTTAAAATCGCTAAAATGTTTTTCTTGACTAACTCTTTGTCTTTTTTCTCATCATCCTCTTCAGGGAAAGGAACACTTCCAATTAAAAGATCTAATCCTTCTCCTTCAATCACTTTAGAAGCTTCTTTCTTTAATTGTTCATTTCCTAAATGAGGAAGTAAATCTGTAATACCAATGACTGGATCATTCTCATCTTCCCCTACTTCTACATGAATCTTTTCTCCATTCTTTCGAATAATGACACCATGTAGAGCAAGAGGAAGGGTAACCCATTGATATTTCTTAATTCCTCCATAATAATGAGTATCCAAATAGGCAAAATCTTTTTCTTCATATAGAGGATTTGCTTTTAAATCAAGTCTTGGAGAATCAACATGGGCTCCTAAAATATTCATACCCTTCGTAATATCTTCCGATCCAATGATAAAGAAAGCAACACTTTTTCCTCGATTATTGACATAGATTTTATCTCCAGGAACCAAAGGAGCTTGATTCTCAATATACGTATTTAAATTCACAAAACCAGCTTTTTCAGCTAATTGAATGGAATTACGAACAGCTTCTCTTTCAATTTTACTTTTACTAAGAAATTGACGATAATCATCACAAATCACATTTAATAAAGTAAAATCATCCCCTCTATATTTCTTCCATACATTTTTCTTATCCATATCACACAGCCTCCTATTATTAATAGTATAACATAAAAAAAGAACTATCAAAAGTTCTTTTTTTGTTTTTATCCAATACGGAATGCTGGAGCAATACCTTCTACAGCATTAGCAGTTGTATAAGTAATTCCTCCACTTGTAGATACTTCAGATAAGTTAGAACCTGAGTAAGTACGTAGAACCCAATTACTTGCTGTATTATTATATTTCTTAATAGCTCCACCAGTATTACCAGAAGTAACTCCTACTTCATAGTAGTAATCAAGTTGTCTCGTAGCATTGCTTCCTGGTTTAGAAGAATCATCATAGATTTCTTTTTCATTTAATAAATATAGACGAGCTGTTGAATTCGTAGCTGCTCCATTAGAAGCGGTAACCATTGGTGTAGAAATAACCATAGCCTTCAATTCAGCAGGCATAGCATTATAAACTGTATCATTTAAGTATGTATTAATATCAGCTGTTTCCCAAACATGAGAAGCATGAGTGGTATCGAATGCTCTCTTCGTAATAACATCACTGAACTCTAATACAAATCCACATCCTGTTTGACTGAATCCGGTTCCAGCACATTCATCTGGAGTTGTTAAGTTAGCAATACGGATATAGTAAGTACCTAATCCATTTAATTCAACTTCCTTCATATCTCCTACACTATAAGCTCCTGTAAATCCAGAACGTGCAGCATATAGAATCGTTGCCCATGAATCGGTTTCGAAGGATTCAGGATAATCTCTAACAGCAACGGCTTCATCAGTTGCCTGTACATAGGTAACTCCAAAAGTAAAGGTTAAAGTTGTATCCGTTTCAGGAAGATCATCTTCATCGACATCTTTCTTAAATCCTACATAAACATCAAGGGTTTCAAATTCACCACTTAATAATTCTTGATTTTCAGTAATAGCTGTTCCATCTTCATATGTAACACGATAATCTAAATAAGCTGGTAAAGTCGTAATCTCTACATTGTTCATTTTAGAAGAGACAGCACCGATCATCGCATCTAAGGTTCCATCATTGACAACATCTACTAAGAACTCATAGCAATCACCAGGTTTTGTTAACGTAACCGTATAACTAACCTCTGTATCATTACTAGGATTAATAGCAGCAGCCACATCTCCAGTAGATAATGCAACACTGTTATCTAAGACATCCACATTATCAAAGTGAATATCCCAAGTAGCAACTCCAATTCCGCTGGAACCACTAATATTTAAGGTTGTACTCAAATAAGAATAACCAATTGTAATCAAAGCAATTACAATAAAAAATACAACCGCAGCAATCATTTTTTTCTTCTTCATAAATACACACTCCTACGATAATAAGTATAACATAAAAAACCAATGTATCAATACAAAATGTAGATTTCTGTCACTAGTTGACACAAAAAAAAGAGTCAACTGACTCTTTTAAACCCAAACTCCAAAAACAATACCAGCCATTGCTAGGATAAGACCTGCTACCCAAAACATCTTGACAATATCTCTCTCATCCCAACCCAATTTTTCAAAATGGTGATGAAGGGGTGTCATTAAGAAGATTTTCTTCTTAAAGACAATCATCCAAAATGTTTGTAAAATAACCGATAAAGTTTCAATTACAAAGATAAAGGCAACGACTAATAATGTTAATTCTCTATGCGTTAGAATGGCAATCGCACCCATGGCAGCTCCTAAAGCAAGAGATCCAGTATCTCCCATAAAGATCTTCGCAGGATTCGTATTATAAACTAAGAAACCAGCTAAACTTCCCATTAAGATCAAACTGAATAGTCCAATATCTTCAAATCCAACGGATAGAGAAATTAAAGCATACGCAACAAAGGCAATCGCACTAAGTCCTCCAGCAAGTCCATCTAACCCATCTGTTAAATTAACCGCATTACTAGCTCCTACTAATACAAACAATATCGCAAGTCCATATAACCATCCCATCTCTAGATCAATATGTAAAGTACCAACAACCCAAGCAGTCTGTCCTCCACTTCTCATATAGATATAGAAGAAACCAATCGCAATTAATACTTGCATAAATAATTTCTGATAGACAGTTAATCCTTCATTGTTTCCTTTCTTGATCGATAAAAAATCATCCAAGAAACCAATTAAGGTATATCCAATAAATACTAATAATACAATTCCCAAATTAGACGTATAGGTAATCTTATCGGTAAATACAAGTGCTAAAGTTGCAAGGACAGTGGGAACAATAAAGATAAGACCCCCCATCGTAGGAGTTCCTTCTTTTTTACGATGAGCTTCTCCTACAAAGATGGATATTTTTTGCCCTACTCTCATTTTCCTTAAAATAGGAACTAAGAGATATCCTAATACAACGGAGGACAAAAAACCAATCATAATTGCAAAAACAGCTTTTGTTAATAATAGCATGTTTTTCAACTCCATTTCTTGAAATATTATAACACAATCAAAATGAAAAGAGAAAAGAAACAATATCTTTTTCTAATTTTAGTTGACAGGATATTCCCCTATCGTTTTCACCTTGGCATCGTTCTTCTCTAATTCTAGTTCCTGTTGTTGTTTGATTTTCTTCATTTCATATTCTTTTTCTTCTAATTCACTTTTTATCTTTTTCAAATTGGCAATCAAAGAATCACATTCCGGTACTTTTCCCAAATAGTCTTTATAACGATCTTGAATTTCGAAAATCATCTTATCGACTTGATCACTGGTTTTTCCCAGTAACCGGATGGCATCATCAATTGCTGTAATACTATCTTGAATCTCATTATGATAATTGGTAACAGTAATCACCTTATAACGAGTCGTACGAGTATTCGGACGAATCACATTGTTCATAAAATATAAATAGGTGGCAGCAGAAGCAGCCAATCCCTTCGCAAAACGAGGACCTGGTAAAAACATTTGAAACATCATCAAATTTAATAATCTTCTACTCTGTCTGTCTAATCCAACGACTTCTTCATGAACTCTCTCCGTAACAGTAGTTGCATTTCTAACTCGTTCCTGAATTTCTCTTAATTGACGACTCTGATCATATTGAAATTCTAATAATTGATTATTGAGTTGATCTAAAGAATAATAACGACTCTTCAATCGATCAAACTCTTCTTCACGATCTTCAAACTTCTCTTTCTTATCTTCTACAACCTTAGAAAATTTTCCTCTCTTCTGATCTAATTCCTCTAACTTTTCTTCTAATAATACATAAAGAGGAGAATCTTTAATTTCATCGACTAATTTCTTATCATGAAATTCTTCCAAATATCCTTGAATTAAATAATAGATGTAGTTGTCATCATATTGATCTAAATTATCAATCCGAATCTTTCTCTTTAATTCTTCAATTTTATCAATAATTTCAGATAATCGATCTAAAATAATTTCGGCATCTTTACTTAAGACAACTTCTTCATTATCTTCTACTAAGACATTGTATTCATAAATGACTTTTCTCAGTTCAAATCGAATATCTTTTAATTGTTTTTCATATTCTTCTACAATCTTTCTAGATTTTAACTGATCTAATTTCTCTTTCACTTCCGGAGAAAGATTAGGGAAATCCATCGTTGCAATCTCATGATCAATAAAAGATTCAATATCCACTTCCTCAGAACCCAAATCCACTTTAGGTTTCGGAGTTGTTTTTGGCTGAATCGTAGGAATTACATCTTCTAATATAGAAGGACTGGTTGCGGGAACACTTTCCTGCTTCTTAGGAGGATTGGTTGCTTTAGGAGCAACCGCTTCTTCTTTGTAGACAGGAAAAACAACAGGAGTGGTTTCACTCTTTGGAATATCCCCCATTTCATTCGATACAGATGGTTGCTCAATAACCAAATCTTCTTCTTTTACTTCTACCGGAATTGTAATATAAACAACCACTTTTTCTCCTGTAGGAGTCGTAATCACTTTTCTTCTTCTTTGTTTTTCTGCAAACTCTTCTGGTGTCAAATGCGTAATATCTTGATCATATTCTTTAATTCTCCACTGAGAATTTTCTTCTTCAATCGTATCTCTCTTTTTACCAGTTGCAACATCATAGAGAGTTTGAATGGTTCCTCCTCCAACGACAATAGGAAGAGTCTTAATCAAGGTATAAATTTGTTGTTTCCGAACCTTTTTCTCTAGTTCTCGAATTTCTCGTTCTTCTTCATATTCTTGTAGTTTTTTTGCTTGATTCTTTGTAATCACAAGAACTCGTTTTCGATCCCTAGAACCTCCTTTTTCCCCTATTGCTTCATTCATTGGTATCACCACCTTTAGTTTATCATAAAAAAAGAAAAAACAACGTTTTTTCTTCTGAAAAAAGTTTCACTTTACTTAGAAGAAAATAAAGATAAAACTGCTTTTTTATAAATATTTTTAGCGATTTCTTCTCCCTTTTCAAAATAAGGAACAATGTTTGTTACGACCCCACTATTAATCTCAATAATAGAGAAAGAATGATCTTCTAATTCTACAATATCAACACTCACAAAGTTTAAATGTAACTTTTCAGTTGCTTGTAGAGCTAATTCTTTTAATTGCTCCATTAATTTCTCATCTTCTATTAAATAAGGAATAGATCCTTTCGATAGATTATGTTGCCATCCATAAGAATAGACTTCTCCTTTTTCTAATACCCTATGAAGAGAAGAATCTTCTACTTTGATAAAGTATGGTTCATTAAATTCTCTTAATAATTCAATAATAGAATGAACTCCATCTCCCACAACAACAGGTCTCTTCTTCCCAAAAATAAGTTCTACTTCTTGGTTTAATACAATGACACGGTATTCATGTAAGATAGAATAAAAAGGAGACATACTGATGGAATGATGTTTTTGAAATAAGAGATCCATCTTAGAAAATAAATCTTCTTCGTTGGTAACAGGAAACATATCATCTCCATAGCTTCCACTATTTGCCTTCACAACCACATTTTCTTGATAAGAGTGGAAGGAGGACAATACTTCTTCCCTGGAATCATTTGGATAAAAGATATGATGTTCTAAAACAGGAAGATGATGATATTTTAAAGCTTCATAACAAGCATATTTATCATTACAGATTTTAGCAGATACATAATTATTACAATCAAAATGAGATCCAGCAATATAATGAATCTCTTCTCCTTTTTCTAATACTAAAATCCAGTCTTTCGAAATTGCATGACAAGAAATACCCTCTTCTTCACAAATCTCTTGGATTAATAACTGAATGGAATTCATAGAATCCCTCCCTGTAGAAAGATTATAAATGATTTTCACAAAAAAAAATAGACTGAAAATCAGTCTATTTAAAGAATTGTTTCATTAAGGTGTTTAGTCCTTTATTAATTAATTTATCAGCAGCTTTATTAGCAACTTTTTTACCTAATTTGTATTCAATCGAATTCTTCTTAGCTTTTTCTGCTTCTTTTTTCTTTTTCTCTGCTTCTTTCTCAGCTGCTAACTTTTCTTTTTCTGCTTGTTTAGCAGCTTTTTCTGCTTCTTTCGCTGCTTTCTCTGCAGCTTTTGCTTCTTCTTGAGCTCTCTTTTCTGCTTCAATTGCCTCATATTTCTCTTTGATCATTTGATCTAACTCTTCATAAGCAGAATCTCTTTCTTGGGCTTCTTCATATTTACCAAGAATCATAGAAGAATTAATAATCTTATTACGAGAAATATCATCTAAAACTCCCATCATACTTTGAGGAGGTAAGATCGTAGCTTTATCAACAACAGCAGGTTCTCCATTTTCTGTTTGGAAAGAAACCAAAGCTTCTCCGGTTCCTAAAGCAAGAATTGCTTCTGTTGTATTAAATTCTGGGTTGGCTCTGAAAGAGTCAGCAGCAACTTTGACCGTTCTTTGTTCAGCAGGAGTATAAGCTCTTAGAGTATGTTGTACTCTATTTCCAAGTTGAGCAATAATCTCATCAGGAACATCCGTAGGACTTTGAGAAATAAAGTATAGACCAATTCCACGAGAACGAATTAATTTCACAACTTGTGTAATTTGTTTTAAACGATAATTTGGCATTCCATTAAATAATAGATGGGCTTCATCAAAGAAGAATACAATCTTTGGTTTATCTAAATCTCCTACTTCAGGCATCGTATTAAATAAATTGGTTAATAACCATAATAAGAAAGATGCATATAGATCAGGAGATTGGAATAATTTAACCGCATGTAAAATATTAATCATTCCTTTTCCTTCAGAATCAACCGCAATAAAATCATGAATATCTAATTCTGGTTGTCCAAAGAACATATTCGCACCTTGATTCTCAAGCGTTAATAAACATCTTTGAATAACTCCTACACTTTGGGTCGTAATATTACCATATTTCGTAATAAAGTCATTCTTGTTATCTCCTACATATTGTAGTAAAAGTCTTAAGTCTTTGACATCATCTAATTTCCAACCATTATCTTCTGCAATCTTAAAGACAATCGCAAGAACTCCCTCTTGTGCTTCTGAAAGACCAAGCATCATCGATAAGATTTCTGGTCCAACAGAATCGATTGTTGTACGAATGGGATGACCATATTCTCCAAAAATATCCCAGAAACGAACAGGGAATCCTTTGTACTCAAAATTTTCAATTTTTAATTTGGCAAGTCTGTTATCCAAGTTTTCATTTGGAGTACCAGGAGCAGCTGTACCACCTAAATCCCCTTTTACATCTGCTAAGAAGACAGGAACACCTGCATCTGCAAATCCTTCTGCCATGACTTTTACAGTTGTCGTTTTTCCAGAACCACTGGCTCCCGTAATAATACCATGACGATTTGCCATCTTAGGAAGAATAGCAAATTCTTCATCTCCCTTTTTACCAATTACAATTTTTTGATTGATATACATAATAACCTCCTATTATTATTTTTCTCCATCTAAAATATCATCATTTCGATCGTTAATATAACGATTTTTTAATTGTTTTTTATGTTGTACTAATTGATCCACTTTTCGTAAGTTTGTAATTTCATGTTTAGTTTCTTTTTCATACGTATGCCGAGCAGATTTATTTCTGTATTTCGCATACATCGCACCATAATAGATAAATCCACCTAAGAATAACAACAAGAATAGGATGGGTGCATCCTCATCATCTTCTGAATAAGTTGCAAAAAATAATATTAACCCTAAAATACCACAAAGTATTTCAATAATGCCCGATACGAGTAACAATAATGGTGTATTAATCGGAACACTTCCCATGGTCTCTCCGGTTCTTGCATTGACAGCAACATAATGAAGAACTTTTTTATCTCCTTTATCCTCTTGATAACTATAAAGCCATACCGGAAGATAAGCAGCTAACCACTGCGTACCCATCACATTAAAATACTGACTATCCCAATGAACTCCTCGATCATAGAACTTCATATCCTCATGCATCGAAAACTTCGCAACATCTTTTAATTGACGTCTCACTTTATCATTCAAATCATCGACATTGACATCTCTTCTCTCCGAAGTATAACCAACCAAATAATTGGAATGATATTCAATACAGTTCTCCGTATCAAAAGGCATAACGGCATTGATAATATTATTGGTTTGTTCATTACTCGTTTTATCGAGTCTCATCGAATTAGATTCAATCTCTAATCCATTAACAGTAATGTCAAATTCTCTCTCTACATGATAAGAATCGGCATCATAATACGTAGTGGAATTCTTTTCATCCCCCATTGTATAACGACGAACCAAATGTTCTGCTTCTCCTTGAAAGTTCGCATGACAATTCGCATCGACCAACATATAAGGAAAATAAACACCCATAATATTATCAGTCGTAAATTCCTTCTTAAAAGTTGGATGGGCATAGAATTGTCTAGCTCCTACAAACTTCTTAATCGAAGATTGAGCATCTTCCTTTTTTACTTGAAAAGGCAGAATGACATCCGGAATAGCACCATTCTCTAATTGAGAATTAATGGATAAATAACTACGGCACCAGTGACATCTTGCATGAGGAGCATTTGCCGTATCAATGACAACTTCTGCTCCACAACCACCACATTTTAAGGTGATAACGTCATTTGCATCTTTCTTGATATCTTTTGCTCCCGATCCTTTTACCCTACCATGAAGCTCTTTGATATCTTCTACCATTCCCTCTAATTTCTTACCATCAAACTCAGAAGAACAATAATTACATCTCAATTTCCCTGATTTCGAACTAGGAACAATTTCACTTGCTCCACAATAAGGGCATTTTAATTGACCATCTTTTGCATGTTTTTTGGTATCAACAACGACCTCTTTTTCTTTCATAGATAACTCCTATACGAATTTATTATAACAGATTTTAAAAAAGAAAAAAATGCAAAAAATTGCATTTTATGAAAAAGCTAATATCGTTACTTTACTCTCATCCGTAGTAGCAGTAATCGGACTTCCTACTTTCTTTAATTCATCTTGGTAATTATAAATCATAAATTGAACTTCTTCATCGACATCTCCCTGTTGTTGTACAAAGTATTTCGCATAAAAATTCTTTCCACTACCAAAGACTTCTACTTTTTTATTTTGAATCGTAACCGTTGGTACATTGGATATTTCTTCATTAAAAGAAAAACTAAGAGTAATCATATTCCCATAGACTGCAATATGATGACCATTAATATTATCACTCTCAATATGAACAGTAGATACCATAGGAGCTCGATTCATAATATACATATTGTAGACAGAATAAGCAGCCACCCCAATTAATACAAGTGCAACAACAACAAATACGACTAAAATCGTTGCCTTCGTACGATGATTCTTCTTCTTTTCCTTTTTTTCTGCTTGAAAATCGTCTTCTACGATATCATCATTCGGATCGGGAAAGAATTCTTCATCATCAACTAATTCATCTTCAAAATATTTTCCTGCCATCGTATCACATCCTAAAATGATTATAACACAAAATTCTTTCTTATTAAAAAAATTCTATGATATAATTTTATCAGAAAGGTAGGTTTTTATGAGAGACTTAGGAACGGTAGTAAGAGGAGTACGTACTCCCATTATTAAAGAAGGAGACGATTTAGCAACCATTGTAGTAGATTCTGTAGTAGGAGCTGCGAAAAATAATAATATTGAATTTAGAGATAGAGATGTTGTTGCCATTACAGAAGCAGTTGTAGGTATATCAGAAGGAAATTATGTTACTGTCAATACAGTATCAAAAGATATTAAGGAGAAATTTGAAAATCCAGAAGAGTTAGGAATTGTATTCCCGATTCTATCAAGAAATAGATTTTCATTAATTTTAAAAGCAATTGCGAGAAGTACAAAAAAACTATATGTACAATTATCTTTCCCATCTGATGAAGTAGGAAATGGAATATTAGATGAAGAAAAATTATATAGAAGTGACTTTACAAAAGACTCTATTATTTCAGAAGAAGAATATAGAGAGTATTTTGGAGATTGGATTCATCCTTTTACAGGAATCAATATGTTAGATTTCTATAAAGAATTAATAGAGGCAGAAGGATGTGAAGCACACTTCTTATTATCCAATAATCCTGCTGATATTCTGAAATATACGAAAAACGTATTATCCTGTGATATTCATACGAGATATCATACCAAATATATCTTAGAAGAATATGGTGCCAAAGTATTCGGTCTATTTGATATTATGAAGGAACCAATTGGAAATAGTGGTTATAATGAAAAATATGGAATGTTAGGATCTAATAAATCTACAGAAGAAAGATTAAAACTATTCCCAAGAACGGGACAAGCTTTAGTAGAAGAAGTTCAAAGAAGATTAAAAGAGATTACCGGAAAAACAGTAGAAGTCATGGTTTATGGTGATGGAGCATTTAAAGATCCTGTTGGATTAATCTGGGAACTAGCAGATCCAGTAGTATCTCCTGCTTATACATCTGGTCTAGAAGGAACTCCAAATGAAATTAAATTAAAATATGTATCCGATAATAAATATGCAGACTTAAGAGGAGATGCTTTAAAAGAAGCCATTAAACAAGAAATTCGAAATAAAGAAAAAGACTTAAAAGGACAAATGATTACACAAGGAACAACTCCTAGAAGATTAACCGATTTAATTGGATCCTTATGTGACTTAACATCAGGCTCTGGAGATAAAGGAACTCCTGTTGTATGGATTCAAGGATATTTCGATAATTTAGCAGATGAATAAAAAAAACACCAAACGGTGTTTTTTTATAAAGTTTTTGGAAATAATAGAATTCCATTCTCACGACTCATAATCGTTGTACGACGAGAATTAAGACTTAATCCTCGATTTTTAGGAACTTCATTCTTTTCCATTAGGAGACACTTAGAGGGGGTTCTAGCAAAGTAGAGTTTCTTTGCAGAATAAAAGGTATATCTACTTGTCTCACGATTGCGAATAGCGGCCATATATTCACACTCCTAAATTTCCATTTCTCTTAATACCATATTACAATAGAGTTTTGTTATAAATCAAACAGCAATTTTTAATAATTTTTATAAAATTTATTTATAAATTAAAAAAGAAATAAGTCCCATTTATAAATGGGACTTATCTGTTTTTATCTTTTGAAATGTTTCAGAACATACTTCTTCTAATGCTTTATTATTAGTAACATAAATAGTACGTTTTGGATCTAATAATTGAGAAAACTCTCCTAAGAATTTTTCTCGATTCTCAAAATCATCTAAAACAACATCTAAACAATCTTTTCCTCTCTCCTGTAACCGTCTCTGTCTTGTTTCTTCATCTAATCGTACAAAGATAGTTAAATCTGGTACTAATAACTGATTTCCATAGAGATTATAATCTAAATCAACATCAATTCCTCTAGCACGACTCGATACAACCGTATCAATTAAATAGCGAACTAGATAGACATTATGATTTTTGTAATCACAATGATTCTTAATATAATCGGAAATATAAATATCAGATGATAAATAATAAAGCATATGAGCAACCGGAGATTCATCATGAAGAGCTTCATCCATTCTCTTTCTATCAGCATACTCTGGAGAAGGAGTCTTCAATAAATAAGAACCTGGATCCATTTCGTGTAATTTCTTCGCAACAGAAGAAGTTCCACTGCCATCTAAACCAGTAACGACAATTAACATGTTCTCACCTTACATTCTATTTTTAATAATTTGATAGGCTTTTTTGACATCATAATCATCAGAAACCTGTAACTGATAATCTCTTAGTTCTTGAAGCATTCTCTTCTTTTCCTCTAAGATTTCTTCCTTGGAAACATTTGTATAATCATTAGGAGATTCCCATTCACAAAGAAGACCTAACTCTTCTACTTCTTGGAAACATAATTCAACTGTTCCCTTTTGATAAACCGTAACGTCATAAGAAACATCTACAAGCTTCTGATATCCCAAAGCTTCTAATAATTGACGAGCTTTTTCAGTATCCATGATTCCAAGATTAATCTTCTCTTCTGATAAAACCGTATCTCCATCATAAACTTTTTTCTTATACGTTAATTTTTTATATTCATCTTTTCCATCTAAACATAAATAACGAATAATTAAAGAACGAGATAAAATATCGAGAATCGTATCTTCTCTAAGAGCTTCTTTCTCCATCGACATATATTGATCCTCTACTCTACTTTTACGAATCACTTTAAAACCTTGATTCGTTAATACATGATCTACTTCTGATAAACTCTGTAAAACATTCGTCGTAATTTCAATTTGTTTCATTTTATCCCCTTCCTTTCATGGATAGTATACAACTTCTTTTAAAAAAGTCCTATCATTATTTTTGATATTCTTGTTGGAAAGAATCTCTTACCTGCATTAAAATCTTTCCCATATGATTTTCTCCATCAAGATTAGAACCGACTCCCCAATAAGATTCTTTCGTAGTCATCTCCCGAATTTCTTCTTTTCCGGTAGAAAGTAATTTCTCTAATATATCTGGATTCTGACGAAACTTTTCATAGACTCCTTGATACATCTTCTCAAGTTTTACATTTCGAAAATCAGGAATTCTTTTGAAACTTCTATCTCTTCCAATTTGAGAAGCTTCTTTGGGAGTATCACAATCTAAGATTCTTTGAATAATTACCGGATCATCAAACTTACTAGCTTGGTAGAAATGTTCAGCCGTCTTATAGTAAACACCATCTACCGTAAATCCATGATTCGAATAATTCGCTAAATAACCAAGATCTCCAAACTCTTTATAAAAATCAATTGACATTATTCCACTTCTCCTGGAAATAAATATTTGGTATTCTCATCAATTTGAATATTAAAGTTAGGAATTTCCACTCTTCTTTTGAACGATACTTGTCCTTCTACGGAAGCCGTATTAAATAAGTCTAATTGTTCTATCAATAGATTGTGATGAAAATCACAAGCAAGTAACCAAGCTGTATTTTCTTGTTTCATCGTAGAACAATGTCTTCCATAATTTCTTTCATGAGTAGGAGTTAATGGTTCATTCACAAACTTCGTAAGTCCTTTGAATAAGCTAATTGCTCTACCTAAGTTACAAATCATACCCGTATCAATCGTAAAGTTCTTATCAAAGAACACATCAGAAGAATAACCAGCTTCTTGTAATGCTTTGATATAAGCTTCAATCAAAGGAACAACATGTTCTAAAATATAAACACTTTTTTCTTTTTTACCAATTTCTTGGTAATACTTAGAATATTCCTTTAAGATATTCACTACCTCATAGCAATCATCAAAACTACTTTGATGTACTAAATCTCTTAAAGAAAGTCCTCTTCTCTTCTTAAAATTATAGAGAGCATTTAAGAAGAATCTTTCCGTTACAATATAACCAGATTTGGTACGAACATCCGTAGTAGGATAAATATGCATACCAAAATTACCTTCTCTTGTTAATCTAGGATCAATGGAATAATAAATACCATCTTTATTCTTAAATAAGTATACTTCTACTTCTCTTTCAGAATTCTGTTTTTGACTGAAAAAATCTTCTATTTGTTTTTCATTTTCTACCATAAAAGGTAAATTATATTCTAAAAATTTTTCTCCATCATTCGTAAAAGATAAAGAATGATTATAAGGATCATCAATGAATGTCTCTTCTAAAGTAATATTTTCATTTTGGGATACAAATAAGTAATTGGAAACGGCTAAAACAAAATGACCATCATAATCCATTTGAATCACTTTTGCATTCTCTACTAACGGATTAAAACGTAATTCACAACACATTCTTCTACTACCAGCACCAAATTTTTCAAAATAAATTTTATAAATGGATAAGAAGTTCGCAATATCCTTACAATATTCCTCTAAAGAACTTCTTCCATCTTTCTCTTCCCATACACGTCCGTATTGACTAACAGAAAGACGAACTCCTCCTAATGCACAAATTAAACCCTCTCGACAGATTCGTTTGTGCATTTCATTTAATTCGTGATTGTGTCTAGAAAAACCAACCGTAGAAATACGAGTTCTAGCACCTAATTCACGATAACAAAGACTAATATATTGATCTAAGTAAGGATAAGCTGCAATATCATTATTTAAATAAGGAAAGATAACACCAATACGATGTTCTCTTCTATCCCATGCCAAAAGTAAATCATCGTTCGTATAATTTTTCGCCGTATATTTTAACGCACATATAACATTTCTTAGGGAAGACTCTCCCCAATATTCACTCTTACAAACAGAAAACTTACTACAAAAACTACAGTTATTAAAACATCCAACCTGTGGTTGTAAGTGTCTCATTTTCGAAACAAAGTTTTCTGGTAAATCCATAAATTCTGCATATAATTGTTTACGAATTGCTAAATCTTCTTCCGAAATTTCCTTCTCATCGTTTAATAAGAATTCCATTCTTATTCCTCTGATGTATGATTCGTTAATAATTCGATGAATTTGTGAGTAGCCGTTGTTAAGAAATCTTCAATATAGACACAGCAAACATCAACAGCAGGTAATTCATCTTCAAATGTAATCACCTCAAACTGATCTTGATCACTTTGTGTATCAATCACATTCTTAACAAAGTATCCAATACCAACACCTTCACGAACCATCTCCAACATAATTTCCGTTGTCCATGATTCTAATACCGGTACTAACTTGGTATTATGACTCTCCATATATTCATCTAATTTTAAACGGATAGAAGACGTAGCACTAGGAAGAACTAATGGATAATTCTTTAAATCTTCCACTTTCTTAACAGAAACATCTCCCATAGCTTTCTTATTATATGCAAAACAGTTTTGTAATTTAGCAAGTGTTACCTTTTTAACATCTTTCTTACTGTTGATTGGTAACGTATCAACAATTAAATCTAACTTTCTCGTTTCCAACATCTCTACCATATCAGAAGTCGATTTACAAACAATCTCAAATCGAATTCCTGGATAGATCTTACGAAAATCAGAAATGAAATTAGATAAGTAGAATACTCCAATGTGCGATGGAGTTCCAATTCGAATACAACCAATATTCAAACTATTTAAATTTTTTATATGTTCTTCTGCATCATGTAAGATATTAAAAGCCGTAGAAATATAAGAGTATAATTCTTTTGCTTCCAACGTAGGTTCAATTCCCTTACTATTACGATAGAATAATGTATACCCTAATTGATTCTCTAACTCTTTTAAACTATAACTGATAGCAGGTTGAGAAACATATAATTTAGCAGCGGTTTTTGATATACTTTTTTCTTCAAATAAGTATAAGAAAATCCTATATAAATTATAATCCGTATTCATATGATCCCCCTTGGGGACATATTATAGGTTATCTTTATAAAAAAGTCAATTGTTATAATCATATTTTATAAAAGAAAAAAGGCACATTTTTGACACAATCACTTTCAAGAATGGACTTTTTTCTAAATATATGATATAATATATGCGATATTGTGAAAAAAGAGAGGAATTAAATTGAAATGATATCGAACAGCTATAAAGTTGGGATTGAACGTGAAGGTTTGAGAACTAACGAATCAGGCGAGTTATCAGACCGTCCACACCTGAAGGTTTTTGGTAACAGAAACACCAATGCTTTCGTTACAACAGACTTCGGTGCTGCCCAACTAGAGTTAAGAACAACACCATGTCCAACAACAAAAGAATGTTATGAAAAGTTACTAAATGTAACAAATGTAGTTCTAGAAGAATTACGGAAAGAAGGAGAATATCTATGGCCTTATAGTATGCCTTGCATCTTGCCAGATATTGAGAACTTCAATTTCGGGGAATACGGTGACAATGTAAAAGAACATGAATATGAAATGTATCTATATAAAAAATATGGATACGAAATGTACTGTATGTCTGGAGTTCATTTGAATTTTTCAATTAATGAGAAGTACTATAAGGAATTAAGAAAATTAAATCAAGAATTACCAGAAAAGTTAGAAGATGGTTACTTTAAAATAATCAGAAACTATCTAAAAAGACTTTGGATGTTAATAGCACTTTTTGGGGCAACACCTAAACAGTATAAAAAAGACTATGAAGCAAATTGTTCTATTCGTAATAGTAATAAACAAGGATTTAAAAATATTCATCTAGCAGAAGTAAACTATGATAATAAAGAAAAACATATTGCGAGTCTAAGAAAGAATATTAAAGAGGGAAATATTATATCGATATCAGAATTATATACCCCTATCCGTATTAAGGGTAAATGGAAATATGATGTAGATGATTTAGCAAATAACCCTATTAGTCATATTGAGGTCAGAGTACTAGATTTAAACCCATTTGATAAGACATCTGTCACATTAGAAGAAATTGATTTTATCGTAGCTTTCTTATTCCATTGTTTACTATCTAAAGAAGATGAAAACTACCCTACTTTTGATTACAGACAAGTAGCAGAAGAAGGAATGACAGAAGAACAAAAATCGTTATTAAACAAAGAAATAAGAGAAATACTAAAAACAAATAAAATCTATGAATTAGGATTTGAAAAAAGTCTAAAGAAGATTCAAAGTGATTGTAAACAAGGAATTACTCTATCTTCTAAAGTAACACAATTAGTAGAAGAAAAAGGTTATATTAAAGCCTTAATGGATTTAGCAAAACAATATAATGAAGAAGCACATGATGCGAAATATTCTGTTATTAATTTAGGAAAGAAAATTTATGATGCACCAGCTGCTTTAGTAAGAGATGCGATTCTAAGAGGAGTAGACTACAGAGTCATGGATCATAGAGAAAATAATTCCATTATTGAATTTATGAAACATGGAAAACATGAATTTATTGTAGGAGCTACGCAAACAAGAAAAGATAATTATATTGTTCATTATCTAACAAATGATAAATTTACATCCAAAGAAATTCTACAACAACATCGTCTAAGAGTTCCAAGAGGTATTATGATTAATAATCGTTTATCAGAAGAACAATTAGAAGATTTATATGAAAACTATGAAGAAAAAGCAATTGTTATCAAACCAAGAACCACAAATGGTGGTGTAGGAATCACCGTATTCACAACACCTCCAACTAAAGGACAATTTATAAGAGCGGTTAATTATGCATTTGAATTTGACCAAGATGTTCTAATCGAACAATATATCAAAGGAGAAGAATATCGTTTCTTAGTCGTGGGTGGTAAATGTATTAGTGTCATTAATCGAAGAAGTGCCCAAGTAATTGGGAACGGAAAATCAACAATTGAAAAACTAATAGAAGAAAAGAATAAAGAAGAATGGCACGTATTATTAGATACAAAAATCAGAATGGATTCACCATTACGTGTATTCTTAACAAAATCTGGTAGAACCTTAGAAGACATTCCCAAAAAAGGAGAAATTGTCAAACTAAGAAAGAATTCAAACTGTTCTACAGGAGGAGAAAGTATTTCTCTAACGGATAAAATACCAGATCGTTTTAAAAGAATTGCAGAAAAAGCTGCAAAAGCATTTGAATCCTATGTCTGTGGAGTCGATATTATTATTGATGATCTAGAAGGTGAAGAATATGCCATTCTAGAGACAAACGCAGATCCAGGATATGATATTAATCAATGGCCATATGAAGGACCGGATGCTCATATCGGTATCGAAATCTTAAAAATGCTTGGTTTAATTACTGAGGAGGATGAGATGTATGAGGAATAATAGTACCGCAGGATTCTTAGAAAAATGTGTACTAGATGGATATCCCGCATTAGAGCCATCTACCGTATGTGTCATTAAAGCAGCAATGAAACATAACTTAAAAGTAGAAATCTTAGATGAAGCAAGAAGCTTTATTAAAGTCTATAATGATGAACAAACAGAATATATTAAAGAAGCAACCAAGACCAGTAAAGATGTATCTACCTTCCCTTTTGTTACCGATAACAAAGAGATTGTAAAAGACATCTTAAGAGAAAATAATATTAATACTCCTAATGGTATTATCATTCAAAAAGGTCATACCAAAAGAGATTTAGATTATTTAATCGCACCATTCGTTGGAAAAAGTGTCGTGGTAAAACCAAACACAACCAATCGTGGTGTAGGAATCACTGTATTTGAAAATCCAGTTACACAAAAAGATCTACAAGCAGCCGTTAAAAATGCTTTCAGACATGATTCTCAAGTAATAATTGAAGAATTTAAAAAAGGATTAGAATATCGTTTCCTAGTAATTGGAGATGAATGTGTCTGTGTCATTCATAGACGTGCCGCATCTGTTGTAGGAGATGGAAAAACAAATATTAATGATTTAATTACCTTAAAGAATCAAGAACCATGGCATGGTCTATCTGGAAGATTAATTGTAATCGATGATTCTTTAAAACAAATCTTAAAGAGACAACACTATTCTCTAAGATCTGTTCCTGAAAAAGGAAAAAGAGTTTATCTAAGAGATAATTCAAATTGTTCTACTGGAGGAGAAAGTATTGATTTAACCGATCAAGTACCAGATGAATTTAAAAGAATTGCTGTAAAAGCTGCTAAACTATTCAATGCAAAGATCTGTGGAGTCGATATCTTAATAGAAAACTTTAATAAGTTTGATTACTCCATCGTAGAATTAAATGATAATCCAGGTATTGGTATCTGTGAATGTCCTTATGAAGGAAAAGGAAGACCAATCGGAGATTACATTCTAAGATTATTAGAATTTATTGAATAAAAGAAAGAACCAATCATTGATTGGTTCTTTTAGTCTGATTCAATTGTATAAGGATTTTCCATACTTCCATCTCCATCAGTATAAACAATTCCAGGCTTTATGGAAATAGCAGGCCGAACTCCATTATCAAAAGAAACAGTAAAAGATTCGAAAACCCCATCAGATTTTATAAAATAACTATATGCGTCGCCAGAGTTATAAGTACTAGCCGCAAAAATCCAATAATTTTTACCTGTTTTACGAACATGATAATCACCTAGCAGTCTCATCTCTGAACCAGTCATCAGTCCGACTTTATGCGTTAACTTAGCACTATTATTAGAAACACTAAATTGATCAGTAACATTGGTACATTCTAAACTGTTTCCAATATCATGGTTTGAAAAATATAAATTATTTAATCCTCCACCATTAGGATCCATTCCATTTAATGCTTGTATACTTCTATCATTGCAAAATATAGTGTCTTCTAGATATTCATCGTAATCTAATAAAAAGTGTGCATACCATGCATCTATTCCCGTTTTAATCATAGAATTCTTACTATTAACATTACTATCAAATAACATTTCATTGAGAGCAGTCTCAATATTTTTTCCATTTTGTAAATTAATATAGATTTGGTCTTCTCCAGCCGAGATTATATTACCATGTGAATCACCAGTAGTCCATGATAATATTTGAAAAACGTAGGAAATAGTTGTACATTCACCTGTACTATTAAAGCATGTATAATGTGCATGCTTGAGCAAATCTTGATTGGTACTATCATGTAAATTCCAAAAACTTACAGAAGTATCATCATCCAATATATATTTGCTTCCATCCCATGTAAAACTGTTGGAATACTTATATAAATTAGTCACTCTAAGATAATTCATTCGATATGATACAGCTGATATTTCATACCACAAATCACTACAAGTATTGTTTACAGCATTTTTACATACATATTTATTATCCCCCATGTTTTCAAGTTCATTGTACCAATCTATTGTACTGATAGTTGCCGGATTATTAATTGTATAAGTTCCATTTCCGTTGTCCGTATAACTGTCACCATACGTATAAGTGTTATTATAATAACTCAAATCGTGAGTGGAATTAGTTTCGTTTCTTAGAAGAATATAATACATAGTGGATCCAGAGACCCCCACGATATAATAAGCATATGAATTTACAGCATTCTGATCATTCCTGATTAAAGTATATTTCCCTACTAAATTGGAATAATCATCAGTCGAAGTTATTTGATATGGGTTCACTAAACTATATACCCTAGTTGATGAATTCCAAGAAATATCATCAGCATACCAATAATTAGTACTAATGCTTCTATAGTCAAGAACAGGTTCTTCCAAGCGCTTCTTGGTAACAGTTGGATATACTGTATTATACATATAACCGACATAGGAAATGGAATCATTAGTAGGATTAAAATCTAATTCTCCAAATTGAGAATAATGAGAATTCTGTTCTATTGGTATTACATAGCCACTACTAGAATCGCTATAAGATTCAATTAAATAGATTGTTGAGCAAGTCCCACTAACATCAGTCGATTTACAAGTATATTTTCCAATTAATCCTGGTCCAGTAGTAGAATCCCACCTAACTTGTTCTGTTTGACCACTAACTCTAAATAATTGTAACGAACTATCATAAATATAATCCGTTCCATACCAATAATTAGAAGAAAGAGATTGCCTAGTCTGTGAAAGATATCCAATATGAGTGCCTCTGGTATCAAGACATTTTCCATCTTCTACTTCACCATTATAAATCATTTTAACTCCACCAGTATCAGTGGTTCGAATCATCTGCCAACAATGATTTGCAAAAATAACATTGTTTTTATTTAAGACCTGTGTCGCTTGAGTTTGAGTTGCAGCATACCAATGATATATTTTTTTATTTCCTGTTTGTGTAAAAGAATCTTTATGAGATCCTGTATATTCTATAACAATAGAACCTTTACGGAATTCTTTTTCAAATACTCCATACAAAGTATGATCATATTTTTCTACACCAATACTTCCATCAATATCGAGATGAGTACTAAAAACAGAGTACCCTACTCCCATTGTTAATAAAAGAAAGAGAGTAAGTCCTATGATGATGGTCTTATGAGAATACTTTTTATACCGATTCTTTTTCATCATATTCCTCCTCTCTACTATATCAATATTAGTATAACATAAGAGATAAAAAAAGTATAGGTTTAAGAACCTACACTTGCATATCTTTTCATACCCCAATAAAAGATTAAAACACAAGGAATCAAGAATAATATGACTAGTAATGGAGAAAAGGCATATAAAATCGATTCCTTTCGTCCTAGAAAGAATAATAAGGGATAGTAATTGACAAATGCATACGGAATAATAAAAGTAAAGAACCATACGAATCCTTTTTGAAAGACTCCAATCGGATACTGTGCCATATGTTTTCCACCATCCGTAAAGACATTCCGAACTTCTAATCCTTGAACAGTAAAGAAACAGTAAGCAGCAGCTGCCAAAAAGATTCCAAAAAAGATGACACAACTAGAAAATAACATGAGAATTAACGTAATTACTTTCCAGATATTCCATTCCACATGTAAATGTACCAAAGCAACAATCATCACAATAATTGCTTGAATGAGTCTTGATGATTTTACAAAATCACTATCACTACATAATACTTGTAGGATGATACTACGAGGTCTTAGAAGAAGACGATCAAAATCTCCTCGAATAATTAGATTATCGAATCGATCGACTCCTCTTGCGAAGACCTCATTAAAAGAGAAACCAAATTGAATAATACTAAAACATAATAATACTTCATATAAAGTAAAACCTTTAATATGATCAAATTTGGTAAATAAAGCAAGAATTATAAAATAATAAGTAAAAAATACTAATATTTGGGATAGAAAAGATAAAATGAAATTCACTCGATACTCTAATTCTCCTTTTAGATGCATCGCAAGTGATTCAAAATATATTTTCATCTATCCTCCTTGAACAACAACTCTTTTTAAACTTCTTTTCATTAAGATATTTCCTAAAAGAATAAAAATTACAATCCAAATAGCTTGGATACAAATACCGAAAACTCCGTCTTGAACAGATATATTTCCAACATAAAGTCGAAACGGCAAATCACTAATATATTGGAATGGTAATACACGAGAAATAACTTGTAAAAACTTTGGGAAGAAAGGGATTGGTACAACAATACCAGATAAAATATCGGCTAAAGTCATGACCAAATTGACAATACCTTTCTCATTCATCGTTACTAATGTAATGATGGGATAAAAAACCGTTAATGCCGTAACCAGTAACGTTCCAAATCCAAGAGATACGAAAAATAATACAAAATGTGAGAAAGAAGCAGGACCTCCAAAATGAAATGGATATGGTAGTAAAGAAGTAACAATCACTAAAGGAATAAAGCGAAGAAGAACACTTGCTAATCTCTGACCGATTACTTTAAAATACCACATAAAATATAAATTCTTAGGTCTTGCTAATTCATAGGAGATTCCACCTTCTCGAATTAACTTGAATAATTCTTGATCTCTTGAAAACTGATTGACTAAAGCAAGTAACGCTTGATTAAGCCATAAATACGTAACGACTTGAGAAAGACTCATCGGAAGATTTTCTCCTCCTGATTCATAGAAAGCAATATAGACCATAATATAGACAAATCCAAAAAAGAATTGGGTCGCGATACCAGCCCATGCTGCTGTACGATATTGAAGACTACTGATGAACTTTAATTTAAAATAGGTAAAATAAGCTTTCAAATCTTATAATCCTCATATAACTTTACGATAATATTATCGATACTTTCATGATCAATCTCAATATCTTCGATATGAATCTTTTTCGAAATGATATTTAATACCTGAGAAATACTCAAGATTCTGGTATCAATCGTTAGATCATATCCTTCCTTTGTCTTTGTCTTTTTAAGAATCCCTTTATTTCGAATGTTTAACTTATCATTAGTCTTAATCGAAACATATTTCTCTGTTTCATAATGATTTTGTAGTTTCTTTAAACTACCATCATATAAGACATGACCCTTTCCAATCAAAATAATTCTTTTTGCGAGTGATGTAATATCGTTCATATCATGGGATGTTAAAATTACGGTTGTTTGTTTTTCTCGATTCAATTGTTTAATAAAATCTCTTACTACTTGCTTCGATACTGCATCTAATCCAATTGTTGGTTCATCTAGGAATAACAATTCTGGATTATGTAGTAAGCTTGCCGCAATCTCACAGCGCATTCTCTGTCCTAGACTTAATTGTCTAACAGGAATGTTTATGATATCTTGAAGATTTAGACGACGGATTAAATCTTCTTTGGTAGCCTGATATTCTTCTTCTGGTATCTCATAGATATCTTTTAACAAATCAAAAGTATCTTCTGCGGGAATATCCCACCAAAGTTGACTTCTTTGTCCAAAGACAACACCAATTTTTTTGACATACTTTACTCGATCTTTCCAAGGAGTCATAGAATCAATCTTGCACTCTCCTGAATCTGGAATCAAAATACCACTTAAGATTTTAATCGTTGTACTTTTACCAGCTCCATTGGGTCCAATATACCCTACGATTTCCCCACGATCAATGGAAAAAGATATATCTTCTACTGCTTTCACATCTATAAATTCTCTCTTAAAGAAAGACTTAATAGATTCCTTGAGTCCACTCTTCTTTTTAGCGACTCTGAAAGTTTTCGATATCTGCTTAACCTCGATGAATGACATTTTTAAATTTCACACTCCTCTCCAACGCAAAAAAGCCACATGTACAAATACCATGGGTATATGTCATCTAGCCTTCTTGCAAAAACGTCATAGACAACATATCATAAATTGAAAAAAAAAGCAAATGTTTTTTTGCTTTTTTTATTTTTTTAATTTAACAGCTGTTCCATAAACAATGATTTCAGCAGCTCCTTGCATCACAGCAGAAGATCCATATCTGACTCCTACAATGGCATCGGCTCCTAAGTTTTCTGCTTCCTCAACCATTCTTTTCGTAGCAATCTGTCTTGCTTCTCGAAGCATTTCTGTATAACCAGCAATCTCTCCTCCGACTAAGGTTTTCATACCAGCCATAAAGTCACGTCCAATATTTTTAGATTGAACGACTTCTCCTTTGACAACACCAAGTGTCTCCTGAATTGTTCTCCCCTTAATTTCTTCTGTCGTAGCAATGATCATATGATCCCTCCTAATACTTCTTAGCTTCCTCTTCTTCTCCACTATCAATTTCTTTCATGCGAAGAACAAGAGAGACAATAATTCCAACCAGTGGAATACAAAGCATGATAATAATAAAAATAAAAAATGGCATAGGAATATCTTTAGAAAAGATACCAGTAGAAATAAAGATTGCTAATAAGAAAGCAAAATAAAGTATAACAGCTAAGGCACAGACAAGTGCTCCTATTTTTTTCTTTTTCATACTTCCTCCTATTCCTACCTATAGTATACAAGAAACGAAAAAAGAAGTCAAAAAAAGATATTAGAGACTAATATCTTTTTTATCTTTGAGCTTGTTTTTCTTCTTCCTCTACTTGTCCTTCTTGATGAGCAAGGTATTCATCCATCATCTGAGTAACTTCATTACCATAAGTACCTTTCTTTTGTCCAGCACGACACATCGTACTAGAAACATTAGAAGCAAGTAAAGCAGCAGAAGCAGCACACACTAAGGTAGAAGCCATATCACTTGGAAGATATCCTAAAGCAGACATTGGGCTTGCAGAAAGATTTTGTAACTCTCCTGCAATATTGGTAACATCTACCATAGCTTGATTCATATCAGCAATCGCATTTGGATGAGCAACCACATATTGCATAGATTGTTCAACAGCAGATAAATCAAATTGTGGGTGACTAGCAGCGTATGGTCTTAAGATATTCAAACTACTTTCTACAACATCTCGTAGAGTAGCTTGAGCATCACTACTAATTTGTGCCATTCTCTCTAAAGCTTGTGCTTGCGTAATGAAACCTTGTGCATATTGAGAAGTAACAGCATTAATTTGACTCGTTACATCCAAATTAAATTGATTATAAGCAGCATGTCCAGCAGCATCGGCTGCATGATATGCATCATTAAACTTCCAATTCGTACTATCTAAATGAGCACGTTCTCTAACAGTAGCATTCGTTAAAATATCTTGCTCTGCTTGTGCTTCCATTCCTTCTTGGAAGGTACCACTCTTGGATGCTATCGCATCGCCAGCTTCATGAACTTGATCCATCGTTTTTTGTTGTTCTTCTAAGATTTGTTGAGATTCAATTTGATGAACACGAATCGCATTAATGGCACTAACAGCAGCTGACGTAACAGCAACGGTCGTGAATAAATCACGAATGAATGGATCATCACGATAATCAAATTGTTCTGCTACTGGAGAGTAATATTTACTTCCAACACTTCTCTTACCAGCAACACTTCCTCTAATTTCGGTATTCTCATAGTAGCAAGTTTCTAATCCCATGAAGTTTTGAACAATTTCTTCATCATCACCATTTGCTAAAGCAGTATTTAATTTTCTGCCAAATTGTCCTAGTTTATGTTGAAGGTCATTATCAAAGTCACTCGTCTTTGCAAAACGCATACCAACATAACTTAACTTCGTAGCAACTGCTTTGAAATCTTCTTCTAATCCATGAACACCACTCGATAGAATGTTATTAGCTTTCTTACGATTCTCAATGATTTCACGAACATGAACAGCTGCCTTCTTCATAAGAGCTTGTCTCTCATTTTCAAGAGAACTACTGCCCTTCTCTTCTTCTTTAATCTTTTCTTCTAATGCTTTGATTTGACCAAGTAATGTGAATAAAGAAGCATAATCTTTTTGAATACGATCATTTAATACGGCAACTCGATCTAATCCAAATTGTCTTAGACGATCTAAGATTAATGGATTAATCTGATTATTCATATCCGTCTTTAATTGAGTACCCTTGTATTCCTCAAATAAAACATCTAATTCTTCTTCACTTAAGTTTGCTAATCTCTCTTCAATCATTCTCATAGCATCTTTTGCTCTGGTAGTTGTTAGTAATGCTCCCGATAATTTACGGAAGAATCCAACTCCTGCTTTCAAAGTAGCTGGAACAATGTGAACGATATTATAAGCATAATTACCACTATGTAATTCATCAGCAAACTCTTTCGCAACATGTAAGTTGCTAGCACGATAGTGTTTACTATCTTGTGCATGAATTTCAAGTCCTGTTGTTACTTTATCTAAAATATCTTCTACATGAGGTCTTGGAGTCTCTTGAGAAATTTCTTTTACTTGTACATCTACATATTGAACAACAATCTTAGGATTCTTGCTCATCTTCGCAATACTATTAATAATTTGATCCGTATCACGACTAATCTTATGACAAGGAACCCCTTCAATCATCGTAGGCTCTGCTAAAGCCTTAATACCAAAGTTACTTAGAACAGAATCAGGTGCATAAACTTGATTATTATCATTAACATCTCTATAAAGAGTAATGGTTTCTTTCTTCGTTCTCTTTGGTTTCTTTTCTTCTTTTTCTTCTACCGTATCTTCTGTTACAGGAAGATCTTCCTCTTCTGCAACGGGAGGATTGGTTGTAACCTTTTTAGGTTCAGGTGCTGATTTTTCATCTACCATCTGACCCATAGGGATTTTCTTATAGATAATATTGTATGGAGAAGTTGAATCATTCTTTAATCTCTCCATCTTCTCTAAATCTTCTACAGCAATTTCATATCCTGCTACTCCGTCAAGTCTTACTTCTACGTCATTAACAGGAATGGCATTGAATCGTTCAAAGACAGGTTTTCTTGCATAATACTTACCATTATCTCCAAGGAAGATGGTAAATTGTTCCTTCGTACCAGAATCACTCTTTGCTTCTGGTTCAGGAGAAATAACATTATCTCCTTTTAATCCAAATCTCTCTTCATAATAATTCTTTAAGTACTCAACATATTCCTCATCTGTTTCATAGATACCTCTTGTACGAGGTTTTGGAATATTCGTACCAGGAATATACTCTACTGTCTCCTCTTCTACTACTGGAGGAGTAATCGTCTCTTCAGAAGTCATCACTTCTTCAGGAGCAGGTTTTTCAACCTCAGGAGTTCTTCCTAAATTAACTTTCTTATAAATCACTCTATAAGGAGAAGTTTCATTATTACGATCATCAACAATTCGCTGAACATCCTCTTTCGCAATTTCATATCCAGCTACTCCATCAAGTCTAACTTCTTCCTGACTAACAGGGAATGCATTGAATCGTTCAAAGGCAGGTTTTCTTACATAGTATTTACCATTTTCATCTAAGAAAACCGTTAATTGTTCACGAATGTTCTTTTGTTCTCTTTCCTCTTCTACTACTGGAGGAGTTACAACTTCTTCAGTAGTCATCACATCTTCTGAAACTGGTTTTTCTACCTCAGGAGTTCTACCTAAGTTAACTTTCTTATAAATGATTTGATAAGGAGAAGTTGAATCATTCTTTAATCTTTCCATCTTCTCTAAATCATCTATTGCTATTTCATATCCAGCTACTCCATCAAGTCTAACTTCTTCCTGACTAACAGGGAATGCATTAAACCGTTCAAAGACTGGTTTTCTTACATAATACTTACCATTTTCATCTAAGAAAACAGTAAATTGTTCTGTTGATCCTCTAGACTCCATTGCATCCTCTACAACTGGAGGAGTAACAACTTCTTCAGGAGTTCTTCCTAAAGTTACTTTCTTATAAATAATTTGATATGGAGAAGTTGAATCATTCTTTAATCTCTCCATCTTCTCTAGATCTTCTATTGCTATTTCATATCCAGCTACTCCGTCAAGTCTAACTTCCGTGTCATTAACAGGAATGGCATTGAATCGTTCAAAGACAGGTTTTCTTGCATAATACTTACCATTCTCATCTAAGAAAATTATAAATTGTTCTATTGATCCTCTAGACTCCATTGAATCTGCTACTACTGGAGGAGTAATGACTTCTTCTAGAGTTCTTACAACTGTTGTCTTACGGAAGATGACATCATAAGGAGAAAGTTCATTATTTTGATTAGTAACAATTGTCTCTATATCAGAATAAGATACTTCATAACCTGCTGTACCATCTAATCTTACTTCTTCCTGATTAGCAGGGAAAACATTAAACCGTTCGAATGCAGGTTTTCTGATATAATATTTTCCTTGATCATCCATAAAGACAGTTAATTGATCTCTTAAACCTCTTGCATGGAATGCTTCTTCTTGTACTTCTTTTGGTGGAACTTGTTTAGAATCACGTACGACAACAACAGGCGCAAATTTATGTTCCACAAAATAAGGAGAATAATCATTATTAGCATTCGCATCAATGGCTTCTACACTTTGATCAGATACTTGATAACAAGCAGTTCCTTCAATACGAACTTCTGAACTTAATGGATCTAAATCAAATCGTTTAATAATTGGTTTTCTAACATAATATTTTTGATCCTTATCTTCAAAGACAGTAATTCTTTCTTTAATACTTCCCATATCATCAACAGGAGTGGTCTCTTCTGATACCGTTTCTCTCTCACGAGATGGTAACGTATGAATCTCAATGATATAAGGATCTTCTTCGTTATAAGCTTCTTTTAAGACTTCATCAACATCTGCTAAAGAAATCTCATAAGCATCTTCTCCCTCAATGGAAATAGGATCTCCTATTTCTTCTAAATTAAAGCGAGCAAAGAAAGATTCTTTCGCAAATAACTTACCAGGTTGATCAGGATCACGATATAAGATATATCTCTCCAACGTATCAAGTCTCTGCATGGTCTTTTCTAATTGACGTTTCTCATCCTCTGCTCTCTTTTCTAGAACAGCAACCATATCTTCTGGAACTTCTCCCGGTTGATAATTTGGATTCACAGCTTCTTTACCAGGAATCTTCTCTGGCATTTTAGAAGCAGCATCCCGAATGGAATCTAAGGAATGAGGACGAACCACTAAGACTCTTTGTTTTCCTTTTAATTTAACTTCTGTCTCAATTCCATATAAAGCTTCAACTACTTTTAAGACAGATTTTTCTTCATTTTCTTTCTTAACCTTTGCAATCTCCGTAAAGACTTCTTTACGAATTGCCTTAATTCTTCTCTTTTGTTCAGGAGTTCTATCTTTAGCAGGAACTGCAAGGATTTCTCCTAAACCTTTCTTCTCAAGAATCGCATTAACTAAATTACGACTTCTAAAGTTATCGGTTAATTCACGATACTCAGCAGCAGAAAGACCTAAAGCTTGTGCAGCAATAAAGTCTTTATGAATCTTATCTCTCTTCTTCGTCAATTTCTTAATATCTTCTAATTGACGATCAATAACTTCTCGAATGGATAAAGACTCTGCATTTTCTGCATACTTTTCTTTCATAATCTCACGAATTCTTGCTTCAAACTCTTCTGGATTGGTAGCCGTACTTACTAAATCTGCTTGTTCTCCGACTAAAGATTTAATTCTTTCATAAGATTCAGAATAAACTTGCATATTCGCAAGAATTTCTTCTTGAACAGAACGAATCTGTTCTTCTACTTCTGAGAAGGCTCTCTCAAATGGAGAATAATCTCTTGTAGAAGTATCTACTAATTGATCTAGGGCATCAGAGATTTCTCCCATACGGATCGAAAGTCTTGATAATTCATCGGTATTATTCGTACCATGAACTTTATCTCTTAATGCTTTTAATTCTTCATAAATAATTCTTAATTTTTCTTCAGAAGGAAGGCTTTCATCTAAATGAAAAGTATCTTCTCCTTCTTGTAATCTTTCTCTTCTTAAATGATATACAACAAATTGAGTCGTCTGTGTTTCACTAATACCTTCGTTATCAGATACTCCTTCATACCCAATTTCATATTCATCTTCATTTTCTACCTTAATTCCTGCCGTACGCATTTTTCCAAAGATCTTCTTTCTTTGTTCTGCAGGAGTCATTCCAAGTCCATCTAATACCCATTCTCCACGGAATACTTCATCTCGTACTAATTTATAGGGAACTTGTTTTTGATACGTTCTGGTTACTACAAAATGAGAGGTTTGTGTTTCACTAATACCATTGTCGTCTTCTACACCATCATATCCAATTTCATATTCATCTTCATCGTAAACAGGAATATGAGCATCTCTCATCATCTGAAAGATTGCTTGTCTTTGACCTTCTTCACTGATGGCACGATCAAGGATATAATCTCCTTCGAATACAACTTCCTTTACGGTTTCTTTTTCATAAATAATATCTTCCATCGTATCACCACCAATTATTCTGTTTCTTCATCAAATTTCATCAAAACTTCACTGATCATTTGAAGTTCTGCTTCATCCGTAATATCTTCTAAAACTAATCTAGCTCCAAAAGGTTGGAAAGAAGAAACATAAACGTTCTTACGACCATTAGACGCAATAGAATGATCTGTATATCCTACATAAGACTTCAAAGTATCCTCAGAATCAAATGTAAAAAGTACATCACAATCTACGGTTTTACCATCTTTTTCAAGTTGAATTTTATCATTTTCAAAATCTAAATCCATAATCTGAAAACCTCCGTCCACTCTCTCATTATATACTACTTTAGTGTACCATTAGAATAAAAAAAAGTCAATGAACTTGACCCTTTTTAGCTAGCAACTTCGATACGAATTTTATCGCCTGCTTTTATCTTATCAGATTTCGTAACTCTAAAGTAATAAACAACCTCTTCTTTTTCTTCTGTACCAAGGGTTTCACCCTCAATAACAGTCCTCTTGGCATCCGTCATTAAGTTCTTTCCCTGATTCTCTTTTAAGATCTCAATTTCACCCTCTGTCTCATTGGTAACGGTAATAGTATATTTAGCACCATTTTTATTGATCTTATTTCCACGATAATTGGTTACTTTTAAAGTATATTCTTTTCCAACTAAACTCTCTAAATCCATATCTAAATAATTATGAGTATTTTCTTCTAAAATAGAGAATACAATATTACTCTTATTACCAACATCTTCTCTACTACGAACAAATACCATAATCGCAAGTAAAGCTACAATGATAAATAATACAGCAAAAGCAGTATATAAAAACTTATAAGATGAAACAAATCTTCTAAATCTTAATCCAAATGGTTCTTCATTTGGTAAAGCACTCCTCGTTTCTTTCTTAACTGGCTTTTTAACCTCTTTCTTTTTCACTTCTTTCTTTTCTACTTTCTTCTTTTTTTCTTCCATATAAAATCCTCTCTTTCTATGTTTCCAATCTATTTTTTATTTTATCACGTAAAGTATCTAATCCACTAGACTCTTCTTCACTTAAAGTAGATCTTAGAACCGAAGATGAAACATCTTCTTCTATTTTAGCACTTCCCGTAATGTTAGAATTTACTTCTACATTTCCTTGTAGAATCGTAATCATATCATCCATGATCTTAAAGGATAATACATCTTCTCTTTTGTAAGAATTGTTTTCTAAATCCTTATTCTTCATCGTATAAGTAACATCATACTTCTTCTTGTCTAAATCGAGTGTCATCATGAGCATCAAACTATTCTTATCTTTTTCTCCTTTGATCGTACCAATCTGATTATTAAACTGATCATAAACTAAAATCGTCATTCTCTTAGAAGTAGAATGGTAAGTAGCACGATACTTCGTTAAATTATTCAAAGAATAATAGAAAGTACCATCTTTTAAATCCCCTTCATAAGTATAGATCTCTTTTTGATCATCTTTCAAATAAACAACTTCATATTTGACAGGATGAAAGAATGGTTTAGAGACATAAACACTAATCGTATAACTCTCATTTCCCTTTAAATATTTCTTCTTCTCATCCACTTTTAAATCATCTAAGTTGGGATAAGCAACTGATAAGATTTGATGAGCTCTTGGATCTTTCTTTAAATCTTTTAAAACTCTTGAGAGTAACTCTTTATAGCTTTTATCCGTAATCTTATAAGAAATCTGTCCTACCTGAATCGTGTCCTCTCCCACAAGAGTTTCCACATCATATCCATTTAATTCTTCTTCTGTAATATTATTCTTAATAGAATCTCGAATAAACGTATATAAATAATCAATATTATCTAAAGTAGTAGCTTCCTCTTGATAAGACTCAAAGTAATTAGCAGCTCCATCATTGACATAATTGCTTAAAATCCCATTGACAAAGATATAACGAGTAGAATCTTCAATATAATACTTTCCAGAAAAGATTTCTTCTTCTCCAATCGTCTCATGTAAACTAGCAAATACTCTTCCATTATCTTTATTTTGTCCGATTTGATACGTCGTATTCATTAAAGATAAATTTTCTAGCATTCTTACCTTTTTCCCATATTCAATATCGGTCAAACTCTTATTTCGATAATCTTCACTCGAAAGATCCATCTTGAGAGTTCCTTCTACAAAAAAAGAATCTCCTAATAAATAATCTGAATCAATCGAAAAAATATGATTTGTCTTATCAAATACTTGGTCAATCATAGTACCAAATATATATTGTTTTTGAGAAATCTTGGAATAATACAATCCAATTAAAATTAAGGAAACTGCAAACGCAACGAATACTAAAAAAAAGAATACTTTGATAACTTTTTTCAATATTTTCCGAATCACGTTTTTCATCACATCCTACTATAATTAATTATATCAAAAAAGAGGTAGATGTCAAACCTACCTCTTGGATTTTTTTATTTTTTTGATTCTGCAATAATTCCAATTTTTCCAGATAAATCAAACTTTGTCTTTTCACTAGGAATCTCTCCTGGATTATAAATCGCACTAATCTTAATCGTTGTTTCTTCTCCTGGTTCTAAGACTTTACCACTAATATCAGAAATACTAATGGTAATGGGAGAAATCTCTTTAATAATCTCCTTGGAACGAAAATCAGGACTCGATAAAAGACGAACTACACTGGCTTCTACCGTTCCTTCATTTTTAATCGTTACTTCATAGTCAATCTCATCATGCTCTTTAAATAAAGAGAAATCCATATTGAGTACTTTTCCGGTATCATCGACTTTTAAGTGACCAATGGGTTCCCTCTCTCCTCCCTTAATGGAAGATAAAAGACGAACTGTTGTAAAACGAACATCAAAGACTTCTTCTTCGTTTTTATAACCTTCTAATGTCATTGATAAAACACTAAAACCAATTCCCATGGCAATAATCGTGATACATAACAAAACAATAATGATGTTCTTCACATTCCATTTTCTCATGATTCACATTCCCCTTTCACTCTTAAATCAATCGATCCTTGATAACAATAAGAGTAGAATTTCTCTTTATCTTGAAATTCAATAAAAGCATAGACTTTTCCATCCCTAACAGAATACCAACTTCTAGAAGTAGGATAATACAAATGAGAAGAATCTGCCGGTACTAACGATAAATCGATATCAGCTTCTCCCTTATCTAAAGAAGTAATATTCTTCTCTTTCACCATCTTCTCAATTTTTAAATAGATGGAATTCGCATATTCCTTAGAAGACTCTTCTGTTAAAGGAACATAGACTTCTTTTGGTCTTTCTTTCGCAAACTCTTTTGAATAAAAATCTAAATCTAACAACATAGAACTCTCAGAAGAAGTATCCATTCCCAATTCCCTAGCTTTCTCTTCTAATGTTTGCACCTTCTCAGAGGTCTCTATTACTAGAGAATACTGTAGGATGATTTTATCCCAGGATTTTTGAAATTGAGGATACAAAGTATCCGATGCTCGAAGAATGGTAACAGAATCACCATTCTTTAAGTATTGATTTTCAATTAAAATAGGAATGGTTGTCGCAATACTTTTTTCAATACTCTGATATTCTATATTTTTATTATAGAGAATGGATGACGTATTGTCAAAGAAGAATAGATGATAAACCTGTTCTTTTGAATTGAGGATATAAGCAAAATCGGTTTGATCATTGATCCGAATCTCAATCATATTCTCATAATCATCGGATCTAATAAAAGCATCGCTCGATCCTTGACTCTTTTTATAATCGGGATAAACAACAAAGATGGTATATAAAACAAGCAAGACAATCACCAAAAGGAATTCTAACAGCATACCTTTTTTATTCATAATACCACCTACTCACTTGCAAATTTAGGAGCAAGCTTTAAGTCGATGACAAGACCTTCGGTAATTTCTGTTCCTTCTGGAAGAGATTGTTCCGTAACATATCCCACTCCATCTAGATTCACCGTAACTCCCATGGTATTTAATAAATCTTTTGCTACTTTCGAAGATAATCCAACAACATTTGGTATCTTTAAGTTCGAATCATTGGTAATCAAATAAACAGTATCTTTATTCGTAATAACTTCTCCCTTACTAGGAGTTTGTCTCATGACTTTATTACCTTCTCCTATGACAACATAAGGGATTCCATTTGTATCAAGAGTTGTCTTCGCAACATCTAGCTTTTTATTAATGAAACTTGGCATTTTGTAATCAACAATCGCAATAGACTCTGTTTGCGTATCACTGTTTCCATAGTATTTAGAAACATTTTGAACGATTTCTTTAACTGCATTACTTAATGGTTTTTGACTACCACCGCTTGGTTTTTTAACAGATGCATAAATAATAATTTGTGGATTACTCTTTGGATAAATACCAGAGAAAGAAGAAATAACATCATCGGTTCCTGTTAGATATCCTCCTCCATTTTCAGAGGCAATCTGAGCAGTACCTGTCTTTCCAATTAATTCTCCGCCTTCCATACGGAAACCACTTCCGGTATTTCCATATCCATTAACGGTATCATCCATTAAAGAAATCATCTTTTGAACCGTTTGAGTCGAAGCAACTCTCTCAATCTCTTCGCGACCCTTTTCATAGGTTACTTCTCCTGTTTCAGAATCAACGATTTTAGAAACCAAATAAGGTTCTAATAAAATACCATCATTCGTCAAAGCAGTCATTGCTTTTGCATTCTGAATAGGAGTCGTTAAAATACCCTGTCCAAATCCAGCATTATAAATCTCTGTCTCATATTTGAAATTTAATTGTCCTTTATTTTCTCCTGGTAATTCGATACCTGTCTTTTTTCCAAAACCAAGTTTCTTAAAGTATTGTCGTAACATGGTACTATTCATATGACGATGAATCATATTGATAACTCCTACGTTACTACTGTAAGCATAGCCTTTATCAAAAGAAATGACACCCCAACCATTACGATTCCAGTCACCAATCACGGTTCCATCGGACGTCTCATACGTACCAGAACGATACGTTTCCGTTCCATCATAAACACCATTTTCCATAGCAGCCATATACGTAAATGTCTTCATGGTACTTCCTGGCTCATAAGGAGTTTGACAGAAAATATCTAAGTAATTGGAAATATTACGGACATTGGGATCAAATCCTGGATCAGAAGAAGTAGCCAAAATAGCTCCTGTCTTCGCATCCATAATCGTTACCGTAAACCATTCCCATCCATAATTCTTATGAGAATTATTAATAGCTTGCTCTACAAAGAATTGAATATTCGAATTAATCGTTAAATAAACATCTTTTCCTTGCACAGCATCTTCTTGAATGACAGGAGTATCGGCAATTCGATATCCTTTTAAATCTTTTTGATACGTAATAGAACCATCTTGTCCTCTTAAAACAGAATCAAATTCTTTTTCAATTCCCATTTCTCCTTGAATGGTTCCTACTTCATCCTCAGACTCTTTCGCATAACCAATGACATAAGAAGCAAATTGTCCTTTCGGATAATAACGTTTAAAGCTTTCGATAAAATCAAGTCCTGGTAGATTTAAATCTTCAATCTGTTTCTTCGTAATTTCATTTAAACCTTTTCCTTTTGTACCAAACTCTGTCTGATAGATATTTTCTTTGTTTAAATAGTAAAGAATTTCATCTTTTTCCATCCCTAAAATAAGAGAAAGTTTCTCAGCCGTCTCCTCTTTATTGACTACATGTTGTGGTCTTTTTTCATTGGTCGTTCTTTTCGGATCCAAATAAGCAATTAACTTATAAGAAGCAACATTCTGTGCTAAAGCATCTCCATCAGCAGAATAAATCGTACCACGTTAGGCACTGATAATATCTGTTTTGGTTGTTCTCTTACTAGCTAATTTTTTTAAATTCACTCCATCAATTTCACTAGAAGTTCCAAGTTGAATGACTCTTCCAATCATAATGCAAAATAAAAGAAGAGATAGAAAAATAACCAACTTAGAATATTGTATCGTATTTTTTCTCTTCTTTTTCTTTTTCAATTTAATCACGTCCTAATATGATTAGCTATCTTCTTCAACTACCGTTTTAATATTACTATTATTATAACTTAATCCTTGCTCTTCTGCAACAGCTTGAATCTTCGTTAAAGAAGCTAACTCATCGATAGCCATTGCTAGCGATTCATTTGTCTTCTTTTGTTCTTCTATTTCTTTTTTCTGTTTTTCTACTTCAAAATTAACTTTCGCTAACGTAGCTTTGGAAAAAACAATAGAAACTGGTGCAATGACCAACAAGAAAACTGCTAAGGTATATAGTAACTTTTCAAACTTAGATGTTTGTGCAACCCTTTTCTTTTTCTTTCCCATGTTTGTCGTCCTCCTATTTGACTCGTTCGATGACCCTCAGTTTCGAGCTTCTTGCTCTTGGATTTTCTTGTAGTTCCTCCTCACTAGGAACAATGGCTTTATTGGTAACCAATCGAAAATCCGGTAAATATTCCGAAGGAATGTTAGGCACTCCTTTTACTTTCTCATTAATTTCACATTTTTTCTTAAAATAATTCTTAACAATTCGATCTTCCAAAGAATGGAAAGTAATCACACAGACTCTTCCCCCTACTTTGATCAAATCTAATGCTTGTTCTAAAGCAGGTTCTAAAACATCTAGTTCATGATTCACTTCAATTCGAATGGCTTGAAAGATTTGTCTTGCAGGATGCTTCTCTAATCGAAACTTCATCGGAACAGCACTTTTAATCACTTCTACTAATTCCAAAGTCGTTTCAATTGGTTTTTTCTCCCGATACTCTACTATCTTTTTCGCAATATTGGAAGAAAAACGATCCTCTCCATATTCATAAAATATTCGAGTCAATTTTTCTCTCGAATATGTATTTACAACATCATAAGCTGTTAATTTCTGGGATTGATCCATTCGCATATCAAGTTTTGCATCATGATGAAAAGAAAAACCTCTTTCTTCATCATCTAATTGAGGCGAAGAAACCCCCAAGTCGAATAATACTCCGTCAACTTGAGATACACCTCTTTTTTCTAGTTCTTCTTTCATATGAACAAAGTTACTTTGTACGATAGTGAAGTTAGCACCGATCTTAGATAAGCGATCGGTGCTATGCCGAATTGCTTCACTATCCTGGTCAAAGGCGAATAAATACCCCATATTTATTCTCTCCAAGATGTTACTACTATGTCCACCATAGCCTAACGTTGCATCTACAATAATACTATTTTCGTTTAAATTTAGGGAGGAAATAGTTTCATTCAGTAGAACGCTGATATGCTTCTCCATCATAGATTCACACTCTCGTTAAATAAATTTTCGGCTATGTCTGACATATTATCCTGTGTAGAATTAAAGAATTGAGTCCAGTCTTCTAAAGACCATATTTCTAGTCGATCCCCCGTACCGATTACAACACACTCTTTGGATAAATGTGCATATTCGATTAATGGGGTAGAAATATTAATACGACCCTGTTTATCCAATTCTACTCCGGTAGCACCTGACATAAAGAAGCGATTAAAAACTCTCGCATCTTTTTTAGTGAAAGGTAATGAATTTAATTTTTCACAGATATCATTCCAATTCTTATTAGGGTACACGAAAAGACAGTTTTCAATACCTCTAGTAACAATGAAAGAATCTCCTAACTCGTCACGAAACTTTGCAGGAATAATGATTCTTCCCTTTTCGTCAATTGAATGATGATATTCTCCTATGAACATATCCATCCCCCACTTTTCACCACAATCAACCACTACTTAATAATATACTACAAAAAAAGTGTAAAAAAGTAAAGTCTCCAAAAAGAACTTTTACAATTTTTACACATCTTTGACAACTAAAAAAAGAAACTGTGGAAAAAATTTCCACAGTTTCATAATCTATGCTGTCCAACAATTAGTTTTATTATCATCAGATGCACATCCACCTGTACTATCATTAAAATCTGCTGCTATAAATGCATTTCGAGAAACAGAAGCATATAGGCCTGGTATAACACAATGAAATTCCCAAGAACTTTCAGAACAATTTTCTGCTCCAAAGGCACTAATCAAAATATCCTTGTTAGACTCATAATAAATGGAATCCCCATAATAAGTATGGGCTTGAGAGTTATATCCTCTTCCACCCACTCGCAGCTCATAAGGAACATTATCCTTCAAAAACATAACATAAGATTCTTTTATTATATCATTTATTACAATATGCTTAATACAAAATGGCATGCCGAAATCATCCATTGCTTCTTGATAAGTATTATAAGTTGTTTCTCCATCAGGAATACTGAATCCTATCCTAAAATCAGTAGTAGATACAGAATATACCGTTGTTCTCAAACGAACAGCACTACTATCTGCCTGGATATAAGATAATCCAAAACTCATAGAAAGGGATGCTGCTTCACTTGGTAATTCATTCGCATCAATATTTTGATTATATTCAACCCTTACTTTATAAATCTCTTTATGATTAGCCTCTAATAAATGTTTAGAAGCAATTTCTTCATCATCACCATAAGTAACCGTATAATTCAAATAACTAGGAACAGTAGTACTATTATTAATAGTCTTTGTAATCGTATCGATCATGGCATCAATTGACCCATCATTCTTCGCATCAACAGTAAACTCATAGAAGTCTCCTGGTTTAGACAAATGAACACTAAACGTAACTGTTGTTTTACTAGAATCAATGACAGGAGTACTAGCACTAACAGATCCTTCTGTTACAACTACATTATCCCAATAAACATTCCAAGTATTGGAATCTACATCAGTCGTACCAGATATATTAAGAGTCGTCGTTAAAAAAGCATAACCTAGTCCTAGGAACAAAATCAAAAACAAGATACAAACAACAATTGTATTTTTTCTTTGATTTCTCATATCTTCACTCTCCCCTCAAAAAAAGATATAGAAAAGGATAATTATAATTTCACATCATTTACTTTAATGCTACGAGAATCATAAAAACTATCCATAACATTCTGTTGTATGAACAAGACTACAGGAAGAATACCCTGTATCCCTTATTTGACAATCTAAGCAATCATTTTGTGCACTGATACTGCCATTCTGATATACTTTCACATATGGAAAATATCCGCCTTGGTTATTAATATAACACTGCATTCCCGTTGTACCAATAGCTTCACAAGTCCCTTCTGAAAAAGCTTCCGTTATTGTAGAAACATTTCTATCATATTGTTCTTCCCCTGGATATAAATATATAAGTTGGTTCTCAGATACAGATAATCCAACAGCTAGATTGGTTATAATCTCATTATCATCATATGTATAACGAATAAATGAGGATAATGAAGCAAATCCATCTAAATCATCATAGCAGCCTTGACTATAAAAAGCTCCCTGATTATGGTACAAATCTGGAATAGAATCTTCCAATCGATAACTATAATTTAATCTTCTAAAATAACGATAATTTCTTACTCGAATCGCACTGCTATCTGATTGAAGATAAGAAATACCAAATGTTAGATTGATAGAACTTGCTGTAGAAGGCAAATCACTTGAATTGATATCGGTTCTATATTCTACTTTTACTTTATAAACTTCTTTTTGATGGGATTTCAATAGTTGTTTATCAACGATAGGATAATTGTCTTCATATGTAACAGCATAATTTAAATAGGAAGGAATATTTGTTGTCTTTGTAATCGTATCGATCATCGCATCAATCGACCCATCGTTTTTCGCATCAACAGTAAACTCATAGAAATCACCTGGTTTAGACAAATGAACACTAAACGTAACTGTTGTTTTACTAGAATCAATGACAGGAGTACTAGCACTAACAGAAGCTTCTGTTACAACTACATTATCCCAGTAGACATTCCAAGTATTGGAATCAACATCTGCCGTACCAGATATATTAAGGGTTGTTGTTAAAAAGGCATAACCTAGTCCTAATCCTAGTACTAATAGGATTAAACCTAAGAATAAAGATCTCTTTCTCATATCTTCACTCTCCTATGATGTAATTATACAATAAAAAAAATAAAAAAAGAAGTCTAAATAAGACTTCTTCTCATAAACGTATCCACATCTTTATCGATATAAACATCGATAACTCCTTTATCAACAATCTTAACAAAACCAAGACCACTGATGACTAAATCTTCATCGTATTTAACATTATACGTAATTTTATTCTGATCTTTTAATTCTTTATTATGAAAGATATTTAATAAACGTTTTACTTTTAAATCGTTCGATACAAATAAAGTAAAACTGTTCTTCTCTCCTTCTACATAGTCAATTCGAATTAAGTTTTCAATCACGATAGATTGATTCTTCTTTAATTGATAAGTACGAGGTTTAATCTCCGCTTTGGGAGAGATTTTCTTGACCATTTTCGGATCTACATGATTCAAGATTGAACCGGTATCGACAAGTCCTGGTGTATCAATTAAAGTTAAATGTTCATTAATATCAATTTGAATCGTACTTAAAGTGGTACTAGGTAGTGGACTCATGGTTAATTCTTGTGTATTTTCAGAATAGTTCTTGATTAACTTATTAATCAAACTACTCTTACCCGCATTCGTATGACCTACTACATATACATTCTTAGAAGTTTGATAGTACTTGATTCTCTTTAATAAATAATCGATATTATAATTTTTCGCAGTACTAATCACAATAATCTCTTCAAAATGAATATTCATTCCCTCTAAGTAGGCTTTTAGTTTTTCTTCTTTCACGGATTTTGGTAAAACATCCATTTTATTTAATACTAAAATCATTTTATTCGGAATAATAGAACGAATTTGTTCAATATTCTTTTCTAGATTTAGTAAATCCGTAATATATAAAACTAAATCTTTGGTTTCTCCTACTTCTTTTAAGATATCAATATATTCATCATTTGATTTTACAACCACTTGGTATTCCCCATAGTTTTTCATACGAAAACATCTCTGACAAATATCATTCTCTAAATTCGTAGTGTATCCTTCTTGTAATACATTTTGATCTTGTAATAAGACACCACAACCTTGACATCGTTTCTCGCTTTCTTCATTATTCATAGTATTTCCCTCTTTCAAATATTCCTTTTTTTTGATATCTTCTAATAATTTTCGCTTCTAGATCTCGATTAATTCCCGTAATGAGTAATTCTTTTTCTCCCATCGGATCCACTAACACACTCATAATATGGAATCTGTTAGCAGCTAAAATATCGGTAACCATTTGATCTCCAATCATACACATTTCTTTTTTCTTCAAATGGTATTTCATTTTAATTCTTTGAAGTCCAAGAGTAGATGGTTTCATACTCCAGCAAACTCCCCCTACCCCTAGATCTTTTAAATAAGGTTTAATTCTTCTTCTCATATTATTAGAACAAATTAAAACTAAAAACTCTTCTTTTAAAGATTGAATTAATTGTTTTACTTTCCGAGGACATCTTTTATGTTCCATTAAACCAAGGGTATTATCCAAGTCAAAAACAAGGCAAGTAATGCCAAGTTCTTTTAAATGAGCATAATCAATCTCAAAAATACTTTTTTGATATATCGTTGGTCTAAAATACCCCATAAAAAACCTCTTTCAGTATTATATATGATTTTGAATGGTTTGTCTATTTTCCCATAATCCCTTTTTGGTTTAAAACAAAAGTATCTTTCTTTTTATCGACAGTGGTTCCACAAGAATCGCAAACTCTACTCGTAAGTTTCGCCCCACAACTAGGACAATTCTCAACACCATCTAAATCCATAATAAATTCTAAATCATAAGAATTGGTAATAACAGTTTCCTTATCTCCTCTGATTACTTCTCCTGTATCTTCATTGATCACATAATCTTTCAAAGAAACAGCAAGAAAGGCATCGACAACTACTTGATGTTCTTTTTCTTCTATTTCACGAATAGCGGAATTCTTTAATTGAAAATCACTCATGATATTCTTACCATGTTTTTCTTTTAATGCTTCCAAGTCAGACCGATAAGATTCAAATAATGTATTAGAACAATATTTTTCTAAAGAAACATAATCAAAATCCATCCAAGCTTTTTGTACTTCTAAATAGATGTGATAGAACTCTTCTAATAGTTTCTCTTCAGAAGAATCTGGTAAATATTTTTGAATAATCATATCATAATTCGAATCTAATAATTCTACAGATTCATGGTCTCTTTCCATTCCACGAGAAATAATAACATCTTCTGCCTTATTATTATCATCCGGAATAAATCCACCACTCTTTTTCTTTTTCTTTCGCATAGTAGAAATAGCAACAACAGCTGCGATAATAACTCCCGTAAAAGAAGGAATTCCGAATCCTCTAAAAGAGATTCCTCCACTACCTCCTCCATAACTGTCATAGTCAGAAGAAGAACCAGAATCGAAATAATCTCCTCCACTATATCCACTATCATAACTACTATCCCATCCAGAATCAGCATAGACAGGTGTTAGAAAAAAAACACTAAGTACAAGGAGAATGAAAAATACTTTTTTCATACATTACAACCCCATTTCTTTGATCACATAATCAAATAATGCCAAATCATAGACTCTTCCACATTGAGGACAAACTCCATTTCGATCAATCGGAAGAGGATTTCCACATCCTAAACAACGATCGACCATAACGTCTTTTGCATCCTTCTTTTTTTCAAATAAAACAGGAAAAGCAAAGGTCGTACGACGATCCTTTAATCCAAATAATACTTCCTCTTTTCTTGCTATATAAGAAATACATTTACAAGTACAAAGTACTTCTACAAAGAAAGAATCATTTTCTGTATATTCCCGATTCAAAGTAGAATCTACATGAATCTCTTCATACACTTTTCTTTGATCATTTTTTAAATTAAAATTGAGTTCTTTTTGAAGTCTTTGATATAAAACAGGATCTAGAAAATGCTGAACTCTCAATAAGTCTCCTGAAGAATATTCTTGTAAAATCTTTTTTACTCGAAAACTAGCCGTTTCTAAAAAGGCAGATAATTGTTCTTCACTCATGAAATCATCCCTTAATTATTAACCTTTTGTGTAATCATTGTTGTACAATTATTAATCTTTTTCATTTGATATCCATTTTCTTTACAATAATGAATAATATCTCTTAAAGCATCTCTAGTATGAGGTTTAATATCATGCATTAAAACCATATTGACACGATCTTTTCGAAGACCAGATACCACATTCCAGTAAACACCTTTTGCTTGGGTAGTTCCTCCTGCATCTCCAGAAGAAATATTCCAGTCATAATATTTATAACCTCTATTTAATACTTCTGTTGTTAGACGAGACATAATACCAGGAGAATAACGACGACTAATCGTGTTACTAGCACCTCCTGGGAAACGAATAAACATAGACTTTTGTCCTGTAATTCTCTCTACTCGGTCACTAACAATTTGTAAATCATTGAAATAAGATTCATCTGAACGATAAACAATCGAATAATCATGAGAAGCCGTATGAAGAGCAACCGTATGACCTTCATTATATTCTCTCTCAATTAAATAATCAGGTCCTTTATTGGTGACAAAGAAAGTAGCTTGTACTCCTTCTTCTTTTAGAATATCCAAAATGACATCCGTTGTTCCTTCATTAGGACCATCATCAAAGGTTAAATAAACAACACCTGGAGCATCCGAATCACTGACAACGACTTTTCTACTAGCAGATCCTTCATTTCCTGCTTTATCTTTTACTTGATACGTTAATTGATATTCTCCAATCAAACTATTATCAACACTACCATCTACAACAACTTGATTCGTTAAATCAGAATCACAATTATCCATAGCTTGATAACCTGGTTCCTTATAAACTTCATTCGCACAGATAGAGACAACTTCTCCTCCATTTAACGTAACAACCGGTTTCTCTATATCTTCAAATAATAATTTCTTCGTAACTGACTTTTTATTTCCACTACTATCCGATACAGAATAAATCACTTTATCTTTTTTAATCGTATTCGTAACTTTCTTCGTTAAATCTCCATCATAATTATCATGAGCAGCTACTTCTACTGCTTTATATTCAGTACCAGGGCACACATAAACATCTTTATTATCAATTTCTAATTTTGGTTTTGTCTGATCAACAACCGAAATATATCTCGTTACTTTTTTAGAAAAGAATCCCTTTCCTACTTCATACGTAATCGTATAATCTCCTAATTTATCAGGATTTACTTTTCCTTTTACTTTGACTTCCTCACTAATATCTTGTCCTAAGAAAGAAGCTTCATATCCTTTTTCTTTATATTTTTCTTGATACTCTAAAGTAATTCTAGAATTACCTTTTAGAATTATTTCAGGGAATAATGCTACTTTTGCTAAATAGATCGCAACAAAGAAAAGGATCAAACAAAATCCCCATAATAGAAAGTTCTTCGTAAATCCAAATTTTCGAAATAATTTTTTCATAAGGACCATCTCACTACTCTTATATTATATAAGAAGAAGTCATTTTTGTAAATTCATAAAAAAGAGAATCAAATGATTCTCTTTTTATTCATGTTTAATTTTATGAAATATCGTTAAAAAACTACTCTTTAAGAAATCATAGTTTGTAAGGAATGCATAAATACAAACAACAATCAAACTAATAATATTCGTATACCACTGATTATAGTAGTAAAAGAAAATAGCAAATATAAAGATACAAAAACTCTTTAAGAATAATCCTTTTTCATATTGAATCTTTACATATTTCTTTAAATCAATATGTCGGTAGAAGAACATAACAAAGTAAGAAATCGTTGTGGAAATAGCAGCTGCAAATAAACCAATATATTTGATAAAGATAACATTGATGACAATATTGATAATGGCTCCAATTATGGTAGTAGTCGCAACTTGTTTACTCATCTTCTTTGCTAAATAGATTTGACTATACAAGCAGATCGCCACATTAAAGATGGTTGCTAATACTAATGGTGGAATATAAAAATAAGCATCGTCATATTCTTTATTAATCATAATCGGAAATACAAATGGCATACAAGCAATCATGCCTACTCCTAATGCAACAAATAACTTCATAATCGTATTCGCAATATCCGAAAAGAATTCATCTCGATCCGGACTATTAATATGGAGAGAAGCACTCTCACTCCAACTTAAATTAAAGATTCCTGTTAAACTAGAAAGAATCGTTGGAAATTTGTTACTAATCGCATAAACTCCATTAGCAGCAGCTCCTAAAATAAGAGAAATAATACTACGATCACTAACGTTCACAATCCACCAACTAATTCCATTCGGAACTAAAGGAATCGAATACTTATACATTTCTTTTAATAATTTGTGATCTACTAGATTAAAATGAATCTTTTTAATTAATCCCAATCGAATAAACAAATAGAAAGCACAGACAAAATTAGCCAAAGCCATCGAAATAATCATACCTTCTGCCTGCATTCCACAATATACAATTAAGAAAATATTACTACAAACCGTTGTTAATCCCGTTAAAATACAACTAATTGAAAAATCTAAGGTCTTTCCAAATCCTCTCGCTACTTGCAAAAAGTTACCAGATAAGACACAGACAATGACATCAATCCAAATGACAAAACGGAAAGGAATATTAACAAAACTCGTCACAATAAAATAGAGAATCGTAAATATCGTTAAACTAATTCCCAGTACATAAAAATCATTACTAATCAGTTTCTCCGTATCTTTCTCTTTTCCTCTAGAATCAATCAAAAAACGGAAGATACTCATTTCTAATTCCATCGTAATAATCGGAACAAATAAAGTAACATACGTCTGAATTAAATCAACTATACCATATTCTGCTTTTACCAAATAAGCAGTATATAAAGGCAATAAAAAGAAAGAAATTAATTGCGTACAAACTTTTCCAAAGAAAATAATAATCGTTGTTTTTGCAAATTGTTTTTTCTTATTCATGTTTCCTCCTTAATCGGTAATAAAAGGAATACAGTAATACTCCAAAATAAGAACCAATACTATCAATTCCTACATCTATTATACTACCACTTCTTCCAGGAACAAAGAGTTGATGAATCTCATCACTAAAAGCATACAAAGTAGAGAACAAGAAAGCTAAAAATAATAGCTTCCAATGCATCTCTTTATATTCAATCAGTAAACTAATCATCAAGAATCCTAATACAAAATAAATCAAAAAATGAGCTCCTTTTCTTACCAATGTAACATACTCTTCTATTTTTTCTTCTCTCTCTTCTAAAGAAAGATTATGTCCTACAAATAATTCTGCAATAGAGACAATGACATGATTACTTTTCATAGTAGATTCATCTGCTGTATCAGCAGAAAAACAAAAAATACTAATCATACAGCTAACAACAAGCATCCATTTAATAATTTTAACTGCCATGTCTCATCACCTACCTAACTATATCATAGAAGAAAAAAAATACAAAGACTAGCTTTGTATTTTGGAATTTTCTTTACAATCTTCACTAGATTCATACGTAGAAGCAATTCGATCAAAGATTTCAAAAGAACTGGTAACATCTAACTGATCTTTTTCTAACGTACCAAGTCCAAAAGAAGAATATTTAGCTTCTTTAATTTTACCCATACAGCACATCATATCAATCAAATCATTCCCTTTTTCAGGATCTTTTTTAAATTCATCAAACATCTTCATACAAAAATCTTTGGAAAACATAGCTTTTGAAAAAGCATGTAGACAATCATCCATAGAAGATTTCTTTTCCTCTGGAATAAAATCCAAACACTTTGCAAAACGATAAGCTAATTCTTGAAACTCACGGTATTCTGCAAAATTTGTTAGAAATTGACCATTCGGATATAAAACAGGTTGAATGGATACAAATGGTTCTGGTCTAGGAATACGATTTCGATCATATAAAACAGCTTCTCCTACATTTTCTGCAACCACTTCATCTAATAATTCAATTCCTTTTTGAAAATAATAAGGTTCTTTAGAAATATCAGTAGGATGGAAAACACAAGTTTGCAAAAACTCTAAATCTTCTTTATTACAAGAAGTAATAATATGACCTAATTCATGATACATCGCTAATTGAAAAGAAGAAGATTGATCTAATCCCGAATAATTTTGAGGGGTTGGATTCATAATCATACGACCTTTATAGGTAAGACCATTGATTCTCTCTCTTAAAGCAGGATCTAATAATTCAACCGATTGAATACTTTTCATTTGTTCTAAAACAGTAGAAAAATTACTTTTTCCAACAAATCCTAATTTCATAATAGCTGCAAAATAATATTCCATGAAACCAAACATCATTTGTAGAGACCTTTTATCTTGTTCTTCATTCTTCTCAAAAGGTACTTGTTGATAATATAACAAAGAACGATCATATAAATGATCCATGCATTCTTGATATCCTGGAAAACGATCAGAATCCCAACTATCATATACACACGTATACATAAAAACCCCCCTCTCAAAATTTGCCTGTTATTATACCACAAAACAACAAAAAAAGCAAAAGATTTACTCTTTTGCTTTTCGATTCTCTACTGCTTGATAAGCTTCTTCAATATCGTTAAAGTAGATAGTCTCTGTCTTTAACTTCTCATAGGTTTCATTTCCTTTTCCAAGAATTAGAACCATATCTCCTTCTTCTGCCATATCAACTGCTTTTTGAATCGCTTCTCTTCGATCAATCACAATCTCATAATTATCGTGTGTCTCTTTTAATTCGGAAATAATATCCTCACAAATTTTTTGTGGATCTTCACTTCTAGGATCTTCATAGGTAAAGATCGCATAACTAGCATTCTCCACTACCACATTTCCTACTTTAGGTCTCTTATAAGGATCTCTTTCTCCTGCTTGTCCAATCACTACAATACTTCTGTTAATCTTTAATGTATGAACAAAGTTTAATAGTTTCGAAATACCATTCGGAGTATGGGCATAATCAACCATGACATAGTAAGGAGTATTAGTATCAAGTAGTTCTAATCGACCACTGACTTTTACTTCTCCTATTCTATTTTCTAACTCATCCCAAGAAAATCCTAATGCAAGACAACACAACATAGCACAAGCTAGATTATAGACATTGAAGTCTCCCAGTAACGGAGAAGTAAAGGAATGTTTTTCTCCATTATAAATTAATACAATATCCGTATGATCAGGAGATACCTCAAAAGACTGAATTTGTAAATCATTTTCTTCTCCTACTCCATAAGTAAGAACTTTTCCATTACAAGCTTCTTTCGCTTGTTCAAAATAGGGATCATCATGATTTAAAATACAATAACCGTCTTTTTTGGTTTGACGGAATAGATTTAATTTAGAATCTAAATAATTCTCAAAAGAACCATGAATATTTAAATGTTCAGAAGTAATATTCGTATAAGCACTAATATCATATTCCATCGCTAGTAGTCTTCCACGAAAGAATGCTTCACTAGAAGCCTCCATGGCCGTATACGTACAACCATAATCCACAAATTCTGATAAATATTTATATAAGTTATGGGCATCTGGTGTTGTATTAGGATTATCTCCCGTAAACTTAGCACAGTTTCTTCCATTCGTTCCAATATAACCACATTTATCACTACCAATTAAGGTTTGAATAATCGTAGTTGTCGTTGTCTTTCCATCCGTTCCCGTAACACCAATCATCGTAAGTTTGTGATCAGGATAATCATAGAAACGTTGACATAGAAAAGGAAGTTCTTTATTCGTATCTTCTACTTTGACAATCGGAACACTTTTTTCTCCTACATCTTTGGATACTACAACAGCACTTGCTCCATGAAGAATCGCATCATCAATATAATCATGTCTATCTGCTGTAACACCTTTCGTACAAACAAAAATATCTCCTTCTTGTGCTTCTTTGGAATTAATACATATATTTTGAATTTCGACATCACTCGAAATTTCTGGATAGATTTCACTTAGTTTTTTCATGTTATCACCTAGAGTTATTATACAGTAAAGGCCTTATAAATGAAAGGTTTTTTCTTGAAGCCAAACGAAATTTACGTTAAAATGAATATGGTGATAATATGAGAACAATGATCTTTGGAGCAGGATCTGACTTAGGAGTCCATATCGATGGAGCAAGTCTTGGTCCTAAACAATTAATGAATGACTTAAGTACTTTTTATAAAGGAGAAAGTATGCTTCTACAACAAGATGCTAATATTATAAAAAGTAGAAACTTCGGAGATAGAAGAAAAAACGAATATGAAGTAGAAAAATTTAATACCGAATTATATAAAAATATGGTAGATAAGATGAAAGAAGAGTATTTTCCGATTATGATTGGAGGAGACCATTCAGTTGCGATTGCTTCTGCCCTAGCCTCCTGTAAGGTAAATGTCGATGTTGGAATTATTTGGATTGATGCCCATACAGACTACAATACCTTTGAAACAACGATTACTGGAAATATTCATGGTCTACCACTCGCAGCCATTACCGGTTATAAGTGTAATGAATTAAGATATTACCATGATGGTAAAATTATTCAACCATCTCGTACCGTAGTCGTTGGAGCAAGAAGTATTGATGATGCAGAAAAAGATAATCTTCGTTATGCAGGAGTAACCGTTTTCTCAACAGAAGATATTCGAGAAAAAGGAATTGAAGCTGTCATGGATGAAGCTTTTAAAATTGCAGGATTTAAAACAAAAGGAATTCATGTTAGCTATGATATTGATGTAATAGATCCTTATGTAGCTCCGGGAGTATCCGTTCCAGAATATGAAGGAATTACCGAAGAAGAAGCCATGAAAATCAATGAATACTTAGTCAATCATATGAAAGATATCTTATCTTTTGATTTAGTAGAATTTAATCCCCTAAGAGATCAAGAAAGAAAAACAGAACAAATTGCTTTAAATATTTTAACCCAGATTATAACAGCAGCTGAAAAGAAAAAGAAATGGGAACAAAAATCTTATTATTAAAAGAAAAAAACAACGTAAGTTGTTTTTTTTAGTCAGAAAGAACAAATCGAATCATTTCGGTATTAGAAATGGCATTACTTCCGGCACCACCATGACTGGTATTCGGAAGAATGGTATATTGAACAGTTTTGGCATAAGGTTTCACTGCATTCACACTACTCTGCATACAATTGGCATATGTATCATCATTACTAGAACCAGATCCTGCTCCACTACCACGCATAGCCCATACTTTGACTCCTGTAAAACTCTCTGGATGAAAGCCACTCGATTTGCAACAACTAACCGGTGCTGCCGCATGGAAGAAACCGGGATATTGACTGACCATCATCCAAGTACCAATCGCTCCCCGAGAGTGTCCTCCAATATTGATATTTTTTAAATCACATTGATACTCGGAACAGACCTCATCAATGATTTTTTTGAGTTCTCCTAGATGTCCCCCTTCATACCAACCAGGATTTCCTGTACTACCTAAATTCGGAGTATGAGGAGAAACAACAATCGCAGGATATCCTGCTTTTTCAGCATTCGCTCCCAAAGGATTATTTTTCGCATTATTGGCACTACCACCATCTCCATGTAACCACATGAATAAAGGAAGTCCTGCCGTCGCATTTTTTGGAACATAAACATAATAAGTAATGCCACCTTGGGCACCCTCTGAAACTCCAGGATCGGCAACAATCTTAGGAGTACCCTTTTCATATTGAGAAGGATCGGTATATGTTTTTGTTTTCTTTTGTTCATAAGGATCAATATAAGAGGGAGTTCCCGTTTCTGCTTTCGCAGAATTCCAACAAGAACTAATCGTAAAATTCGTTCCCAATACATTCATCAAAACATCCACAAGCATCGGAATAAAAAAGAGAATCGCTGCAGCCAACAAAGAATTTTTAATACGAGATAGCCCCTTCTTATCCTCTGGATCTTTGATTAATCGAATCAAATGAATGACAGCCATAACCATTAATAAAATAGGTGCAATGATCTGTATAAGTTGAAGAATCTTCCGAACAGCTGACATAATAGGAATCAAGTCCGGAGAAGAACAATCATTCATGGTCCATAAAAACATCATAAGCATTACCTCTATTTTAATATATCACAAAAAAGAACAAAAAAATAAAAAAGTAAACTTTCGTTTACTTTTTAATAATTTCGATTTCTTAGGAAAGAAGGAACTTCGTAATCTGCTCCAGAAGAGGTATCATCAGAAGAATCATCTTCTCCTAAAGCTTCTGGTTGATAAGAAGTATATTCCTCTCTAGGAGTACTTCTTCTTTGTCCTTGAACACCTGGGTTATTCGCAGGAGCAGGAATTTCTTTATTAGCTCCATTGCTATAAATTGGTTCTGGTGCTTTCTTTTTATCAAATCCTGTTGCAATAACAGTAACAATCACTTCATCACTTAAGTTCTCATTAATAACAGAACCAAAGATTGTATTGATATCCGTATTAGCAGCACTTCTAACAACCTCAGCAGCTTGTTCAGCTTCGAATAAGGTTAAGTTAACACCACCTGTAATATTGATAATGGCATCGGTTGCTCCTTCAATAGATTGTTCTAGTAATGGAGAAGAAACAGCTTGTCTAGCAGCTTCTAATGCTCGATCTTCACCCATTCCAATACCAATACCGATAATAGCACGTCCAGAATCTTCCATAATCGCTTTAACATCTGCAAAGTCTAGGTTAACTAATCCTACAACAGCAATTAAATCGGAAATAGATTGAACACCACGACGTAATACATTATCAACTTCTTTAAATGCCTCTAACATTGGAGTAGATTTATCAATAATCTCTCTTAAACGATCATTTGGAATAACAATTAAGGTATCAACATGTTTTCTTAATTCTTCAATACCTGCTAATGCGTTATCCATTCTTCTCTTTCCTTCAAAAGAGAAAGGTTTTGTAACAATCGCAACCGTTAAAGCACCTAATCCTTGAGCAATTTCAGCTACAACAGCAGCAGCACCTGTTCCAGTACCTCCACCCATTCCAGCTGTAATGAATACCATATCGGCACCACTCAAAGCGTCTTCAATTTCTTTCTTAGACTCAACAGCAGATTCACGACCAACTTCTGGTTTTCCACCTGCTCCAAGACCATCCGTTAAAGTAGCTCCAATTTGGATTTTAATATCCGCTTTAGAAGAATTTAATACTTGCAAATCTGTATTAGCAGCAATAAACTCTACTCCTTTAACTCCTGACTCTATCATACGATTAACAGCATTACCACCGCCACCACCAATACCGATGACTTTGATTTTTGCTAATTGATCCATTTCTAATCCGCCTATCATACTTTTTCCTCCTTAATCATCGAAAAAGTGTCCAAACACTTTACCACTAATATTATCTAAAATCTCGGAAGCATCAACCTTTGTCATTTTTTCTCTTTCCTCATCAGAAAACATATTATAGGTTTTACCTCTTAAATCTAGTTTATCATTAAAATACTTAATAATTCCATAACAACTACTAAATTGATTATGACGAATCCCCATAGCAGTTAAATTACAAACAGTGGCCATCACTCCAAATTCTTGTTCTACCAAGTATTGGAAACCAGCCAATTCACTTAAGCCACCTGTTATTATTATATAACGTATTTCTCTATTTGTTAAGTTTTTTATTTCATTTTTACTAACATTTAATATCTCACGAACCCTTGCTTCTACAATTTTAGAAGCATTAACTTGATTCACCATTTTGACTTCTTCAGAATCTACTGGTAACTCCCAAGTTTCCCCTTCTTCTGCATAACTAGCAACCGCAACAGCAAACTTTTCTTTCATCGCACGAGAGTCACTCAATTTACACTTATAAGCATACGTTAAGTCTTTATCAACATTCTTACTACCAACAGGAATACTACCATGTTTAATCTGAATACCTCGATTAAAAATAGAAATATCTGTCGCTTCTTCTCCAATGTTAATAACAGCTCCTACAACTTCATCATATTTAGAATCTTTTAAACAATAATAATCTCCAAAAGATCCATAACAAATATCAATCGTCTCTAAACCAGCTAATTTTAAGACTTCTAGCATCCGATACAATGGTTCTTTGGGAGTTGTACTAACAACTACCCTTGCAGATAGTCTTTGTCCTTTCATCCCCTTTGGATCATGCACCGTTGTCTCTTCATCTATATTAAAATTAATCGGCATAGCCGTTACTAATTCATCTTCCTCAAAATTAATATCTTTTAAAGAATCCTGTAATACATTACTAACATCAGTTCCTGTAATATTTTCAGGATCTAATACATCTGCTTCTCCTGTAATAATATCCATCGTACAACCTTCAGGAGGAACACAAGCGACTACTTTCGTAACTCTTACTCCTAAATGTTCACTTACTTCTCTTACTGCATTCTTACAACTAGAAACAGCAGACTTCATATCAGAGATAAAACCATTTTTTACACCAGAAGAGGGACTACTGGTACAAGCTAAAACATGATAGTTCTGATCGATTTTTTCACATACGATGATTTTTATCTTATCGCTTCCAAGATCAATGCCAGTATAAATCTCACTCATCGAATTTCATCTCCTATCTTCAAACTTTATTATACTATAATTTCCTTTTTTTGCAAAGAACATTTATTCTTTATAATAAACATCAAAAATCCATACAGAATAAGAATAAGTAGAGGTTTCTTTAATATGTTCATAGATTTCTTTCGCATATTGAATATTTTCATGATCCGAAACATAAAAGTATACATCATGCATATCATCCACCTTCTTAATCATAGAATTTGTTCCATCATATCCAAAATTTCCATATAAAGGAATATCCATATAAGAAATTGGATGATTCGATGCAATATCAAAAAACATATTATGATAATTAAACATCCAGTTATTCTCTCTCGATTCATAATCTTCTAATACTTCTTGAAAATGTTCTTCATATTCCCTAGTCGTTAAATATCCCATAAAGTGATTTGTTTGACTAAACTGACTATGAGAATAGACATCTGCATGATAACAAACATTTAATAGAATAGAAAAGACAAATAAAACAATCACTCCCGATTTCACAACTTTAGGAATCTCTTTATCTTTAAGATTCATCAGAATCAGAATCAATGTCATACAAGCTAAGTATTGAAAATGAAATAAATCAACTAAAGGAAATAGAAAGAAGAAACTTCCTAAATAATAATAATTGGAAACATCCCCCTTATATTTGATAAACCGATAAATACAATAAAGGAAACAAATAAGGGATAATACTAGGAAGAAAGGACTTCGATAATGATTATTGCCTCCAAAATCAAATAATCCTGCTACAGATAAATTCCAAAAAGAAGGAAATGCTCCTGTAACCAAAAGAAAAACTACAAAGAGGATTCCTAGTCCCAACATTCCTAAAATACGATGCCAACATTTTTTAATACTCTTAGTAGATAAAAAAGAACAAAGAATAATCACAACTCCCATCGTATGTTTGGTTAATACAAGAAGTCCTAAGATAAATCCAATTAAATAATCACTCTTCTCCTCTTTTTCCAAATAAAGTAAAAGAACTAAAAACACTAAAACTAAAAAATTATAATTCGGAAAGAATAAATAACCAAATCCTAATAAAATAGCTGGTATCAAATAAAATACTTTTTTCCCAATCATTTGATAAACAAAAGAATAAGCAAATACTCCTAAGAAAGATTGTCCGAATACAAAGAATAAATACTGATCAGAAAAGAGTAAAAAGAAACTCATCAAATAAGCATATAAAGGAGTCGTAATAATATTAAAATCCCGATAAGGAATCTCCCCTATTCGGATCGCATGAGCCATTCCATAATTCCAAATATTATCGGTATTGTTATATCCTAAAAAAAGAATTCCAAAAAAGAAAAGCAAAAAACAAAGATAATAATGATAATACTTCTTCAAATATTTCATAGAATTCCTCCTTTCATGCATAATAATAAATCGTAAATAAACCCACTTTTCCTACTTCATGGGAATTGTCAATAACGTATCCCACAATATCAACATCAAACTGCGTATCATCTGGATTCTTACCAGAAATAATCGCATCATAATAACGATAATCTAAATAAAAATATGTATCATGCATTTTTTCTATCCTTTGAATCATTTTCTGACTACCATTGTATCCATAATTTCCATGCAAAGGGACTCCAAAATAATCAATCGGACGATCCATAATAATATTGAAAAACATTCCTGTACCATCAATCACAACGGACTTCTCGTGAGAAGAAACCTCTTCTACTACCTCATTAATCGCAGGAATAGAAGGTTCATACATAAATGTCCCTTCAAAATGACGATAAGGAGAAAACGTAATTTCTTTGTACGTATCCCATCGAAGAATAACATTCATCGCTACAAAAACTAGAATCAATAAATAAGGTAATAATTGGAGTTTGATTTTATCTTGATATAAATCTAAAAAAGGAAGTAACGTAAAAGAAAAGAAATAAGGAAAATGTCCCAAATCACAAATAGGAAATACTAAAAAGAAAGCTCCTAATGCATAATAAAACCCCATGTTTTTAGGATGTTTCCATAAATGATAACCAATAAGAATTAAAAAAATCCCTGTTAAAACAACACACCAATTAATGAGTAAATGATTACTACTACCAAAATCAAATAATCCAAAGAAACATAAATCTAAAAAAGAAAAGAAAGATCCAGTAATCACTAAATATAAACAAAAGATTAAAAGAGGAATCACACATCCATTCACTCTTTTCAAGATTCTCTTCCAATCTCTCACTCCTATACACGTAAGAACAAAGACAGGAAGACCTATCGTATGTTTCGATAAAATTAAAAGCCCTAATACAAAAC